>CAMDDX010000095.1 GCA_945893075.1 Planctomyces sp. SH-PL62 | reverse complement strand
CCTCGACCTCCTCCAATTCGAAATCGCCGCTTGGTCAGAAAAAACCAACACCAAACAACGCGGCGTCGACTGGCACTTCCAACTCAAAGACGCCCGCATCAAACTCAAAAAACTCTACCCCAAAATCAAGACCTGACAGGGCACTAGGCATTTCAAACTCTGGGCGATGAATCAACCTGTCAGAGAGTTGAGCACGATGTCCACGCCACGCCCATTCGTTGCTGCCATCACATGGTTGGAGAAGTCGAGCGAACGGGAATCGAAGACGTGCTCGATCCCCATTTGTCTGAGGAACTCGCGTTTTTCCTTCGTTCCCGCCGTGGCAATCACCGTCGCGCCGGCCCGCTTCGCCATCTGAATTGCCGCACCGCCGACGCCGCCGGCGGCCGAATGAATCAACACGGTCTCCCCGCGAGCCATGCGTGCCAGATGGCACAACGAGTACCAGACCGTGACGTAGACGAAACTAACCGCGGCGGCCTGTGGCGGCGTCAGACGCGGTGGTCTAGGCATCACATAATCCGCGAGCGTGGTCACGCGACCGCAGAAGCCCTCGGCCACGCGGGCGATCACTTCGTCGCCCGTCTGGATGTGGCGAACCAGACTTCCCGTGCGGAGAACGCGGCCCGCGACCTCCAGGCAGAGACGAGGCCCCGTCAGTCCGCCGGCAACAGCCTTCTCCGGTAACAACCCTAGGGCATTGATGATGTCCTTGAAGTTCAACGCCGCGGCTTGAACGGCGATCTCGACGTCGTTGTCACCGAGATCGACAGGCGGAAGTCTGCGGAACACGATTTGATCGAGCAATCCCGTTGTGCTCACATCGGCTCGGAAGTCACCGCCAACCCCTGGTTCATCGGTGGTGGCAGCTTGTTCGGCGGAATCGCGATCGACGGGAATCAACTGCCGCACAGAGCGATCTTCTCCGCGAAGGGCGATTTCCGATTCGTCCTGGTCGCGGCGTGTGTGCAGCAATTCGTGGAACAAGGCATCGACTTCGCACGGCGGAACCGTGGCACTCAGATCGATCACCATCAGCGGAACATTGGGGTATTCGTTTTTGATGACGCGCGCCATGCCGTGCAGAATCGCTTGACCCAAATCCAGCGGCAGGTCATCCGCCACACTCGCCGCGCCGTTGGTCACCACGAACAAACGCGGCACCCCTTCCCGCTTATGCAATGTCTGAGCGAGTTGCAACAGCGACGGCACCGCAGGGCAGTTGGCCAGTCCATTCCAACCTGAATCCGCCGTAGTCGTGAGACTTTGATCCGAACTCTCGCGAGTTCGGCTACGTTGAGTTCGGCTGTCAGACAACCCGGCCGCGAAGACGATCAGCGTTCGCCGATCCAACGGCACGTCTGCCAGCAGTTCGTCGAATCCCCGCTGGTCACTGCTGCGAATGATCCGTGGCTGAATCCCTTCGGCAGCCAACCGCGTCGCCAGTTCGTCCGCGACCCAGGAATCGTCGGCGATCAGCACGGCCGTCGTGTAGTCGAAGATGCGACCGTGAAGATCCGGATCACGCACGGCGGGCATCCAGCGATACTCGTAACAGCCCTCATACAAGCTGTCCGACGAATGCGAACCCGCGCCGGCGAGTCGTTTGCAGGTCAAGCCGCGCATCTCGGCCACGAGTTCGCCGGCGTCATCAAAAATCAGCGTGTCCAAAATCAGGAACTGCTCGTCGCTGAACGTGACCCGCGCGTGAGCCCAAACGCTTCCGGTTGGCCGTCGATAAATTCGGACACGGTCGATGCGATAAGGCAGAAAGACTCGCTGAGGGTCGCCAGAACGATGGACGTCGGCGAACACGATATGCAGGCAGGCATCGAGAAGCGCCGGATGAATGAAGTTCCGCTCCGATTCGTGCGCCAGCTCAGCCGGCAATTCGAGTTGAGCCAGCACTTCGTGTGGGCGCTGCCAAAGCTGTTGGATGCAGCGGAATTGCTCGCCGTATTCCAGACCCGCTGCGCGGATCGTCTCGTAAAATGCCTCGACGGACAGGACGTCCTCATCGAGAAACTGCGGTCGCAGTTCGTCGAGCAACACGTTCGATTTCTCAAAGTGATCGTGCGCCGTGTTGATGCGCCCGGATGAGTGTTTCGACCACGGTGACTCAGCGGACGCGTCGGACGGTCGGCTGCAGAGCCGATAATCTCCTTCGCCGGAAACGATCTCCAACTGCACGTCCAGCGGATGACGACTGTTGTCGGGAAGGATCAACGGCGAATCAAATTGCAGATTCTCCAAGAAGAACGCTTCGTGGCGAAACTGTTCGCTGGCGACGGCCCATGCCAGTTCCAGGTGTCCGGTCGCCGGGAAGACGATTTCGCCGTCCACTTGGTGTTCGCGGAGGTACGGAAACTTCTGCACGTCCAGCGTTGCTTCCCAGACCGCCAAACCCTCTTCCGTGACCAGTTGCGTCTGCCGTTTCAGGAAGGGGTGCTCGAAGCGTCCGAGGCGCAGTTCGGTTGCCGCGGGCGGTTCGAACCAGTGCCGAACATGCTGCCAGGGATACTTCGGCAGCCGGACATAACGACGATCCGAACCGAACATCAACGTGGTATTCGGCTCCAGCCCGCGCGCCGCCAGTCGCGCCAGGCTTTGCAGGAACACAACCGCTTCGGGTTCCTTGCGAGTCATCGACGGCACGATCACAACATTGGCACCCCGTTTCTGGATCAGAGCCTCGGCCCCGCTGACTAACACGGGATGTGGCCCAATTTCTACGAACGTATCGAAGCCTTCGGAAATCATGGAGTTCAAAGCATTCGTGAACAGGACCGGCTGCCGCGCGTTCTGAAACCAATAGTCCGCATTGAGATGCTTGCCGTCCTCACGTTTGCCAGTGACAGTCGAATACAGCAGCGTCGTTGTTTTCGCACCATGCACCTGGGCCAAAGACTTCAGCATGATCCCCTTGATCGGTTCCATGTGATGGCTGTGATACGCCACTTGGACCCGCACCGGCCGATTGAAGACTCCGCGAGCTTCCAACAACTGCGCGATCTGCTCCAGCGGTTCTGTGTCACCGGACAAGGTGAGCATCTCCGGGCCGTTGACGGCACCGATCGAGACCCGGCCCTCATAGGTTTCGATGAGCTTGCGAGCGTCTTCCAGAGAAACCCCAACCGCCAACATGCCCCCTTTGCCGGAGGCTCGATTCTGTGCTTGCGAGCGATGATAGATCACCTGCACCGCTTGCTTGAGCGTCAATGCTCCGGAAGCAAAACCCGCGGCCACTTCGCCGATCGAGTGACCCACGAACCCAACGGGGCGGATTCCATAGTGCTCGTAGAGTTTGACCAGCGCGATTTGAATGGCCATGACCGCCGCTTGAACAACGACCGTGTCGCCGACCTTGGACTCAGCGTCCTCCTTCCGAAGTTCCGCCAGCAACGACCAGCCGGCGAGTCGTAGAAAGAGCAGATCAATCGTTTCCATCCATTTGCGAAAGACCGCTTCGCGCTGCATCAGTTGCAGTCCCATGCGCGGCCACTGGCCCCCCTGGCCGGAGAAGACGAACGCCAGCTTCGGCCGTTTCTTGCGAGTGATTGTTGTCGTCAGCGTGAGCGGATTCACCTCGCCACTGGCAAACTTGCGGAGCTTGTCCTCGACCTCTTGCGGAGTCTGGCCGACGACCGCCAGCAGGTGCGCGTAATGGCTGCGCCGGGTGAACGCCGAGTAGGCCAAGTCGTCGAGCCGATGTTCCGTGAGGCTTAAGAAGTCGGCATGTCGCAATGCCAAAGTTCGCAACGAATCGCGGTTGGCCGCGCTCAGCAAGTACAACGTCTCGCCGGTCTCAAGATTTCCTGGGGGCATCAGCCGGAACGCGCTAGCGTCCGGTTCTCGGTCGCGAAGCACGTTCGAACCGGGGGCTAGCGCCCTGCGGCTGATTGAGGCCGGCTCTTGCAGCACGACATGCGCGTTCGTGCCTCCCGCGCCAAACGAATTCACTCCCACGATCCACGGTTGGTCAGCGCGTTCCATCGGTGTGGTCCGGGTCGGAACTTCGAGCCTGAGATTCTCCCAGTCGATTTCGGGATTCGGTTCGTGGAAGTGCAGGTTCGCCGGGACGATGCCGTGCTGTACCGTCAAAGCACCTTTGATGAAGCCCGCGATTCCCGCAGCGCCCTCCAGATGCCCGATGTTGGTCTTCACCGAACCGATCAAGCAGCGTTGTCCCTTGGCCCGATCACGCCCCAGCACGGCACCCAGGGCCAGACTTTCGATCGGATCGCCGACGGGCGTGCCCGTGCCGTGAGCTTCGATGTAATCCACCGTCAAAGGATCGACCCCGGCCTCCGCATAGACCGCCTGCAGCAGAGCAATCTGCGAGAACACGTTCGGCACGGTGAAACCTTCGGGCAGATAACCATCCTGATTCACCGCTGAACCGCGCACCAAGGCGTAGATCGCGTCGCCGTCGGCGAGCGCTTTTTTCAACGGCTTGAGAATCACGATACCCGCGCCTTCACCGCGGACATACCCATTGGCGGATGCGTCAAACGCCTTGCAATACTGATCCGGGTTCAGAAATCCCCCTTTGGACAAAATGATGGACGATTCCGGACGCAGCATCAGGTTGACGCCGCCGGCAATCGCCATGTCGGCTTCCCCGCCCCACAGGCTGCGACAGGCCAGATGCACCGCCACCAGCGAACTCGAACAAGCCGTATCGAGCGAAACGCTCGGCCCCTTCAGATTGAAGTCGTAGGAGATGCGATTCGCCAACGGCGACACGGTGCAGCCCATCGCGACATACCGGTTGATCTCGTCGCGGTGCTCGCTGGCGGCTTGCATGCAGAGGTAGTCGTACATGAACGACCCGATGAAGACCGCCGTGCGAGTCCCGTCCAACTGATCTCGCCGCAGTCCGGCATCCTCCATCGCCTCGTGTGTGACTTCCAGGAGCAGCCGCTGCTGTGGATCAATGCGTTGGGCTTCAGTTGGAAAGTATCCGAAGAACTCGGCGTCGAATTGATCAACGCCTTCGATGAAGCCGCCCTTGGCGTTGCGGATGCAACCCACCTTCTCCGAATTGGTGTCGTGAAACCGCTCATGCTTCCAGCGATCGTCGGGCACATCGCAGATGGCGTTCAGGCCCCGCAGCAAAGCGTCCCAGTAAGCCGTCGGCGAGTCGATGCCGCCGGGGAAACGGCAGCCGATGCCAATGACGGCCAGGGGTTCGCGTTGATTCGGGTCGAGGTGGTGAATTGGGTTTGACAGTCCGAGTGGCGGTGACATGAGGCACTCCTACGGCGACCAGTGGACAGCCTTTTTCGTAGTGCTGCAAGTCTGAGGCGTCGTTCCGTCGTCGATTGGGCCACGGGGTGATGTTTGCGCTGAACACATCCGCCGGAACGCGCTCGCGTCCGGTTCCTTCGCAAAAAACCGTGGCTAGCCGAGATTATTTATGGCTCCACACTAACCCGACGCGCAAGCGAGGCTGTCGTGACGGTTTGGCCTCGCTTGCGCGTCGGGTTAGTGTGCGGCAGTCTGTTTCATCCAGTGGGAGACCATGAATAATCCCGGCGAGCGCCCTGCGGCTTGCGGTTCATTGACGGTTTCGTCTCAATGGTTGTCGAAGCGTCTAACTTTGCGTGGTTTCCGGACGCTGCGCCGTGTTTCCAACTTCACAACTCGACGAGGACTCGAACGATGATCATTCGAACGACCGGCTTTCTACTTGTGTGCCTGCTCGTCACCGCTGGTTCGTTGTGGACGACCGCCGCACGCGCCGAGGAACCAACCGGCGAATTGGCTCAGCGGCTGGCCGGTGTGAAGTTCGATCACTATTCCGAGGCACCCGGCTATTCGGAAGGGCCGACTTGGCGGGCCGGCGACGTCTTCTTTTGCAGCGGAGCGTTGCTGCGCGTGACCGCTCCGCAGCAGGTCCACAAGTATCTGGAGATTGGCCCGGCCGGAACGGTACTGCTCGGCAACGGGCACATGCTGATCTGTGACAACAAGCACAAGGCGCTGCTCGATCTCTCTCCCGATGGAAAGCTGGGCGTCGTTGCCGAGCGGTTTGAAATGGAGACGTTGCTCAGCCTCAACGACCTGACCGTCGATGCGCGCGGCAATGTTTATTGGACCGATCCGGAAGGCTCGTCGCTCGATAAGCCCGTCGGCCGGCTGTACCGAGTTCGTCCCGATGGACGAGTCGAGCGGATCGCCACCGGCCTCGCGTTCCCGAACGGCATTGAGGTCGATCCCGCCAGCAAGTTTCTGTACGTCATCGAATCGCAGTCGAAGAAGATCCTGCGATACCCCCTGCCCGCCGACAACGAACTGCTCGGCAAGCCGGAGCTCTTCTACGACCTCGGTGGCTCCGGCGGAGATGGCTGTGCGTTCGATGCGGCCGGCAACTTGTGGGTCGCGGACTTTCATCGCCCCGATACCAAGAACGGACGCATCACAGTCCTCAGCCCAGACGCGAAGGTGCTCGCATACTTGCCGCTGCCAAGCAAGGTCGTCAGCAACATCGCCTTCGGCGGAGTCAATCACGATGAGATCTTCTGCACAACCGGCGATCCACCGGGTGTGTTTCACGCAAAGGTCGGCGTGAAAGGCTTCGCGGGACATCCCGGCAAGCCTCTGCCGATCTCGCGATTCTTGAATGTTGTCCCGCTGAAACAGCATGGCGACGCAGCGACTTTGCGGCAGATCGCGAAGGTCGCCGCGGATGCAAAAGTCGAAGGGGGCAAGTTGGAAGACGCGGCTCGGATCCAACTTCAAGCTCTGACGGTGAACCTGGTCGATCGGCAGGTGCGCAGCGACACCGAAAAACTCTGGCCAGCATTCGAGTCCGCGGCGATTCGGTTTCACCAGGACCGCGCGCTGCTCGCCGAAATCAAACGACTTGGTGGAAAGGCCACCGTTGAAGTCGTCGCGCCGGATTGGCTGCGTTCGATCGCCAGCGACGAGGGGTTGCCGGTCTTCGGACGGATCGTCGAGATCGAACTCAACGAACGCACCGACGGACACAAAGATCCCGAACCGAAGAAGCTCGCGGATCGAGTCACCGACGACTGGCTCAAGCAACTTGCCGGTCAGGATCAACTGCGGCGACTGGAAGTCTCCGGCACCGCCGTTACGAGTGCGGGGCTGATTCATCTCAAAGAGCTGACGAACCTCGAACGGCTCAACGTCTGCCTGACCGCGTGCGATGATCGTGGCTTCGAGCACCTTGCCGGAATGACTCGCATGAAGCGCATGACAATCTGCGCGTCGAAGATCACAGGCTCCGGCTTCGCGCACCTGCAAGGGATGAAGCAGATCGAGTCGATCAACCTGCACTCGGCCCCCGCCAGCGACGCGGGACTCGAAGCGATCGGCAAGCTCACCAGCCTCAAGCGGCTGGAGGTCGTTCACACGAACGTGACCGACGGGGGGCTGAAGCATCTCGCCGGCATGGTCAATCTCCAGCAACTCCACGTCCACGGCAAAGAGACGACTGCCGAGGCGTTTCCGTTTCTCAGCAAGTTGCGCGAGCTATACGAGCTCGACATCTACGACCGCGCCGCCAGCAATCAAACGCTGGAGCAAATTGGCCGCCTGCCGAAACTCCGCAAGCTGATGTTGGTGACCGGCAACTTCGACGACGACGGCGTGAAGCATCTGGCGAACGTACCAACGCTCGAAGAGGTCACGCTCGATTCCGCGCGCGTCACCGATGCGTCGATCGAACACCTCGCGAAGTTGCCAAACCTCCGCAAGCTGCACCTCGGCCCCGCCAAGCTCAGCCCGGACGGAAGACAACGGCTGGCAACACTGCTCCCGAAAACAGTCGTCACCCCGTGATCCATTCGGGGTCGGGTGTTCGGTTTTTCGGAATTGGCCGAGTTGAGTTTCATTTCCATAGAACGCTTACTTCGGCCAATTCCGAAAAACCGAACACCCGACCCCTGACTTCACCAGGCATACCCAATCAACCAAGGAACAACTCATGCGCATGGACATGACGACTCTTCGCTCAATCCGCGTTTGCCTTCGAACAATGCTCTTGGCGGCATGCGTCTCTGGGATGAGCAATGGGTGGGCTGTCCTTGCCGCCGAAGAAACAGTGCTGCCCTACGACGTGAAAGCGGAACCGGTCTTCCAAGAACTGACCCCCGCGTTCTGCTGGTTTCATCCGCGAGTTGCTCCGTTGCCCGGATACGGAAAGGAAGGTCAACCCGCCGTCGTGATGACCATTCAAAAGCATCTCTCGGCCTCGGACCATTATTCTGGATTGTACTTCCTGAGAACCGACGACTTGGGCAAGACCTGGACTCGCCCCACCGAGATCCCCGAACTGGCATGGCAGCCCGGCGAGAACAACGAAACGATCGCCGTGTGCGATGTGACTCCCGGCTGGCATGCTCCGAGCGGCAAGCTGCTCGCGATCGGAATCAAACTCCGCTACAGCCCGAAGGGAGATCAGCTTCTCGATAAGCCGCGCTCGCATGAATGCGCTTACGCCACCTATGACTCCAAGACTCAGAAGTGGACCAAGTGGAAGATGCTGGCGATGCCGGAGACCGACGGGAGATTCTTCCTCGTCTCACCCGGCTGCGTGCAGTGGCTGGTCAACGCGGATGGGACACTGCTGATTCCCACCTATTTCCGAGGCCCCACCGGCAACGACTACACCACGACTGTCCTGCACTGCTCGTTCGACGGCGTGGAACTCAAATACCTGAAGCACGGCGACGAGCTGGCGACCAAGGGAGGTCGTGGCTTCGTCGAACCCTCGTTGGCGCTGTACCGAGGCACGTATTACCTCACGCTGCGAAACGATGCCGCCGCCTACGTCACGACCAGTCAGGACGGCCTGTACTTCCAGCCGGTCAAGAAATGGACCTTCGACGATGGCCAGGATCTCGGCAGCTACAACACTCAAGCCCACTGGCTCGTCCACAGCCACGGACTGTTCCTGACTTACACGCGGCGCGGAGCCAACAACGACCACATCGCCCGTAACCGAGCACCGATCTTCGTGGCACAGGTCGATCCCGAAAAACTCCAAGTGCTCCGCAAGACCGAGCGAGCGCTCTTACCCGAACGAGGCGTGATGCTCGGCAACTTCGGCGCGGCAGCCATCACGCCGACCGAATCGTGGGTCACCGATGCCGAATACATTCTCAGTGGCAAGCCCCACCCCAAGGGAGCCGACGGCACGACGTGGCTGGGGCGCGTCCAATGGTCTCGGCCGAATCAACTCGTGAAGTAAAGGTGCCCGACGAATGAAAGGAGACGACGAATAAACGCAGCCGCCAACGCATTCGTCGTCTCCTTCGATTCGTCGGGCTCCTTTTGAAAAGAATTCATCGGCGCGGCAACCTAACGAACGAACCAGCGAATCGCGTGGCGCGAAATGTGGTCGGAGAATTGGAGCGTGTAGGGATCGCAGCGGCGATAGACGACGTGGCCGTCGCTGCGCAGCATCAGCCAGCCAAAATCCCAGCCGCGGCTGGTGTAGCGCATAGGGACGCTCGGCCGGATTCGGACCAGTGGATGCGATCCGATGAGGAAGAGCTTTTGCTCGGTGTAGTAGTACGCGGAGCCCCCTTGTACGAAGACCTCGTGGTCCGGCTCATCACAAAAGTCCGCGCAGAGATTGCTGATGCCGAGCTTGATCGCGCAGCCGGTCGAGAACGCATCGACCAGTTCTTCGAGCGATCCGGAAACCACCTCGCCGTTCGCCGAATGACTGAGAATTTCGCGCCACGAGTCGTTGACGCAGTAGCGAAACCGATCGAAGTCATAGACAAAGTTTTGGCTGGGGGCGTTCGTCCCGGCGTCCCAGCTATCGAGCACATGGTACTTGGGCATGTTGGGTGGCGGCTCTGACGCCGATGGTCCGAATGATGCCTCAACAGGGCTGCCATCCAGATGCGGTCGCGCGATGGCTTGTGTGCCGTCTTGGTTATACAGGAAGAACGACATCGACGAACGAGGACCGAATCCGATGGGTAGCTCGATCGGCTGCCGCAGGCTCATGATCCCCGCGACCCATCGCTGATCGACGCGGTAGGTGACGCCGAATTCGGCGACCTCGCGGATGAGCTCGCCATTGAGCGAATCGACGTCGATGTGTTCGTTGTGCCGGAACTCGGTGTAGATCCGCAGGTCGGCGGCCCGACCGATTGCGTCCGCCAAGTCGGCCGGGCTGCCAGCAACGACGTTTCGTTTCGCATCGAGTTCCAGAGCGCATCGCCAAGTCGTCATCAGTTGGCTCACCCTCTCTTACAAACAGGTCCAGCCACCGTCGACCATTAAATTCAGACCGGTGACGTAGGCGGAAGCGTCCGAAGCCAGGAAGACGACGGCTCCCTGAATGTCCTCGTTGCCCAGCATGCGGCCGATGGGGACGCGGTGGCAGTATTGATCCAGAAACGGTTTTGGCTGGTCGTTGAAGTAGCCGCCGGGGCTGATGCAGTTGGCTCGCACCCCTTGCTTGCCGTAGTAGCACGCCAGGTATTGGGTGAAGTTGATCATGCCCGCCTTCACGAAGTTGTACGTCGGTGGTTGGACCATCGTCGTCCCTTCGTAGATCGTCGGATCGTTTGAGACAACGCCATAGATGCTGGAGATGTTGATGATCGACCCGCGTCCCTGCCGCACCATGTCGGGGAGGAACTGCTGGCAGATCAAGAACAGGCCAGAGAAATCGCCGCCAGCGGCCTTCATCCAGACTTCGGGGTTTTGATCTTCCAAGCGACCAACGTGACCGTCTCGCGTGAGCGCGCTGTTGACCAGCACGTCGAGCCGCCCGAAACGCTCGATCACGTCGCTGTGTAATTGGCGGATCGAATCGGGATCGGACAGGTCAAACTGCATGCCGTGCGCGTCGTGCCCGGCGGAGCGCAATGACTCGGCGAATTGCTGATTGGCTTCCAGCGAACGAGACGCGGTGATCACGGTCGCGCCGGCCTCGGCCAGAGCTTGTGAAATGCTGCTGCCGAACAACGGGCCTGCGCCGGCAGTGACCAGCGCGATGCGGCCCTTGAGAGAGAATCGGTCGAGGACGCTCATGGTTGATCTACTCCTGCGGCTTGAACTGCACGCCACGTTGCTTGAGGGTCATTTCGATTTCGGTTCGGTCGATCTTCTCAGGGTCGATGAGCGCCGTGAGCTTTCCTTCTTTGAAGCTGGCAGTCGCCATCTCGACTCCCTTCAACCGATAGACCATCTCGTAGACGGCGAACGAGCAAGCCTTGCAGTCGAGCCCAACGATTGGAATCTCGACCAGCTTGAGCTTGTCCTTCTCGATCGTTCGCAGCGGCTTCGCGCCGAACGTGTGCCGCGTGGCATTCCGCAGTTCATTGTCGAACCGCTCGATGATTTGTTCGGGCTTTGCTCCGGGAAAAATTTTGGTCGGGTCGTAGTCAAAGCTCGCTTCGGCGTTCTTGAAGTCGATGCTGATCAGCTTGAACTGGGACAGCTTTTGCTCAAAGACGTCCCGGAGATCTTTCTCTCGATCCGGTGCGAAGAGGCCCGTGATCTGATGCTTGATCAGCTTTGGCTCTTCGGCTGCTGCCGGGGACAGAATCCACAATGGAGACAAAACCATGATCACAAAATCATGAAATGCAAAAACGCCGCGACGTCGATGACACATAACAAACCTCTCTGACTTTCTTGTCTTCATGATTTTGTGAACCATGATTTTGCCACCCTGCCTTACCGATTTTGAAACAGCGGGCTTTGCACAACTTCGTGAATCAGCGTCCGAATACCGCCCCCCTGCTTTTGGGTCGCAGCAACAATCGCAGCAAGCTGGTCGCGATCGCTAAACGACGTATCGCGGCCGGTGGCGTAGATCATCAGTCGCTCGGCCAAGTTCATCAGCAACCGGTTAGAGTCCGCAGCAACGAGCGTTTGAAACTCAAGCACGTCTTTGAAAGAACGCCCATCAGGCAAGACTCCGGTCGCATCGACCGGCGGGCCGAGCTTGAAGCTAATCCCGATGAAGGGATCGATCGCTCCGCGTGGTGCCGGTTCGCCGTCGCCGATCGAGCGGTAGCGCGAGCGCGGTCCACCGATGACATCAAACGCTTCGAGCGCGAAACCAGGCGGGTCCATCTTGGCGTGGCACGACGCGCAGATCACGTTGTCGCGGTGCTTCGCGAGTTGTTCGCGGATCGTCGTTGCCCCCCGCACATCGGGTTCGACAGCGGCGATGTTCGCTGGCGGAGGGTCGGGGGGTTGGCCCAGCAAGCGGTCCATCACGAACGCACCGCGCGGGACGGGCGAGGTCGTCGTGCCGTTGGCGGTGATCTTGAGGATCGACGCTTGAGTCATGAACCCGCCGCGTGGTGAATCCATTGGCAAAGCCACTCGTCGAATCTGCGAGCCAGTCACGCCGGGAATGCCGTAATGCACCGCCAGCTTTTCGTTGAGCATCGCGAAGTCGGACTTGATGAGGTGGCTGACGTTGAGGTTCTTCTCGATCAACTCACGGAAGTAGGCCCGCGTCTCGGCGACCATCGAGTCTTGGAGGTACGGGTTGAACTCCGGATAGAGCTTCTTATCCGGGTCGGTCGCGGCGATTTGTCGCAGCTTCAACCATTGGCCGAGGAAGTCGTCGATGAAATGTTGCGACTTCGGGTCTTTCAGCAGGCGATCGACTTCCATTTGGAGGAACTCTGGCTGTTGCAGGATGTTCCTGGCCGCGAGATCCGTGAGTCGTCCGTCTGGCATCGAATTCAAGAAGAAGTACGACAGGCGGCACGCGAGCGAGTAATCGTCGATGCTTGAGTCCTTCGTAGGACGGGCACTCTTGCCCGTCTTCGATTCCTGGCCACTGTCAGCCGCCGCTTGCTGCTCGACGGGCAAGAGTGCCCGTCCTACGGTGGTTTCGACGTGATACAGGAAATCGGGTGAGCACAACGCGGCTCGGTACGCCGAGCGCATCGCGGATTCAAAGCAGTCGCCAGCTTTCAAGCGTTCATCGACCTGGGCGACGTAGACCTGACGTACCTCGGCCTCGACCGGTCGTCGAAACGCGCGCGGTAAAAATACTTTGAGCAAGCGGTCGGCATCGACGAGCGGTTGTTCGCTCTGAACTGTCCACAGACCAGGAGCGGGATCGGGACGGTTCTTGCCGGCACCCAGTTGTCGGACTTGTTTGCGTTGAGGTGGCCGCACGCCGGGATGATCGGCCGCTTTGAACTCGCTGAGCGGCAGGTCGTCGAACAGGACGCGGTGGCTGAATGGCGGCCAGATGTTGTGCAGCGGGCCTTGAATGTCCAGCCAATCGCAGGCGATGCCCGGGCCGTTGAAGGCCATCGCTCGGCCTTTGCGGTTGTAGTTCGCGACCGGTGCGAGCGACGCGACGTTGAAGCCGATGATCTCGTTGTGATTCAGCCAGGTGACGAGCTGATGCTCTTGCGCGTCCATCGACGGCGCATCGAAATAGCCGAGCTTGTAGCTGGGATGCTGTCCGCCTCGGCCGTCGCCGGTCAGTTGCACGACCGAGAGCCGAGCCGCTTCCGTCCCGCGCGAGGGGAGGACTTGGCCCTTGTCCCATTGGAAACTCCAGAGCGATGTGCGGACTCGGTAGAGGCCCGGGTAGATCGTGACGTGCTCGATGAAGTACGGGCTGAGCGATTCGTCCTCGTGCCGGAACAATCCGACGCTGGTTGCGTTGTGGAATGTACCCATCCGCTCGTGAGCTCCTTCGTCGAGGTGATTCTGCTCGGCCGCGGGAGGGAAGTCGGGATCGGGTTTTTTGTCTTTCAGCAAAACGCCGTCGCCATTCATGATGACGTGCGTGACAAACCCGCCGCTGTTGGCCAGCGAGATACGCCGCGTCGTCACCGACGGCGGGTTGGGCCGAGTCGCGATCGCGATGTTGAGCACATGCTCGGCCGCCTCAATGTACTTGGCGAGATTGACGTGCGAGATGTCGAGCGCGTCGCTGTTCTTGTCGAAGCCATGTGCTGAACCGTCCGGCGGTAGCTCGCCCTGCAACGCGATGCCTGGCATGTCGAACAAGTCGCGAATCGTGTTTTCGTACTCGGCCCGCGTGAGCCGCCGTAGTCCCGTCCTGGGTTCGTTCTGGAGCGCGGCTTGCTCCACTTTGATGAGTTCCGCTTTGAGTGACTTCGTCACCGCCTCTTTGTCGGCGACAGGCGGACGAGGCTGAGCCTTGGGGGGCATTTCGCCAGACTCGATGCGGTCATGGATTTTGACCCACTTCGCGAAGTTGTCGGCGTTCGCCAGCTCGACTTTCAGCGAGGTCAGATCCAGTCCGCCTTGCTTCGACTCCGCGTCGTGACATTCAAAGCAATGTTTTTTCAAAAACGATTCTTGCTGCGCGAACGCGGCGGACGTGGAGCACAGAATCATGAAACACAGAAGCCTGATCCGATCATGCCGCAGGATCAGGCTGAGAAACTTACTGTTAGAAAGGAATTGGTCTGACATCGGTGATCACTCAATGAAATAAGAGGAGGAGCTTCTATTTTCCGCCCTTCATTTTCCGCCAGCCGTGTTCTTAAATCTGCTTCCGGCGGTCCTTCAGAAGCTGGCGAAAAATGGAGGGCAAAAAATGCAGGCGGGATCAATCAAGGTGCCTGCTCGGTATCCGGTAAATCGGGAACTTCCTTGAGCAACTCTTGCAGCAGTGCGTCGGTTCCGTGCTTCGTGGTCCACGATCGGAGGTAGGTCCAGTCGATGCTTGGGCCGCTGACCGTCAGGACGCTGACGACGTCGTCGAGGTCTTTGCGTCGCTGCCAACGAAGTTTCTGGATGACGACGTCTTCCACCGTCGGAATCCAGACCGCACGATTGATTTCATTCAGCATTTTTTGATATCGCCGTCGGAAGCGTTCGACATGGTGTTCGTCTTTCGTGTTCAGCCGGAAGAGTTCGATTTCAAACCTCGTCGGCAGGTATGTGACCACATTGCGTTTCGAGCCGGTGAGGGTCTCGAATTGTAATTGCGGATCAAGTTGAAATTCGGTGCCGAGCAATTTCATCAGTGCCGTCAGTTGCCCTGGCCGCAGTTCCAAGACGAAATCGGCATCCTTGGTGGAACGCGCGATACTGTAGGCATTCGAGGAGATGGCCCCGACGATCATGTAATCGATTTCGCACTCAGCAAGAGCATCCACAACGGCAGCGGTTGCTTCAACGCTAGTCATCGGTGTCCTCGATATTCCGGTAAATGTTTCCGTCGTCGATGCGGCGTGCAATCGCCAGACGGCGGCAGAATTCTCGTTCGACCTGTGCCTCGTCGAAATCGGGAAACTGCGAACGAATTCCACTGCGAGTCAATGCGCAATTGAGATCAAACAACCGAGGACCATCCAGCATCTTCTCGTCCATCGGAGTGCGACGCGCACGCAGTGCCTTGCCAATAAAGATCGAGTCCATCAGTTGCTGGGTTTCGGCATCAACAGGGCTCATGGGGTTGCCTCCGTAATCTGACTCTCCGAGTCGGGCTGTTTGCGGGAAAACACCCGACTCGGAGAGTCAGGCTACGTTGTGCGATGGTCGCTACGTCATCTCCAGTCCGCGGAACGTGGCTTTGCCGGTTGAGAACTCGTCGGTCTCGATGCCGAGGCGTTGCAGCATGGAGACGAACAAGTTCGTCAGCGGGTAGTTGTTCTGCTGGTCGAAGACGAGATGCTGGCCGTGCTTGAAACCTCCGCCGGCCAGCAGGGCGGGGAGATTGACGTTCGAGTGCGAGTTCGCGCTCCCCATGCAGGTGCCGTAGAGGACCATCGTGCGGTCGAGCAGCGATTGGCCTTCCTCCTTCGTCTCGCTGAGCGTTTTGAGGAAGTCGCCGAGTACACCGAATTGGCCTTCTTCATGGCCACGCAGTTCGGCCAACACTTCGGGGCGGTTGCCGTGATGCGTGATGTTGTGAATCACAGTCGTGTCGATGAAGAACGACATGACGCGCGACGAGTCGGTTTCGAGAGCCAGCTTGATGACGTCAAAGAAGAGCCGCGTCCGTTGGACGAAAGCTTTTGGGTCGTCGATGTCCTCGGGCGGCTTCGCGGTGACGACCGGTTTCGGTTTGTATTCCCACGACTCGGAGGTCGCGAGCCGCTGTTCCAGATCGCGGACCGCAGTGAAGTATTGGTCCATGCGGTTCTGGTCGCTCTTGGAGAGCGAGCAATTGAGACGTCGGGATTGCTCACCGACGAAGTCCAACAAGCTGCGGCCCTGCTTCAGAGCTTCGACATTTGCCGCGACTTCAGCCGGATTGCCTTGCACGAAGAGTTTGTGAAACAGCTTCTTGGGACTCTTCTCGGACGGAATCGGCGCACCGCTGCGGGTATAGCTGAGCGTGGAGCCTTCATTGCTATTGGCCAACACGAGCGAAGGATACCGCGTGCGATTGCCGATCAACTCCGCCGCGTATTGATCGAGCGATACGCCATTGCGGAAGCCGCCACGCTCGGGATGCGGCGTGCCGGTGAGGAAGCACTTCTCGGCCGCGTGAGCGCCGGTGACTCCGGGATGGCTCGTGCCGGAGAAGACGGTGAAGTCGTTCCGGTTCGCGGCGAGCTTTTGCAGATACGGAGACAACTCGAAGTCCCGTCCCGGTTTCTCCGGGAAGAAGAACTGCGGCAGGATGCCCATGTTGGTTTCGATGGCGATCATGCGGCGCGGAATCACCTTGGCGTCTTCCGCCGCAAACGCGGGTCGCATGGCATCGAGGAAGGGCAACGCCATCGCGACTCCCGCGCCGCGCAAAAAGGTGCGCCGAGACAAGGGGCCGCGAGCCATCGAATTCTGGGAGGGCATGAATTTCGTCCTGCTTCGTGGTGGGAACGGTTTGAGAATCATCTTTGTCGCCACAAGGGGAGCTTAGCAAATCCACATCACGACGACTTCCGCGAACCACAAAGGTTTATGCGGGCCTCATCGCTCTCAGACGCTAGGACGCCTTGCATCTCAGAGAGGCCCAGATCATTCTCGCGACCCTTTCCCTTTTCTGTTTGATGGATGTCGCCACCATGATGATTCAGGTTTGTGTTTCCATTCGTCGTCTCCTTCCATTCTTCGGGCTTCTCATTGCCGTGAACACGGCGATTCTGGCCCAAGGCTCAACGCTCAAGGCCGAGGACCAGCCCATCGTCATCGGCCAGGGCGTGTCGGGGCACGTCCATCCTTCCATTTGCCGCACGAAAGATGGGACGCTGATCGTCGTCTACAAGGGAGCCAATGTGCTCATGCGAACGCGCTCGGTGGACGGCGGGCAGACGTGGGAAAAGTCTGAGGTGATCACGACGTCGGCGAAACGTCCGGACGTGATCCGCGAGGTCAAGGTGTTCGAGGTTTACCCCGGCACGGCCGATGTGCTGCCCGATGATCGGGTGGTCGTGACATGGAACTACATCGCCGACGACAAGGCCAAAGACGGCTACTATGAACGCGCATTGCTGTACTCGATCAGCTCGGATCAAGGACGCACCTGGAGCGAGCAAGGGCTGGTCGGCCCCGTCGATGGCAAGCACTTGGGCGCGGTTCGGCACAACGTGCTGCCGTGGAGCGAAGGCCGCTGGCTGTTGCCGCTGCGAGCAGGGCCGCCTCGGTTGTTCGACCCCAAGACCAACGAAGTGACGGTGTTTCCGTTGACCGGTCCCGACAACAAGCAGCATTCGTTTCAGCAGATTGTCCGCACGCCAAAAGGGACGCTGCTCGCGATGGGTCCGGTGCTGTTGCGCTCGACCGATCAAGGCCGCAGTTGGACGACCGTCGAAACCTTTCGCGTCGTTCCCGATATCGACACTGCCGAGGGACGTTATCTGACCGTGCTCACAGACGGTCGCGTGCTGGTGACGTTTGGCGTGGGCACGACCAACAAGGGGCTGAGTTACAACTTCTCCGCCGACGATGGTCTCACTTGGAACAACGACAACACCGCGCTGCTGCTGCCGGAGACCAACGTCGCGGCCCGCTACTATTCCGCGCGCACCGTGCAACTCGATGAACAACACGTCGGCACGGTCTTCGTCCACGGCGGCGTCTCCTTCTTAAAGGTGAACTTGGACCGCGTGGCAAAGTAGAACGTGAAGGGTACGCAACAACCGGCGGCTAGCGCGGTGCCGCTCATCAGCGTGGCGGCAATGCTTCGACGACCTGCCGCGCGAGTTCCACATGACCGCGCACGTTCGGCAGTTGCCCGCCGGCGGACCACCAATCAGGTTCGGAGTCGGCCTGAGCCAGTCGTTCCTCAAACAGCGACCAATGGTCGATCAGTGCGATGCCTCGCTCGGCGGCGACATCGCGGACGAGTCCGGCATACATCGACAGGCCCTTCGCATCGGCCTTGCGATCCGGCCGAGCAGTTGGCGGCGTTTGCAGAATTAACGCCGTCTTTGACTCCGCCAGAGCGTCGATGATCTCATTCAACAGTTCGCGAAATCGAGTCCGTCCCGCTGGACCGCTCGCAGCATCCGCAGAACCGAGCATCAGAAAGACGACCTCCGGCGCGAATCGAGTCACTCGCCAATCGAGCGTCTTCAAGAAGTTCTCCGCGCGCGAGTTCGGCACGCCCGTGTTGACGACCACATCGAGCAGTCGCCGCAGTTTGTTGCGCAGATGATCGCCGAAGTGTTCTGAAAACGTCCGGCCGGCACCGGTCTGACCAGCTCCCTGCACGACCGTGTCGCCGGTGAAAACCCAGGTCGCTGACCGAGTCCCATCGAGGATCGTGCGCGCTTTCTCCAGTCCGCTTCCAATCGCTTCGGCCTGCTCGCGCTGGTTCGCATGTTGCATCACCATCAGGTGGCGTGGATCGACGGCTCGGCGAGAAAAAGGCATGAGGTGTTTCGTAGTGCAGAAGCGCGGGAACCATTGGGGCAAGCCCACTGGCGGGAGTTCATTTCGGGCACAGTCTACGCGCGTGCGATCTTAACGCAATCAGTTCGATGGCCTCGCGTCTCGAAACGCCGTTGCTCTTCGGCAACATCCCCGCAAGGTCCGCCAACAGGGCGGTTGAAGTTCGCCCAGACACCTCATAACGTCCCCCGGCAATTGTTCCCCGCCAAAAAGGTTGTCCCGCTATGCAACGTCTCACCATTCAACCGGTCTCCTACGAGTTCAGCCGATATCGCGAACCGCGACTCCGCATCCAGTCCGGCGAGACCATCGTCGTCGAGTCCGAAGACGCCCTCTCCGGACAACTCCGCAAGCCGGGAGATCGCCGTGATCGCACGACCGTTCCCTACAGCAATCCGCTGACGGGACCGATCAGCATTGAGGGTGCCGAGCCGGGCGACTCGCTCGCTGTCAGCATTCACGAGATCAAGCCGAGCATCGGCCAATGCTCGACCTATACCGGCAACCCCAAGCAACTCTGCGAGTGGCTGGGGACCGACTGCCCGCATCAGGCTCACATCATGCCGATCCGCGACGGCGTGATTCACTTCAGCGACGAGATCACGATCCCGTATGCCCCGATGCTCGGCTGTCTCGGCACCGCGCCCGATTGGGGCTCGCCGACGACTCTGCCAGCCGGACCGCACGGCGGCAACATGGACATCATCGAGGTCTGCCCCGGCAACACGATCTCTCTGCCGGTCTTCGTGCCGGGCGGATACCTCTACCTCGGCGACGCTCACGCTGCGATGGGTCACGGCGAACTGTCGGCCACCGGACTCGAAATGCCGGCCGAATCGACGATCACCGTCAAGCTGATCAAAAACAAAAAGCTGTTGTCGCCACGCATCGAATCACCGACCGAGATCATGGCCGTCGTCAGCGGCAACCCAATGGAACGCTCCGCCGCCGAAGCGTTCGCCCGGCTGATCCTGTGGATGGAAGAAGATTACGGCTGGAATCGCTGGCAAGCTTATGACCTGCTGACTCATGTTGCCCGCTTGTCGATCGGCTACTACGGCATCGGCACCATCGCCGCCAAAGTCGAGAAGCGATATCTCTGCTGATCCGTGTCATCCGTCAAATCCGTGTTCTCACGAAGGAACGCGGATAACACAGATGACACGGATTTGTCATCGTCCCAAGTTAATCGAGCTTCGCTCCGCCGGTTTCACTGTTTCACTAACTTCTGATTGCACACATGATCGCACCGACTCCCAACACCCGCCTCCGCCAAATCACCGACAAAGTCGAAGCCGGCGAACGCCTGACCTTTGACGAGGGGGTCTTCCTCGACGAACAAGTCGATGTCCTGACGCTCGGCCGCCTCGCCAACACGGTGCGCGAGCGAAAGAACGGCAACCTCGCGTTCTACAACACCAACATCCATCTCAACCCGACCAACGTCTGCGTTTACCGCTGCGTGTTCTGCGCGTTTCGGTCAGACCTGAAAGCCGAGCGCGGCTACACGTTCACCGACGACATGATTCGCGAACGAACGCTCGAAGCGAAAGCCGCGGGAGCGACCGAGATCCACGTCGTCGGCGGCCTGCATCACCAGAAGGATTTCGACTGGTACGTCAACGTCGTCCGAGTCATCCACGAGACCTACCCGGAGATCCACATCAAGGCGTGGACCGGAGTCGAAATCAACTGGTTCGGCCACATCACCAAGCAGCCGTATCGCTGGGTCTTGCAGCAGTTGATCGACGCGGGCCTCGGCAGCATGCCCGGCGGCGGCGCGGAGATATTTCATCCCGACGTCCGCGCCCAAATCTGTGAGCATAAAGCGGACGGCAGCAACTGGCTCGAAATCCACCGCACAGCACATGAACTCGGCCTGCGCTCCAACGCCACGATGCTCTACGGCCACGTCGAACAGGCCGAGCACCGCATCGACCACCTCTGCAAGCTGCGCGAACTGCAAGACGAGACGCACGGCTTCCAAACTTTTATTCCGCTGGCGTTCCATCCGGAGAACACGAAGCTCGATTACATCCAAAAGCCGAGCGGCATGATGGACCTGAAGGTGATGGCGATCTCACGGCTGATGCTCGACAACTTCGACCACATCAAAGCCTACTGGATCATGCTGGGTGAGAAGACCGCCCAAATCGCGCTCAACTTCGGAGCCGACGACCTCGACGGCACCGTGGTCCACGAACTGATCTACCACGACGCCGGAGCGAAGACGCCGGAGGGCCTAACCGTCACCCAACTCCACCACCTCATCCGCGAAGCCGGCCGCGAACCGGTCGAACGGGACACGCTGTATCGCCGAGTGCTCCGAGATGGAGCGAAGTGGCAAATCGGCGAGCCGGTTTTATCCCGTGCCTCGTGAGTTATTCCTTCAACTGATATTCCTTGATCTTGCGGTACAGCGTCCGTTCGCCAATGCCCAGCAGTGTCGCGGCTTCTTCGCGGTTGCCTTTGGTCACTTCCAGTGCCCGCTGCATGTAGTACTTCTCGACTTCGTCCAGCTTCTTGCCGATGAGCTGGTCGGCTCCGAAAACCATTTCACCGAATTCGGCTTCGGGGATTGAGCCGGGGGCGGGGCGGATCTCTTCGGGGAGGTCATCGAGATCCAGCAGGCCGTCGATGTCGCTGACCAACATGCTTTCTAGGGTGTTCTTCAATTGCCGGATGTTGCCCGGCCAGTCGTAAGTGACCAGCGCGTGGCGGGCGGCTCGCGAGATGTTCGGGACTTCGCGGCCGTGATTGTCCGACAGCAACTTGCGGAAGTGGTCGATCAGCAGCGGGATGTCGGCGACTCGCTCGCGCAGCGGCGGCAGCGTGATGCGGACGACGTTCAACCGGAAATAAAGGTCTTCGCGAAACTTTCCGCTGGAGACCGACTCTTTGAGGTCGGCGTTTGTGGCGGCGACGAGGCGGACGTTGACGTCGACTTCGTCGTTGCTGCCGACGCGCGTGATCCGGCGGTTTTCGAGAACTCGCAGCAGTTTGATCTGCGTATCGACCGGCATCTCGCCGACCTCGTCGAGGAACAGCGTGCCGCCGTTGGCGTACTCGAATTTGCCGATCCGCTTGCTCATCGCGCCGGTGAATGAGCCGGCTTCGTGGCCGAACAGTTCGCTTTCCAGAATGCTTTCCGGCAACGCGGAGATATTCACGGGGACGAACGGCTTATTCTTGCGGTCGCTGTTCTGATGCAACGCGCGTGCGACCAGTTCTTTGCCGGTGCCGCTCTCGCCGAGGATCAGCACGGTCGTGTTCATGTTCGAGACGTGCTTGAGCTGGTCGATGACTTTCCGCATCGACGGGCTGTTGCCGATGACTCCCTCGAAGCCGAATTTTTCGTTGAGCCGCCGCGCAAGTTCCGTGTTCTGTCGTATGAGCCGCACGCGGGTCGAAGCTTTCTCGACCGACGCACGCAGCTCGCTGATGTCGAGCGGCTTCGTCAGATACATCGACGCTCCCGCCTGTCCCGCCGCGAGCGCGGACTGCACCGAGGCGTGACCGGTCAGCAGGATGACTTCCGCGTCGGGCAATTCTTCTTTCGTACGTCGCAGCAACGTCAGCCCGTCGATCTCGCCCATTCGCAGGTCGGTGACGACGACATCGAAATTCTCTTTTTCGATCAGCTTAAGCCCACTCTCGCCGGAGCCAGCGACCGTGCATTCGTAGCCGACCCGTTCGAGGCTTTCACCGACGGCCTGCGCGTGGGCTTCATCGTCATCCACGATCAAGACGCGGATGCCAGTGCCGGGGAGTTCGGGTTTGTCGGTGGGTTGCGTCATAGTGGAGCGACGGGGTCGGGAGTCTTTTTCTGGCCGCCAAGTGTCGTGAGGTTTTCGGCGGTCAAACGACGCGGCCAGAAAAAGACTCCCGACCCCTTGGCGTGGAACGGCGGCAAACGATATCGGCAAACGCAACTCGCCCGCAAATCACGCCGCGTCGTAGCACAGGCGGCTCGCCTGTGACTTTCGCAGCAATCGCAGGCGAGCCGCCTGCACTACGCCGGCGGTAACGAGATCGTGAAGCGTGTCCCTCGCCCCAGTTCGCTCTCGCAGGTGATCGAGCCGCGATGGGCATCGACGATTTTACGGACTGTCGGCAGACCCAACCCGTTGCCGTTCGGTTTCGTCGAAAAGAAGACCTCGAACAACCGCGAGCGAGTTTTCTCGTCCATGCCCTGGCCGTTGTCGATCACGGCCAAGTGGACTCGGCCATCGCGAGCAAACGTCTGCAATTCCAGCAGCCCGCCGTTCGGCATCGCCTGCTGAGCATTCAGCGCGAGATTCATCAGCACTTGCCGCATCAGCGAGACATCCAGCGCGACGCGCGGCAAGTCGGTGGCCAAGTGCGGGCTGATCTCGACGCGGTGCTCTTTGGCCTCGGCGGCGAAGAAGTCGATGAACTCAGTCACGACGACGTTCAAATCGGCCGGCGTCAACGTCATTTCGCCGACGCGAGCGAACTTGAGAAACGCATTCAAGATGTCTTCGAGATGCCGGCACTCTTTCTGGATCGTCTGGACCTTGGTCAGCATCCGCCGCTCGCGCTGAGCCTCGCTGCCGGTCATGTCCTCGGCGAGAAGTTCCAGCAACATGCTCATCGTTGAAAGCGGGTTCTTGATCTCGTGCGCGAGGCCACCGGCCAGCGTCGCGATCTCGGCATACTGCCGCTGCAAGCGTTGGCGTTCGTCGTTCTCGAAACGGTCGGCGGTCATGGCTGTGGGCTCGTTGCGTCTACCGGATGGGAAGGATGGTACAGAGCCATTCTCGCCGATCACAGGTTATCCAATTTCACTCGTGCTGTGTCACACCTGAGATTTCGTGTTGAGGCCATCAGCCGCTGGGCGCTAGCCCACGATTAGAACCCTGTGGGCCAGCCCAGTGAATGTGTTGTTTTGTTGTTGTCATCGACAGAGGATCCTCGCTGTGGCGACATGCTTTCCGTTCCCTGAGTAGCGGCGTTGGGGCTTCGGCTTCTTGGGACCGCGCGGGTGTGATTGGTATTTCTTGAGGTTCAC
>CAMDDX010000094.1 GCA_945893075.1 Planctomyces sp. SH-PL62 | reverse complement strand
CGAAACGAGCCCGCTACCATCCGCCCAACCCTGATAAAAAACCTCTCGGAGATCCCAAACTCAGCCAGCTCTCTCCGCAAGAAAAGAAACAACTCACCAACTTCACGAATGAAAACATCGCCGCTTGAAAATCCTTCACGGCGTTGCCTGATAGGGCGAAACAAACCATCGAGAAGAGTGCCGCCCCTTCAGGGCTTGAGAGTCCGCAACTTCGGTGACCCAGGGCGTTGCCCTGGGCTTTCGAGTGATGACCCTTCGGGCCGAAACGCAAACATCAATCTATGCTCCAATAATCGGTCATCCTTTTCGACGGGCCTCATCGTATCAATGCCGGTCGGCAGCAACGAGTCGGGACATTCGGTCGAATTAGACTTGTTGCTGTAGCGGTCGGCGGTAATCTCCTTGGCCCCGAATGAAAGAGTTTCGCTGTCTGCGTGCAAGGAGGGCATGATGGTTCAAACGTCTTGGAAAATGTATTCCGTGTTGCGAGTGCGAACCGTTTGGATATGGCTGCTCGCCTGCGGTTGGCTGTCTGCACCGAGCCTCACAACGGGCGCGGATGACGAGTGGGCCAAGTCCATTCCCAAGGAAGCGGCGTTCGTCTGGCACTATGGAGGCGGCGAATCGCAGCGTGAGGCGTTTGAGAAGACCGCGGCCTTCGAGGCGTATTTCCAATCCGGCTTGGTCCCCACGTTCAAGAAGTTTGCAGCGGCTCTGCCGTGGGAGATCATCCAGAACGAGATGGCCATGGAAGTCACCGGGGATCTGACCCTTCAACAAGTCATCGACGTCTACGGCTTTCTCTATCAACGCGGCTTCACGTTGGCAGTTTGCTTTCCGGAGGATGATCGTGGTTCATGGCCGTATCAGCTCGTCGTCATTCCCGAGGCGGGAGCGCACCTCTCCAGCATCGGCACTTGGGCGGAGTCAGCGGCTACGGCTGCGCTCGCCAAGAAGGCGGCAGCGGCCGCGAACGACGATGTGGAACCGAAGAAGAAGGCCGAAAAGAGCGAGGTGGAGAAAGCGGAAGAGGACACTGACGAACCCGTCTTGAAGGGAGTGCCGGGAGCCAAGGCCAAAGAGATTGCCGACAACTTAGGTGAAGGCGAGGCTTCGGCAGGCGTGACAGCGGCGCTGGCCCCGATCATTGGCTTCGACAGAATCCAATACAAAGGCCGCACGATCCATCGCCTGCATTGCCGCGACGGTCACGCCAAGGTGGTCTGGGCTTTCTGGCAAGAGGGTCGTGACCTGATGGTCTACTCCGGCCGGCCGAGCGTCGAATTGGTGATCGACAAGGTGACCAACGCGGAGGAATCGCTCATCACCTCTCGGAGTTGGCAGCGAGCCTGGCCGAAACTCGAACAGCCGATCGCGGAAACTTCGCATGTGTGGTGCGACGTTGCACGACTCTTGAAACGCTACGGATCAACGACGGTCATCGAACAGCAGCCCGAGCCGATCACGGTTGCGAAACTCCTGAAGCCTCTGGGTGTGGACGAGATCGAGTCCATCGCGTGGCGCTGGGGATATCACGGCCGGCATCTGGTTGATGTGTTGGATGTCGTCACACCGGAACCGCGTCAGGGACTCTTGGCGTTGTATGACCAACCGACCGTTTCTCTGGATCGCTTGCCGCCGTTGCCAGTGTCGGTGCGATCGTTTTCGATTCAGTCGTTTGATGCCGCTCACACTTGGGATCAGTCGGAAAAGATCCTTTCGGGATTAGCCGCGATGCTGCCCGATGAATTGAACGCTTCCATTCACAACATCGGCTCCAAGTTCGGAAACGAGAACGCCGCCGACCTGCGCCGCGAACTGTTTGCCTCGCTGGGCAATGTGCTCTGCACTTGGAGCGATACCGACCAAGAGTTGCTGAGCCTCGGCCGATTCAATCTCGCGATCTCGGTCAAAGATGCTCCGGCGCTGCAGCAGACGTTGGATCGTCTGTTTGAAGTCATTCAGCAGCAGGGGGTGGAGTTCTCGCACACGGCGAGCACTCGGCACGGTTGTCCGTTCTATGTCTTCGCGAGCAAAACCGCCGGCATCAAGCCGTGCGCGGCGCTCTGTGACGGCTGGTTAATTTTGGGCCTGCAACCTCAGACGGTCGAAGCCGCAGTGCTCCGGGCCAAAGGCCGCTTGCCCCATTGGGACGGTGACGTCGTGAAGACCACGGGGGTCGAGATCCCGAAGTCCTTCAGCGGTCTGACCTGGAGCGATCCGCGCGGCAACGTGCGCCTCGCCATGAGCCTGTTGCCGTGGCTCGCAGACCTGTGGAGCGTCAACGCGAAAGAGTTCGCGCCCGGAGTGGATCTCTCGTCGCTCGACATCCCGCCGGCGGAGTTGGTGACTCAGCCGTTGTTCCCCAACGTGACCACCACCATCGCGAGTCCCGATCGAATTCGCTGGACCACCTGGTCCTCGACTCCGATGAATGATTCGCTGGTGATGTTGATTCAAAGCTACGGAGCGCTCACGGTGGTGTCCGAGGTGTGGGGCGAGGATCCCTTGGACTTCGTGCTCAGCCTCGTTGAATCAGACCCGGTCGAGGAAGACACATTTCCCGCAGACGACTCGGACGACGACAACGAAGGTCGCAATATCTTCCCGAAGTGAAACAGGCTGCTATGAGCCGCAGGGCGCTAGCCCCGGTTCGGATGACACAAACCGGGGCTAGCGCCCTGCGGCTGATCGGGACGATGAGTTTCGGTGCCATTCATGACCACATTCCAATTCACGTTGCCGACGTTGGCCGTCTTCCCGGTCTTGGTTGGGCCATTGCAAACGCTGCTGGCGTTGCTGCCTGCGATCTTGGTGGGGCTCGGCAGCATGTTGTTCGCGGCGTTCAAGCCGAGGGGCTTCTTCAAGCTGGTCCGTTTTTGTTGGCGGCAGAAACTTTTCATCGGTTGCGTCGCCAGCTTGTCGGCCGGTTGGCATTACGGCGTGTTTGCCAAGTTGTTCGAGGCACAACGCTCGCCAACCGTGACGGCCGCAACGGACGGAACCGATTGGAGCACCTCACGCGGCGGCCCTCTGCGTTTGGGGCGCGGACCGGGAGATCACGATCCAACTTCCAGCGCCACAGTCTGGAAGAACGATCGCGATGCGACGGTCTTTTCATCACCGGCGGTGTCGGGTTCGCGCGTCTTCTTCGCGACGGCCACCGGCCTGGGACCGTTCTCGCCGGAAGGGCGCGGAGCGATCGTCTGTGTCGAGGCAGAATCGGGCCGCGAAGTCTGGCGCTACGCACCGAAGGATTATCGCGCGACGTTCTCGTCCCCCGTCGTGGGCGACGGCTGCGTCGTGTGCGGCGAGGGACTGCATCAAGTGCATGACGCGCGCGTGACCTGTCTCGATCTGCTCGGACAAAAGCGGTGGGAGTTTCGGACCGAGAGTCATGTCGAATCGACCGCCGCGATCGCGGACGAAAAAGTTTTCTTCGGAGCCGGCGATGATGGCTTCTACTGTCTGGCTCTCGAACCGACCGCCGATGGTCAGCCGAGAGTCCTTTGGCATTTGGACGGCAAGAAGTTTCCGGACTGCGAATCGTCTCCGGCCGTTAGCAATGGTGTCGTCTACTTCGGCTTGGGCGAAGGCGGCTTCGCGATCTGCGCCGTCGATGCGCTGACCGGCACGGAGCGCTGGCGGATCGAGACGCCGTATCCGGTGTTCGCTCCGCCGACGGTGGCTGCCGGCAAGTTGTACGTCCCAACCGGCAACGGCAACTACGTGCAGTCGGCGGCGGATCTGTTGGAGATGAAGCTGACGATCCTCAAAGACGGTGGGGCCACCGAGCAGGAATTGTCCGCCGCTCGACAGCGATTGAAACCGGCGGGCGAGGTCTGGTGCGTTGATCTGGGGACTCAGCAAGTGGATTGGAAGTTTGCGGCGGACGATGCGATCTTGGGGGACATCGTGCGAGGTGAGGACGCGTTGTACTTCGGATCGCGCGACGAGCACTTGTATCGGGTCTCGCTCGACGGCCGACTGCTGAGCAAGGTCCATCTGCGCGAACCGCTGGTCTGCTCGCCGGCCTTGGGTCGGAAGCATCTCTACGTCACGACCACGTCCGGCCGGTTGCTCTGTCTGGATGCGCTGACGCTCAAGCCGGTGTGGGATGGGTCGCTGGGTGTCGGCGAGAATTTCGTCAGCTCACCGGTCGTGGCTCACGGGCATGTCTATGTCGGCACGGTTCAACAAGGTTTGTGTTGTCTCGGCCAGCCGGGTGTTCCCGCCGCGCCGCTGTGGTCGCGCGGCGAACGTGGCGGCCGAGCGGATGACGAACCGGTTCCGCCATCGCTGTCGCTCGCGTGGCAATATCCTCCGGAGAACGACCTGCCGTTTGAGATCTCCGCGCCACTGATGCCGCTCGATGGAGCGATCTATGCGGCGGGAGTTCGCGAGGGCCGGTCTCAACTCTTCAAGATTTCGACTGCGGAAGCAATCGCCCCAGAGTCGCGGTTGCTGTGGGCACGCTCGTTCGAGGCCGGATCCATTCAAGTCGCTCCGGTGGGCAGCGGCCGGCGCGTGTGCGTTGTTGAGAGTCCAGCTCCGTCGGAAAGTGACGGCCTGTTGTGGTGCCTGTCGGCCGACGACGGACGTACTCATTGGAAGCAGCCGCTGATGGATGACTCGGAGGGGCTGGCGATCGACGCGAATCAAGTCGTCGTGTGGAGCAGTTCCGATCATCTCCAAAGTTTCGATCTGACGACCGGCAAGTCGTTGTGGAAGACAAAACTCGCAGGCTCATCAGCCGTCGGAGCACCGACGATCGCGAACGGCATCGTGTTCGCCGCGGCGGAAACGCATCTGGCCGCACTCGACGAACCAACCGGCACGTTACTCTGGAAAGTCTCCTTGAACACCAAGCCTACCGCCGGTCCGTTCGTGGAAGCGTTGCAGGTGATCCTGCCTCGTGCCGATCGGCACGCGCTGCACAGTCTGCTCGATGGCCGAGCCGGCGGAGATCGTTCCTCAACACGCGACTGGGACCACTGGCCCATTCCCAATGAAGTCGGCAAGCTGGTCACTCCTCCCATCGCCTGGCGTCAACGAGTCTACTTCGGAACGTCTCGCGGAGCCGTCGTCTGTCTCAGTCACAAACTTTCCGAGTAGCGTCGAACTGAGGGAACCGAACCCGCGTGTCCGAATGCGAGTCGCGGGAGCGACTCGCCTACGTAGCTCAGTCTCTCCCGCGACTGAGATTTTATCTTGAGAGACACATTTCGTTTTGGCGGAGAACTGATCGCGGTGAGTGACGAGATCCTTAATCTGCTGGTGTTCCGCTTCGGCCTCGGCGAGTCCGACTGCGATCCGGCGCGGACCGACGTCTTGGGAGGCAAAGGGGCGAGCCTCGCGGCGATGAGCCGCGCGGGGTTCCCGGTCCCACCGGGCTTCACGATCTCAGCGGCCTGTTGCGAGTGGGCCGAACAACACAACGGCGACTGGCCGACAGGATTAGCCGAGCAAGTCTTTGACGCGATGAGCTGGTTGGAAGAATCCACCGGCCGCACGTTTGGCCAAGGCTCGAAACCGCTGTTCGTCGCGGTCCGCTCCGGCGCGGCCGCGTCGATGCCGGGGATGATGGACACGATCCTCAACTGCGGCAGCGATCCAGCAATCGAACCGTGGGATGCGCTCTGTCAGGCGATCAACGCGGTCTTTGCCTCGTGGCACAGCGACCGCGCGCGAGCGTATCGACAACATCACGACGTACGCGGCATCGTTGGCACGGCGGTCAATGTGCAGGCGATGTTTCCCTCCCAACGATCGGGGGTTCTCTTCACGGCGAATCCAAACGATCCGACGACGAATGAGATGCTCATCGAAGCCTCGTGGGGCTTGGGGGAAGCAGTCGTCTCCGGAGCCGTGACACCGGACATCTATGTCTTGGATGCCACGAGCCTCGCGACAAAGCGCGTCGTCCCCGGAGCGAGACCAGGCACGGAACCGGCGCTGACGGAGACACAACTGCTCGAACTCGCCGAACTCGGTCGGCGCGTCGCCTCGCACTTTCAAACGCCGTCCGACATCGAATGGGGCATCGCCGACGGCCGCGTCGCGCTGTTGCAGACGCGCAAGATTCGCGGCCTCGAAATCCTCGAAGACATCGAACGCGGTCGGCTGGAGGAAATCGCGCGACTGCGTGGACTTGCGAAGGACAATCCAACCGTGTGGGTTGTTCACAACCTCTCTGAGACATTGCCCGCTCCGACTCCGTTGACCTGGGATCTCGTGCGCTGGTTCATGAGCGCGGCGGGCGGCTACGGGCAGATGTATCGGCTGCTCGGTCATCGGCCGCAAGAGCGTCAAGCGGGGCAAGGCTTCTTGGAATTGATCGCGGGGCGCGTTTACGTCGATCCGCGCCGCGCGGCGGAGTTTCATTTCGGACGGCTGCCGTTCGATTACGACCTCGACGAAGTCCTGCGCGATCGGACAGCGATTGATCGGCCGCCGACGCGGTTCAATCTCGACCGAGCGGATTCGTTGTTCTTCTTTCGATGGCCGGGAATGTTGTTCGGCATGATTCGCAGTGCTCGGCAGATGAAGCGAGCTGAAGGGACAGCGGCGGAGCGATTCGAGAAACGTGCCCTCCCAACGCTCGAAGAGTTTTTGAAGACCGTCAGACAGGTTGATCTGTCGAAACTCTCGACGCCCGAACTTCTGGAAGAGCTGCGGCGGCGACGCGACTTTGTACTCGGCGAGTTCGCCGCCGAGTCGCTGCTGCCGGGCTTCTTCGGCGGCTTGGCTCACGAGCGACTGCGGATGCTGCTAACTCAACTCTTCGGACAGGAGGAAGGGGAACAACTCGTCGGCCAACTGACGACCGGCTTAGCAAATGACATCACCGTCGAACAAAACGTCGCGCTGTTCGCGGTCGCGGCCGGCCGGCAATCGCGCGAACAGTTCCTGACGCGCTTCGGTCATCGCGCGGCCAATGAGATGGAACTGTCGCAACCTCGGTGGCGCGAGGATCACGACTTCGTGACGCGGATGATCGAACGCTTTCGCGGAGCGTCGGGACTGTCACCGCATGATCGGCACGCGGCTCAGGTCGAGGCGCGGCAGCGCGCCGAGGTGTCGTTGCCAAAGCAACTCGCATCGGTGGGAGGTTCGTCGCTCCTGGAACGAATCGTCCACGACCTGCAACAAGTTCAAGAACTGTTGCCGTACCGTGAGGTCGGCAAGTTTCATCTGATGCGCGGCTACGAAACGCTGCGAGCGGTCCTGGTCGAACTCGGCCGCCGTTGGGACTTGGGACGCGACGTGTTCTTTCTGCATGAGGACGCGCTGCCGCAATACGAGGCCGATCCCACCGGCTGGGAAACGTGGATCGCGCAGGACAAGTTGCGTTGGCGATCGTCGCAAAAGCTCACGCTGTCGGACGTGATCGACTCGCGACAGCTCGACGACTTCGGCCGGCCTCGGCCTGTCGCAGCGAACGCGGATCAAACTCGGCTGGAATGCCGTCCGATTTCTGCGGGCACCGCGCACGGTACGGCACGCATCGTCTTCGATCCGCGCGAGGTGACGGACCTCGGCCACGATGCGATCTTGGTCTGTCCCAGCACCGACCCCGGCTGGACGCCGCTGTTCGTCCACGCCAAAGGGCTGATCGTCGAGCGTGGCGGAGTCCTGTCTCACGGAGCAATCGTCGCTCGCGACTTCGGCATCCCCGCCGTCGTGCTCGAAGCGGCTACGCAGCTCATTCCCGACGGCGCGTCGATTGAACTCGATGCCAATCACGGCGTCGTGCTGCTGGGAGCGAAGTGACATGAGCCTCGACACGATGAATTCATTGGCAGTCATGATGATGAGCGACTGGCGTCTCGTTTTCGACTTGCTGTTGGAATTGCCGCGCGATGTGACGCTGCTGGTCTTCTCCGTTCTGACCGCGCTGCTAATGACACTCGCGCGGCGCTGGTTCACGAATCAAGATTTGCTGCAACGCTGCGCCAACGATCTGCGGCAACTCAAGCAACTGGATCAAGAAGCTCGGCAATCGCGCGACACGCCGAGACGGCAACGGTTGCGAAACACGGTGGCGTTGGTCAAACGCACGCAACTGACCGAGGACATCAAGGTCTTGGCCATCGTGCTGGTGCCAGTCGCCGTGCTGGCGATGTGGGCCGTCGAACGCTTGGATTACCTGCCACCGCGCGTCGGGGACGAGTTGGTCGTCCGAGCGTTCTTCCCCATCTCGTCCGTGGAGGGCGTGACGCATCTCGTCCCAACAGACGGCATCGAACTGATATCGTCGCCAATCCAAATCATTCACGCAGATTCTCAAACGCCACCCATCGGCCTGGCCGAGTGGACGCTGCGTCCCACCTCGGCGACCGACGAACTGACGCTGACAATTCGGCATCACGGCGAATCGGTGGTGCATCGCGTGGCGGTTGGACGATCCACCTATTTGCCACCGCAACAGCTTCACCCCAACGAGCGACTGAAGACGACCGAAATCGTGCTGAAGCGTTATCACCCGCTCGGACTGAATCTGAATACGGAACGTCTCGGTCTGCCGGCTTGGATGGCTGGCTATCTGGTGTTGACGCTGCTGCTGGTGCCGGGACTCAAACGATTGTTGCGAGTCTCGTAGCGCGTGCATCCATGCCGCCCGCAAACCAATCAAAAAATGGGTAAAAAATTGTTGGGTAAAAAATGGGACAACGAAGCTCGAACGGACGTCGTGGATGCTCTTTCAGCTTTTCCTGTTTTTTACCCAACAATTGTTTACCTTCTTCCGAATGCTCCAACCGCGTGAATCACAACACGACGTCGCAGCTACTCGGCGGACTCATTGAGCCAGCGTCCCAGGATGGGGAAGGCGAGCGTCCCTGCGGTGGTGATGAGGCCGCGGCGGAGGAGGAAGCGAGATTGTTGCTGGTGAGTTCGGGCGTGCTGCCGGCGACGATCTGCTCGATGACCGGCCGCACGGCGAAGGTGGCTCCGCGTGGGTTCAGGCTGTCGCGGAAGAAGGGAGCGGCCTGCTCGAAGACGATCTGGTCGACGGCCTCGACGTCCTGGAGTTCCGCGCGGCGGCGTTTGGTCTGGTTGAGTTCTTCGACCAGCCAGAAGCCATACAACTGCGTGAGGTACGGTTGCCCGCCCGTGCGATCGACGATGGCCTCGGCGACTTCCAGCGGCACGGCGTCCGACGAAAAACCTTTGCTGACGGGGATCGGTTGCCGCAGCCGGCCGATGGCCACCTCGCGAGCCAACGGTCCGAGCCGCAGTTCGCGAGCACTGATGAAGCTGCCACTCCGCGACTCGGCCGGGGTCAGGTGTGCTGATTTCTGTTTTGGCCATGCAACGGCCGTCGATTTCTGTTGTGAGACAGTCCTTCCGATGACGATTGACTCCGTTCGTGACGCCAAAACAGAAATCAGACGACCTTGTATCTTGGGAATGTGACAGAAGATTATCCGCGTGTGGGCCAACCGCGAGCTGACCCCTCGCCTGTTTCAGGCCGCACATCGCCACGGGAATCATCCGATGACCAACAAACGCGGCCTGAAAAAGACTCGCGACCCCGTCGCTCGCACATCGCGATGGCCGTTCGTTGTTGTCGCCGCAATCGCCCTCTCGGTCATTCTTCGCGATGACAGCCGCGTCCGCGCGGACGATTGGCCGCAGTGGCGCGGCCCACGGCGCGATGCGGTTTCCGAAGAGACCGGATTGCTGCAATCGTGGCCGGAGGGCGGACCCAAGGTCGCGTGGCAAGCGTCCGGTTTTGGGAGCGGTTATTCCAGCGTGGTGGTCGGTCGCAATCGGTTATTCACAATGGGTCGGAAAGAGTCCGATGTTGTGGTGACTGCTCTCGACGCGGTGACAGGCCAGCCAGTGTGGACGCGAAAGATCGGCGAGACCACGCGGCATCCCTGTTCGACGCCGACGTTGGATGGCGATCATCTTTACGTTCTCGATCCCGATGGCGACTTGGTCTGCTTGCAGGCCGCGACCGGCGAAGTCGTTTGGCAAACGAGCTTCATCGACAATTTCGCGGGCCGCATGATGTCAGGCCGAGGATACGGCGAGTCTCCGCTGATCGACGGCGAGCGGTTGATCTGCACGCCGGGCGGTCCGGACGCAGCGCTCGTCGCGCTCGACAAACTCACCGGCACTGTGATTTGGAAAGCGAAGCTCCCGGAACTCGGTCCGCTCGGCAGGGACGGTTCCGGCTTCTCGTCGGTGGTCGTCACCGAGGCGGCGGGTCTGCGGCAGTACGTGCAGCTTGTGGGACGCGGTGTGATTGGGATCGATGCTCGCGACGGACGATTCCTCTGGGGCTACAACGCCATCGCGAACGAGACCGCCAACATTCCGACGCCTGTCGTCCACAACGAATTCGTCTTCGCCGCGAACGGCTACACGGCCGGCAGCGTGCTGCTGAAACTGGTTCCCGACAACAGCCAGAACGGAGCCGCTCAAGGTGTGAAAGCCGAAGTGGTCTACGCGCTCTCCGGCAGTCAGTTTCAGAACCATCACGGCGGCGTCGTGCGGCTGGGCGATTTTCTGTTCGCCGGTCACGGCAACAACAACGGCTTGCCGACCTGTCTGGAGTTCAAGACGGGCCGCGTCGTTTGGAAGCGACGTGGGCTGGGCGTCGGTTCGGCCGCGGTCGTCTACGCGGACGGGCAACTTTACTTCCGCTATCAGAATGGTGTGATCGCGCTGATCGAGGCTTCGGATCGCGGCTACAACCTCAAAGGCTCTTTTGAAATTCCTGGTGCCGGCGGAGACAGTTGGGCGCATCCGGTCGTCGCCAATGGCCGCCTCTATCTGCGCGAACAAGACACGTTGTGGGTTTACGATCTGCGACGGGAATCGGAGACCACGGAGTCGGTCACATCAAAGCCCGCGCCGGCTCCGAGCATCACGATGACGGCGCTCCGAAAGCTGGGCGTCTCGGTCGAACCACTGGTCGTCATCGCGTCGCCTGCGAAAGCCGCGTCCGAGAAAAGCCGGCGCATCTACGAATATGCGATTGTCCCCGTCGAAAAGAACCGGCCGGAGACAACACGGCTCGTCACGCTCACCGACTCGCAGCTTTCAACGCAGGGAACTTTGTCTGATGAGCTGCTCGGCCTCATGCCGGACTTGCCGGGGCCGTTGGTCGTCAGCCTGGCTGGATCAAAAGTGTCCGACGCAGGACTCCAGCAGCTTCAACGGCTCAACGTCGTCGGGATCAACTTGGAGCTGTGCAGTCGCGTGACTGATGCCGGGTTGGAACATCTCCGTCAGCTCAAGCAACTGCGAGTGCTCGTGCTCACCGGCACGGGCATTACACACGCCGGACTGCGACACCTCGCGGCGAATACGAGTCTGCTTGCGCTCGATCTGGAACTGTGCGACGGAATCACCGACGACGCCTGCGAACCGCTGGGGGAGATGAAACAACTCCGGTCGCTCGTGCTGAAGAAGTCCGGCTTTGAACGGCGTCGCATTTCCGACGCGGGCTTAAAGCGACTTGATCCACTGACGCATCTCGAAGTACTGAATCTCTATGGCAACAGCGTGACCGATGCCGGCCTGGCGCATTTGCAACCGCTCAAGAAACTGCGCGAGTTGAATCTCAGCCTGCTGGCGATCACCGATGCGGGGCTGAAGCACCTGCAACCGCTGACAAGGCTGGAACACCTGGAGCTGCTTTACTCCGAAGGCTTCGCCGGGCCGACGCTGTCGAATGGCATGGTCGAGTCTTTGGAACCGCTGTCGAACCTGACCACGCTCAACCTGACCGGGGCCAAGCTCACCGATGCAGGGCTGGAACGCCTGAAGGTTCTCCAGAAACTGAAGACGCTGCAGCTCGTGCGAACCCGTGTCAGTGAAGCGGGAATTCGAGCGTTTCACGCGGCGGTGCCGAGTTGCGAGGTCATCAAGTAATCCTGCCGAGCCGAAGCTGCGCTGTTACCGTGAACGGCGTCTTTCCTAGATCACCAAACTGTACCCGGCCGGGGTCAGGTGTTCTGATTTCTGTTTTGGCCGTGGAATTGCCGGCGATGGTCTTCGCCTGACAATCTTCCAATCCACACTTGGTCCCGTTTGCGACGCCAAAACAGAAATCAGAACACCTGACCCCTCGCTTGGTAAGCGAACTCCTGCCATACCCCTTACCGTGAACGGCGTCTTTCCTAGATCACTAAACTGGCTGGAGTCCCATGAGAGTCATTCTCGCCATCGTCTCGCTGATTGTCTGGCTGCCGCTGAGTGGTTGCTCGCCAGCGGCACCGCCGCAGGTCAACTCGCACACGAGTCCGTCAGAGCCGACACAACAAGCTCTCGATGTGATTGTCGTGGGGGCCGGGATCTCTGGATTGTCAGCAGCACTCGATCTCGGACGGGGCGGGGCAAAGGTCACTGTGATCGACATGTCATCCGTCTTCGGCGGGCATGCCGTGATGTCGCAAGGGAGCGTGAGCATCGTGGCGACGCCGGCTCAAGAGCGAGCCGGCATCAAAGATTCTCCGGACTTGGCCTTTCAGGATTTTCATCGCTGGGGCGAAGTCCCGGACACGGATTGGGTGCGTTACTACGTCGATCATTCGCGGCGTGACATCTACGACTGGCTGGACGAACTGGGGGTGCGATTCTCAGAGGTGGTGTCGTCATCCGGTAACTCGGTCCCCCGCGAACATCAGCCGGTGGGACGCGGCATCGGTTTGGTCACGCCGATCTATCGAGCCTGTTTGGAACTGGGCCACATCGACTTCGTTTGGAACAGCAAAGTCGAGCAGTTGCTCACGGACAACGGCCGCGTGGTCGGCGTACGCGTACGCGACATGCGGACCGGCGACGAACGCGAACTGCGCGGCAAGGCCGTGATCCTGGCGACCGGCGGGTTTCAAAGTAATCTCGATATGGTCCGCGAATTCTGGCCCGCCGAGTTTCGTTTTCCGGATCGCATCCTCGCCGGCTCCGGCCGGAATTCCATCGGGCTGGGACATCAGATGGCTCAAGCCGTCGGCGGCGAACTGGTCCACATGGACTACCAATGGAATTACTTCACCGGCCTGCCCGACCCACGCTATCCCGGCACCAATCGCGGCCTGAATGCGACCAACTTGTACGGCATCCTGGTGAACGCCGAAGGCCGGCGGTTCGCCAACTTTCATGGCTGGGCCAAGGAGGTCATGCCGATTCTGCTGAAACAAAAAGTCGCGACCTGCTGGTGCATTTTCGACGAAGCGGGCAAACCGTTCTTCAGCGTCTCCGGTTCGGATTGGGGCGACTTCAAGAAAGTCGAGAAGCTCATCTTTCAGAACCCGGACTTGATGAAGAAGGCGGACACGCTCGAGCAGTTGGCCGAGCTATCTGGTCTCCCCGTGAAGAACGTGGTCGAGACGGTGGCTCGATACAACGACCTGGTCGAGCAAGGCGAAGACAAAGATTTTGGTCGCTTCGGTCCCGGCAAGCCGGCGTTCTCGAACAAGGCGTCACCGAAGATCGCGAAGCCGCCGTACTACGCGATGCAGACCTTTCCGCTGACTCGCAAAAGCATGGGCGGCGTGGCGATCGACTTGCAGTGCCGCGTCCTCGACAAGCAGCAGCAGGCGATCCCCGGCCTGTACGCCGTCGGCGAGTTGACCGGCCTCGCGGGCATCAACGGCAAGGCCGCGCTGGAAGGCACGTTTCTAGGACCGTGCATTGTCACCGGCCGAGTTGCCGCGCGCTCACTGCTCAAGGAACTCGAAGTTCCCTCGCGGCCCGCGGCATCCAGCGAGTCGCGATGCGCGGCTTGCCACGACATTGCGGAGTTACTGTCGCAAGCTCGCGAGGGATTCTGGCACTTCGACAAAGTTCATCGCGCGACCCAAGACCGCAGCCTCGACTGCCGGCATTGCCACAGCGAGCTGACCCCTTATCGAGCCGACGATCATCGCATCAACCGCCAATCGTTGACCGCCAGTTGTGTTTTGTGTCACGTCGCGCAGGAGTAATCTCATCCGGTCTCCAACCAGAACAGGCGAGGGGTCAGGTGTTCTGATTTCTGTTTTGGCGTCGCAAACGGAACCAAGTGTGGATTGGAAGACTGTCAGGCAACGACCATCGACGGCAATTCCACGGCCAAAACAGAAATCAGAACACCTGACCCCGGCTCGCGCGCATTGTGCGTCGTGCGCCCGGAGAACACTTCATGAGCATCACACATCACTTGCGGAAGGAACCGGGCGCGCGGCTGCAAGGGTCGCGAGCACTGGATCACTCGAAGGTCCAAGCCCCGTGCATCGTGCGCGTTCCGAATGGTGGGTTCCGACTCTTCTACACCGCCGTGGGTCCGGCGAAACCGTTTCCGGCCTGTCAGGGCTACATCCTCAGTGCGGTCTCTGAAGACGGATTGATCTTTCACACGGAGCCTGGCATTCGACTGGCACCGCAACCGTCGTTGCCGCACATGTCGCTGCGCGTGCTCGCGCCGACAATCACTCATTGCGCCGCTGGCCGTTGGCGAATGTACTTCGAGTCGCGCGGTCCGGCCGATCGACCGACCGTCATCGGCAGCGCGGTTTCCTCAGACATGCTGCACTGGGAACTCGAAGAGGGCATTCGGTTGCAGAACCTCGGCCGTGTCGGCGGGCCTCGGTTTTTGCAACTGCCGGTTGGTCACGGCCGGCTGTATTGCTGCTGCTCAGAATTCGGTCCCGGTGGAATCGCAAGCGGCCAGCGAATTTCAACAAGCGTCCTCAGCGCGATCACGTCCGATGGCCTGAACTTCGAGTTCGAGCCGGGCTATCGGCTGAGGGACAAGCAAGCGGATTACGACACGGCGGGAATCACCGCCGCGGAAGTCATCCCGCCATCGTCCGCCGGCGACCGTTGGACAATGTTCTTTTCGGCCTGGCAAGACGTGCCGCCGGGAACCAAGGTGCCGCTGCATCCGAGCCAGGATGCCAACGCAGTCGCGAAAGGAACGAGCGACGACTTCGCTGCGGCTTCGATCGCATCCGATCTGTCGGGATACAGGTCACGGATCTACGTGGCATACTCGACCAACGGCTTGGTTTGGGAACGAGCCATGTGCGCAATCGACGGTCTCGGATACGGAGGCGCGGGACTGGACGCCGTTCACGCCGAGGACATGTCGCTGATCCAAATCGGCCAGAACGAATATCGGATGTACTATGCCGCTTGCGACAAGGACGGGAACTGGCGCATCGCCAGCGCGGTCACAAATTCATCAAGCGAGCGCTGACCGCCGACTGACGGCGACGCTCAACCCCAGAGTCCTTGCAGATTTTCTTTCTCGACAACGCCGAGCGGAAACTTCTTGCTGAAGGGATGGTTGGCGATGCCGGCAAACTCGCGCAGCGCGGCGTGAATGTGTTCGGGACGCACTCGAATCCCTTTCTCTTTGTCGCACGCGAGAGTCTGTGGATCGATTGGGACATGGAACTGTTTCTCATCGGTGGCACCGATGACTCGGTTGCCCTTGATGCCACGGCCGAGAAACATGATCGAGCCGATCGACCAATGGTCTTTGCCGTTCCCTTTGTTGTAGGTGGGCGTGCGGCCCATCTCGCTCTGGACGATGACGACGAGTTGGTCTCGGATCTTCAACTCTTCGGCCCGCCGAATGACGTAGGCAATGCCGGCGAGAAACTCTGGAATGAGCTTCATCTGGTCAGTGTCGTTGTTCGCGTGGCTATCGAACTGGCCAATCGTCAGATTCGCCGAGACGCACACGCCGGCCTTGAATGAGGCCAGCGCGATCTCGGCCTGCTGCGAGAGTCGCTCTTTGGGAATCGACGACGGGATGTAAGCGGTCACGCGCTGCAACGCCTTCGAGTTGACCTGGGCGGCATACAGCATGTTCTCGGCCCGTTCGAGGCGGGGGAGTCGCGGCTCTTGGGTCCGGGCTGCGTTCTGATCGGCCAGCGCCTGTTCGATGCGATCGAGAGCGAAACTGTCGTGAAACGGAGACTTCGCGTTGCCTTCGATCGAGTCGGCGTTCGCGATCCGTTGCAGTGAGGGGATATACGGGACGCGGGACATCGCCACGAGATTGCCCGTCGCCGAGTAATTGCCGAACGTCAGATACGAAATCGGGCAAGTCGGTCCCTGACAAGCCGCGACCAGCGCGGCGAACGTCGGATACGCCATGCTGTCGAGCTTGCCGGTCGCCATGTAGCGCGCGCCAGGCGAATGATTATTCACGGAGTAATCGAGCCCATTGAGAACCAGCAGTTCGTCGCCGAACTCGGAGTAGAAATCCTCGTTGCTCATGCCGCCTTGATGATGCTTGGCAGTCGGCGCGTACTTGTGTGCGCCGCGAGTCAGGATGTCTCCCTCTTGATACAGGCGGTTGATCTCGTTGATCCCCTTGGGGTCCATGAGGTAAGTCGTATCCCAGCCGCCGGAGGCATTGAACACGACGTAGTACGGCCCGCCATACGCACCGTCTTCGTCCTTGGCACGAGCCGCAACCGGCCAGCCAAACGGCATCGCGAGGCCGAGTCCCGCGAGGCCGCAGATCTTTAGAAAATTGCGTCGCATGATTTGCTCGATTGGTTGGGATTTCTGAGTCCTATTTTCCGCCCTTCATTTTTCGCCAGCTCCTGCGAATGTGGTCAGCGGGCTGGCGGAAAATGAAGGGCGAAAAATGAAGACAGCAACTCTGCTCGTGTGGCGATTTGATGGCGCGGCCGAAGCAGACTCACTCGTAAAGGAATTCAGGTCGTCGAAGTAAATACGTCACAACGCCGCGCCACGCGCGGATCGTGTATTGCGGGTCGGCGGGAACATTGGGCATCTCGCGCCGGCAGTTGTAAATCTCGCGCGGCTCGATCCCCTTTTGCATCTGAGCATCGCTGACGATCCCCGCGAACAATTGGACCGTCCGTTCGACATCCGGCGAATCCGCGGCGTCATGTCGTCCCAGAATTCGTTCGTGGAGATGCACGATGACGCGGCGGATCGCGAGATCCCCTTCCGGCGATGCACCGGGAACAACGCTCGGTTCGATGCCGGGAAACAGCCGCCGCTCGGCCGGTTCGCGCATGAAGTCGCGAACCGTTTGTTTGCAGGCGACATCGTTCGCGAGCATCCGCTGGATCGCACCCATCGCCCCGCTCGGATCGGCGGCGCGTTCGGTGACCTCTTTGGAGTCGATGCCGCCGTAGAGCATCGCCAGTTGATCGTTCAGCCGGCCCCACGGCTCGCCGAAGATCGCTCCCACTTTTCGTTCGACCTGCTCGGGAGCCAGCATCCGAACCAGCCCGATGTCGTCTAGCTCAGCCCGTCGCGCTGAGTTTGTAGCGACGGTCGCCAGACCGTCGGCCCGATAGAAATCGGAGACGATCCAGTCTTGGAACACGCGCTTGAGATTGAACTCGTTCTGAGCGAACCGAGCGGCGATGGCATCGATCTGGCAGCGCTGTTCGGCATAGGCCCGGCGTTTGGCGGAGAACAGTGGATCGTCAATCTCTTTGGGAGCGAGCAATACCTTGCGGCCGGTCAGGATGTAATAGACATGCTCGACCATCGCGACAGCGAAGCGCGGATCGCGTGCCGTTCGTTCGCCCAGCCATTGCAGCGAGCGCCAGCGGTCTTCGGACGGCATGTCCTCCCCCTCCAGGCCGGGGCCGAACATGTCTTTGTACCAGCCCTCCTTCCGCCGTCCGTAAACGCCTTCAAACTTGTAGTAGTCCTGAAACAATCCAGCGACCGGGTCGATCGTCTTGTGACACACAACGCACTCCGACGCCTGCATCGTCGGGATCTCGTACTTGGCCGAGACCGCGGCGGCATCGGAAACTCGCGCGGCTAACTCCAACGCATCAATACCTAGGAAGTGCAGGAAATACATTCGAGCGCGCAGACGATTTCGATTGGTCTCCGTCGTCGGATAGCGTCGCAGATACTGAAACGAACTCAGCAATCCCGCGTGCGGATAAAAGCTGGTCGCGGACTCCTGATCCTCGTTGCGATTGCGGCCGACGAGCGCCTTGAGCTTCACCGGAACATATTCAAACGGGTCATCAGGGTTCTTGAACGTCGGTTTCAAGTCGTCGTAGATGCCGTACCCACGAGCCGTGTAAGGCGTGACCATGATGTAGTCGGCGGTCACGATCTCCGTAAACGGCCGGTCATTCCGGACGATGTGCTCGATGAGCTTCATCGGCTCGCCCAGCAGTGCCGCGCGATAATTGTCCGCCAGCTTGTAGCGTGCTTGCTGTCGCGCCTTCTCATCCTCGATGTGGTTGAGATCGTGCTTCTGTGTCCAATGCCGTGTCTCGCTGAAGTGGTCGTAGGAGAGCGCCGATTCGGCACCGTCGTCGTAACCGACAGTCAGAAAGATGTCGTTGAATCCCTCGCGCAGCCGCGCATAGAAAGCGTCTTCCTGCATCACCGCTTCAACGAGCGCCGGCAGCGACTTGAGTCCCTGGCTGGCGACGGCGGCCAACTCGGCTTCGGTCGGCAGTCGGCCAGCGAGCGACAAAGTGGCGCGGCGCAGCAAGCGGCGATCATCCAGCATCACCACGCCGTCGAAGAAGGGGATCGCGTTTTTGTCGTCAGTGACGATCTCAGTCAAAGGCTTTCCAGGCTGCGGAGCATTCACGCGACGTACGAAGTCCGACAGGATGCGATAACCCGTCGAGTCGGCCTTGAGGGCGGCTTCGCCACCATGATCGAGTCCACCGGTCGCCTTCAAGAGCATGCGGAACTGCTCCCCCTCTTTCACGCGTGCCATCTTCGCGAACTCGTCGCGGTTGTGTCGCAACGCCTCTGCTTGAGCCGTCCCCTGGCTCCGCTGCGGATCTTGCAAAACGAACTTGCTGTCCTCGGCATCGCCGCCGGTCTTGTGGCACTTGAGACACGACTGCGCGCCAACCTTGGCCCAGACTTCATCGACAAAGAAACGATCGGCCGCCGCAGCGCATCCCGATCTGCTGTTCGGATTCGTTTCATCACCGACCGTGCTGGCGACGATCACCAACAACGTCGCCAGACTGCACGCGACCGTGCGAATGCCAAGAGTCATGAGAAGCTTTCCAACGCGGCGAAGCCGCAAAGTAGCGGTGGCACTCCGTGACACCACCGCCGGGCCAGAAGTCACTGGCGAGGAGTCAGGCATCGGCCAAGTTATCCGTTGGGGGTATCGAGTAATTCCTTCAGCCGAGCGGCGAGCATTGGCGGAAGACGCTGACACCAGGATTCATCCACCAATTCGACGTCGATCATGTCGCGAACGTGCATGCGGTCTTTGTCACGAAACGCAATCAATTTCATTCGCACGAGCGCTTCGAGCGTGAGCGTCCGATGGTTCTGAATGTTTTCCGATTCGGACACGTCGGGAGCAGCCACGAGATCGTCCGGGAAAACTTTCTCGCCGGCGAACAGCACATGCACGGCGTCGCGAGCTTTGGCATCGGGACCGTCGAGAAACATGTCGATGCCCCTCGCATGGCGATACACGAACCCTGCGGTCTCCATCGCCGCTTTGGCCGCTGGCCAATCGGATCGCCGCAGCAGAATGTCCACGTCGCGAGTCGTCCGCACCGCGGCTTCATCGGCCTGAGCGACCCAGGCACGCACCGCGTTCCCGCCGATGATGGCGTAAGGAATCTCGGCTTGTTCCAGCGTTCGTGCCGTCCGTTCCAAGCGTTCCTGGATTTTTTCCACAGCTCGCTCCATGCGCCGCCACAGCGCTTCGCCGGTGAGATGAAAGGAAACCGTGGCCATGACTCTGCCTTTATGAACGAGACACCAACTCAAACTGAATGCTTCACCGACAGCATAGCAAGCGGCGTACTCCCTGGAGTGAGGTGGCTCAGGCGAAGATTTCGTGAGCCACGTTACCGGCGACGTCGGTCAGTCGGAAATCTCGGCCGGCGTAGCGGTAGGTCAGTTGCTCGTGGTCCAGTCCCATCAGGGCCAGCAGTGTGGCGTGCAGGTCGGTCGTGTGCATGCGGCCTTCGACGGCGTGCAGGCCGTATTCGTCGGTGGCACCATGCGAGAACCCTTTCTTCACACCGGCTCCGGCCAGCCACATCGGGTAACCGGTGATGTTGTGATCGCGGCCGTCCGGGCCTTGAGCGGTTGGCATGCGGCCGAACTCGCTGCCGAACACGACCAGCGTGTCGTCCAGCAGTCCGCGCTGGCCCAGGTCATCAAGCAACGCGGCAGTGGGCTGATCGGTGGCGGCGGAGTTCTTGATGAGGTCGCGATGCAGGTTGTTGTGCTGGTCCCAACCGGGATGACAGATCTCGACGAAGCGGACTCCCGCTTCGGTCAATCGCCGAGCCATCAAGCATTGCCGCGCGAAGCTCCCGGCCGGACCGGGCTTCACTCCGTAAGCGTCGAGAACTGACTGAGGCTCTTTCGAGATGTCGAGCAACTCCGGAACCTTGCCCTGCATCTTGAACGCCAGCTCGAACGATTGAATGACCCCCTCAAGCTGGTCCGGCGCGCCGGGTTTCGCCGCCAGATCTCGATTCATCGCTTGCACGAGATCAATCTGCTTTCGTTGCAGGGTCGTCACGGTCTGCGCTTTTAAGTTCGGCACGAAGCCGGTGTCGGCGATGCGGGTTCCCTGGAAGTGAGCCGGCAAGAACGCGCTGCCGAAGTTGATCGCTCCGCCGAAGTTCGCGGAGGGGTTGATCGTGACGTAACCGGGCAGGTCTTGGTTCTCGGTCCCCAGTCCGTACATCAGCCAAGCTCCCATCGACGGCCGAGTCAGCGATGCCAAGGCGGTCCCCGTATGAAGCTGAATCACCGCTTGTGGGTGCGCGGGAGTGTCGGTGTGCAGACCGCGAATGAAGCAGAGGTCATCGACGTGCTTCGCCGTATGCGGAAAGAGTTCGGAGACCCACGTCCCGGTTTGCCCGTGTTGACTGAACTGGAACTTGGACGCGGTCAGGAGTCCGCCACCGGGTCCGACCTTGCCGCCATGTTTTTGAAGCTGCGGTTTGTATTCCCAGGTGTCGAGCTGAGAGGCCGCCCCTTCCATAAACAAGAAGATGATTCGCTTGGCCTGCACCTTGAAGTGCGGTGCTTTGGGGGCCAGCGGGCGGAGGGCGTTTGCTGGCTCATTCGCGACGGCGCGATTCCGCTCCGCGTCTTGGCCGAGCAGTCCCGCGAGCGCGAGATATCCGAAACCGGCACTGCTCGTTTTCAACGCTTGCCGGCGGCTGAGAAAGTTCGAATAGGTTTGAGGATTCCACATGGTCGTGTCCTTCGACAGAAATTTGGTGAGCCCGCCGCTGGAGTGCGGTGTGACCCAGATGCTGGGTGCTCCAACACCGCCCTCCATTCATTTGAAATAGCGACGCCTGAATTCCCCAAACCGCCGCTCCCCTAACGGACTGAGCCACCATCATTGTCTTGGCGATTGACGTCGTCATTCCAATTGAATGGAGGGCTGCGTCGAGCCGCAGCACTCCAGGATCATTTATCTCACATATCGAAATTCGGCGCTCCCCAGCAGCGCCTGGCAGAAGCTGACCCACGCGGCGTGTTGGGGATCGGTCGGTTCAATGACTTCGTCTTTTACTTGATCTTCGTCTCGCGGGACTTGATCGGGATTGATGATCGCCGCTGTTTGGGCATTCGATGTTTTGGCCGCGGCTCGCTTCGGGGCTTTGCGACCCGCTTGCGCGAGCTTCGGAGTCTGCACTTCACGAGCAGCCGTGGCGTATTCCGTCAGATAGTTCGTGGTGCGTTCGATCTCGGCGGTGGTCGCAGCGCGGCCCATTGCCCACTGATAGGCCAAGTCCACGCGGGCGGCGTCATCTCGGTCCGCTTGCTTGAGCAGGCGATCGGCGAACGCCAGCGACTGTCGCCGCACGAACGGGTCGTTCAAGAGGTAAAGGGCTTGAGTCGCGACCGTGGTGGTGTCGCGGCTGCCGGTGACCATGCCTTGCGTGGCGAAATCGAAGACATCCAACGACGTCGGCGTGATGTTCCGAACCAGCGGCAGATAAACGCTGCGCTGCGTGTTGCTGACGGCACCAGCCATCAAGCGTTGCGCCTCCGGGCCGTTGTTGCGCAATTCAGTGACTTTGAAGTCCTTTGCGAGCGATGCCTCCGGGCGAGACAGACTGAGCGTTCCGGCCGCCGCCAGAGTCGCGTCCCGAATCTCTTCAGCGTCGAGCCGTCGCGGGCTGTGTCGCCAGACCAACTCGTTCGCGGGGTCGGTCGCCATGTGGGTTGAAGGAGTCGCCGATCCGAGTTGATACGCGCGAGTCAACACGATCGCTCGCACGAGCTTCTTGACCGACCAGCCATCGCGAACGAATCGCTGAGCCAGGTGATCCAACAACTCCGGATGCGACGGCGCATCGCCGGTCGCTCCAAAGTTGTCGACGCTGAGGACCAATCCCTGACCGAACAAGTGCTGCCAAATCCGATTGGCCATGACGCGCGACGTGAGCGGGTTCTTCTCGCTGGTCAGCCACTGAGCCAATTCCAACCGGCCGCTTTGATTCGGATTCACTTGAGGCGGATCGGCAAACGGAATCACGCCGAGGAATCCGCGGGCCACAACCGGGCCGAGCTTCTCGGCTTCGCCGCGCACACGAATTTCGGTGTCGCTGATTGTCTTGGAATCGCGTACTCCGTAAGCGACCGACCCCTGCATCGCCGGATCGCTGTACGCGAGCAACTCCGCTTGCAGCTTCGCGACTTTCTCGCGTGCGACCACGTTCTTCTGTCGTCCGTCCGGAGCGAGTTCGTTCCCTTCCTTACTGTCGGCCAGGGTCTGCAACTCGGCGCGGGCTTCGGCCAGCGCTTTCTTGGTCTCTTCCCGCTTCGTCGCTGAATCGTTTTCCGAACTCTTTGCTGGCCCCAGCTTCAAGAGCAAGTCGGTGTCGTAGTAGTCGAGGCCGCCGCCCCCCATCTTGTTCCGCACACCGGCGCACAGGTCGGTGCTGCGGAAGATGCCGGCCAGGGCGTAATAGTCCGTCTGTGGGATCGGATCGAACTTGTGGTCGTGGCAGCGAGCACAACTCGCCGTCAGCCCCAGCACCGCTCGGCTGACTGTGTCGATCTGCTCATCGACGTTGTCCATGACGAAGCGGACTTTGTACCGCTGATTGACGTCCTTCACCCCCAGCGCCAGGAATCCGGTCGCGATGAGCTGCTCGTCGCGCTGGGCCTCCGAGTTCGCGGGGAGCAGGTCGCCGGCAATCTGCTCGCGAATGAATTGGTCATACGGTTTGTCGTTGTTGAAGGCGTCGATGACGTAGTCTCGATACCGCCACGCATGAGGGTACGGAAGATTTCGCGCTGAGCCGGTCGATTCGCCATACCGAGCCACGTCCAACCAATGCCGGCCCCAACGCTCACCGAATGCGGCCGAGGCCAACAAGCGATCAACGACTTTCTCGATAGCCTTGGTTTCGTGGAGCACGTTTTCAACGTGCTCATCGGGCACGTTGGAAACGTGCCCCACGTCCTTCACGAACGCGGCGATTTCTTCGAGCGTTGGTGGAAGGCCAGTCAAATCAAACGTCACGCGACGGATCAGCGTCACCTTGTCGGCATCGCTCACCGGTGACAATTCCTTGCCCTCCAACGAAGCCTGAATGAACCGGTCGATATCGTCGCGTGCCCAATCAGCAGCACGAACGACCGGAGCCTTCACGTCTCGCAGCGGCTGCCACGCCCAATGCTTTTTGCGCAGGCGTGCGTACTCTGGACTGGGATCACCCTTCGGTAGCGTGAACTCGACTTTCGGCCAGACCGCTCCGTCTTGAATCCAGGTCGTGAGGTCGGCGATCTGCTGCTCGGAAAGCTGCTTCATCGGCGGCATCTTGAGCTTGTCCGTCTGCCGCACCGCCTTGATGAGCAAACTCTTTTCGGGATCGCCCGGAACGATGGCCGCACCACGATTGCCCCCAACGGTCAACCCGTTGCGATCATCGACTCGTAACCCGCCTTGAGAATTCGTGTTGGTCGAATGGCAGTTGAAGCAGTTGTCGGCCAAGAGCGGGCGGATTTTCTTCTCGAAGAATTCGACGGCGACCGCGTCCTGCGACGGAACCGTTTGCGCGAGCACGAGCGTCGGCAGCGACACGATCAGAGCGGGCAAGACCAATGCCACCAAGCGTGAGTTGAAAGCCATGACGGTCTTCCTGGCTGGCGGGGACGAATTCAAGAGCGGCATTCCATAAACATTCCCAGCTGCTGACAAGCCGCAGGGCGCTAGCCCCGGTTCGTAACGGCTTAAACCGGACGCGGGTGTGCCAATTTTGGCTGGCGCGATGAATAAGGAGCTGTCAGAATGAGGTTAGAAATGTTCGGAACCTCTTTCTGGAGTCGATCATGGATGATGTGCCACAAGTGAAATCAGGGTTGTTGATGCCAGCGGTTCGGGAGCAGGTGG
>CAMDDX010000093.1 GCA_945893075.1 Planctomyces sp. SH-PL62 | reverse complement strand
ACAAACCTTGCTCCGACTTGCCACGCTGCTTGTCCGAGACGAACAGCGGCACATGCGGCATCGAATGCGGCACATAAACGAAGAACGGCTGCTTGCTGTGTGACTCGATGAACTTCACCGCCCGTTCGGTGTACCACGTCGTGAGGTTCGGCTGATCCTCAGCCGTGACACGCGGGTTGATGATTGTGCTTCCTTCGATCAGCGGCAGATGCGGCCAGCGTTTCAAGCGTTCTTCCTCCGGCAGATTCGCGACGCCCGGATGAAATAGCCACATGTCGTTCGAGTACGGCAAACCAAAGTATTCATCGAAGCCGTGCCGCACCGGCAGGAAGCGCGGATGATGGCCGAGATGCCATTTGCCATAGATCGCCGTCGCGTAACCGCGCGGCTTGAGCACTTCGGCGATCGTCATCTCGTCGTCGTGAATCCCGCTTTTGCTCTGCGGTCCTAGCGCGCCGAGGATGCCAAGTCGATTCGGATAGCAACCCGTCAGCAACGCAGTGCGCGACGCCGAACAAACCGCCTGAGCGACATAGAAATCGGTGAACCGCACACCGTCCGCCGCCAGCTTGTCGAGATGCGGAGTCTTCCAACCCTTCGCTCCGTAACAACCGACGTCGCCGTAGCCGAAATCGTCCGCGTAGATCAGCACAACGTTCGGCGGCCGATCCGCTGCAATGAGCGATGTCCCGAAAAACGTGACGACCAGCAACAGAAACATTCTCATTGTGAATGCGATTACGGGCATGGCATTGTCTCCAGAGAGAAAACTTTGGAGACGCCACTTTGCACAACGACCGCCTGGAATTCCAGTCGTCACGGTTTATCCAGGGCAGCCGGTTGGCCATTTCGCTGACCGTTGGGAGTCATCATCGCGGCCCAGATTCGTGGAGCCATGCGGATGTTGACTTCCTCCACACGCCCGTCTGCAAACGCCACGTTGACGATCCCTTGGTGAGGCGAGCTTGGTCGTGGAGCCTCGCCAAGCCGCGTATCGAGCAGACTTCCGGGTGAGGCGTCTCGCGTTTTCTTGGCGTTCATCAGGTTGAAGCGTGAGACGTCGAACGCGAGACGATCAGAACCACTTGCACCATGCGTCGCAGGAAATTTGATGGCGTCAGGCTGATCGGAGTCGCCGACCGTGACAAAAATGCCGAAAGCGATCTCGCCCGTGTTCGTTGAAAGCCATGTGTTGGCCTGCAAGTTTTCACTGAGCATCATGGTTTGAGATTGCCCGTCTGATTCGGCGACAAACTCCAAGGTGATCGGATCGCCGTTGTCTCCACCAATCGCCGGGTGCGAGTCCCGCCGCCAAAAGAGTCCGGTCGAGCGTGCGATGATCAAGTCCGCTTCGTCGGTCGTACCGCTGCGATCCCAGTCGATTCGCAATCCGTGATGACCGGCATTGTTTCCCCAATCACTTTCTCGCATGTAGCCAGCGTTGGCGACATAACTCAAGCCGCCCGGTTGTGAAGATCGCGACTGGTCGTTGGGACAAATGAAGACCTTGATGAACGGCACTGGCACGCTCGTGGAGAAGGGAGGTGCGGACGCGGAATTGATCCAGCGATACAGCGCCGAGTTGTCGAGATGCGGCAAGAGTTCCGCCACCCAGGAATAAGTGGATTGCCCGCTCGTTCCCGGCACGCCGTGAAGCGTCACCAAATCGGGAATCCGCCCCGAATTGGCGGAAGCGTAACCGCTCACCGCGAGCGCGAGATTTTTCAGGTTGGACTGGCACTCCAAACGCCGGCCCTTGGGCCGAGAATGATGCACGACGTAAGCCACGAACAACCACACGGCAAACAGGCAAACGGCCGTTCCGACGAGGATCTCCATCAGCGTCAAACCCCGCCGGGGCACATCTTGGACTCGACAAAGCTTGCGCATGAATCGCTCCCCAATGAGCCTGTGGTCCACCAGCGATCCGAGAACGTCGGATCGCTTGGCCATCAGATTTCTCAAAATCAGATACTCGGTTTGACGAGTCTCGTGACTGTGCTCAGGAAAGCGGCATCAATCACAAAGGCTAAGCGATGAGAGAACTGCGCATGGAACGGGATTCGATGGAAGAGACAAGGATTGATCGTGAAGCATCGCGGAATTCCAAAAGAGAAGTTCGACAGTCCGGCTGAGGGCTGTTGGCTGGTATTTCAACCGATTGATTTGTGATGACAGCCATCAGCTTTCAGCCATCAGCCTACGGCCAGCGTTAGGTTTTCTGCGATGCCTGCACTTGCAGGACTGGTTGAGCGTGCCCGCCGCTGCACAGCACGACGAGCAAGTTCGAGATCAGGACTTCCTTCTGTGCCGGCGCGAGCTCCATGCCAGCGGCCTTCAGACGATCGACGGCGTCATGCACGATCGCGACCGCGCCTTCGACGATCGTTTTGCGAGCGTCAATCAAAGCCAGCGCTTGTTGTCTCATTAGCATCGCCTGGGCGATTTCGGGAGCGTACGTCAGGTCGTTGAGCGTCACGTTGATCACGCGAATGCCCGCGGCATCGACGGCTTGCTGCAACTCGGCGATGTAGGCTTTCGTGACTTCGTTGCATTCGCTCTTCAAGCATGGCTCGGACTTGTCGGGCGATTCATACGGGAACCGCGAGCTGACGCGCTTGATGACCGCTCCGGCCTGATCCGAAAGGAACGTCTGATAGCTCTCGACATCCAGCGCGGCCTTGCGCGTGTCTTGGACACGGTACACGACGACCGCGCTGATGTTGATCGGACTGCCGTTCCGTTCGACGACGGTCGAAGTCTCCATGTGCATGGTCAGATCGCGGGTGGGAATCCGCCGCAGCGAACGGCCGACCGGATGAATCCAGCGAATGCCCTCCGTCCGGAGCGTGCCGATGTATTTGCCGAATCGCAGCACGACCATCTCTTCTCGCGGATTCACCACAAAAAATCCCCAGAGGAAGATTGGCGGAAAAATAATCGAGACCACGACCACCAGCGCGATTTCCATGACGACACCTGATTGAGAGTGAAATGGTGAACTGAGCTTTTCAAAACACCCGCTCCAGCACGCGACCGCGGCTGATCGGATGCGGGCGGTTGAGCGGATCGCGAATCTCGCTCTGCGGGTCGATCCCCAGCGAATGATACAGCGTCGCCAGCAGGTCGCCCGGTTCGACCGCGAAGTCTTTGGGATACGCGCCGTCCTTGTCGCTCGAACCGAGCACCTGTCCGCCGCGCACGCCCGCGCCGGCCAGCGCGATGGAGAAGACGTTGCCCCAGTGATTGCGGCCGATCGTCGGATGCGGCGCGACGAGTTCCAACTTCGGAGTGCGGCCGAACTCGCCCATCCAGATCACCAGCGTTTCGCTCAGCAATCCACGCTGCTCCAGATCTTCGAGCAACACCGGATACGACTGGTCCATCGGCGGCATCAGTTTGCGTTTGAGGTTGTCTTCCAGCTTCCAGTGCGCGTCCCACATCGGCGTGTCGTCGTCTTTGTCGCGATGCCAATTGACTTGAACCAACGGGACTCCCGCTTCAATCAACCTCCGAGCCAGCAAGCATCCCTGGCCAAACTTGTGCCGGCCGTATCGGTCGCGCACTTCTGGCGGTTCGCGATTCAGATCCAGCGCATCTTTCGCTCGCCGGCCAACGAGCAGATCGAACGCTTGCTGCGAATCGGTGAGGTACGTGGCCCAAGTGCGATCCCCGCGCGAAGAGGCGGCGGTCGCATCAAATTGATTCAGCAAGCCGGTTCGCGCGGTGAGTCGCGAATCCGAGACGCCTTCCTGCAATGCCAACTCCGGAATCTTGAAATCGCTCGTGGAGAGATCGCAGGTCAGCCGCCACGGATCCCAACGGCTTCCCAAGAAGCCGCCATGCTGGCCGGGATAAAACGGGACGTTGAAGATTGGTTCGGGAATCACGACCGTGGCGGGGATTCCCGGCGGAGCTTGTCGGAACCGTTTCACGATCGAACTGAATGTTGGAAAGTCGCTGCGGCTATCGACGACGTCATCACGTCCTTTGCCGAGCGGATGCAGCACGCCGGTCATCATCTCGTAGCTGCTGCCGGGATGAGACGGGTTGTCGGTGTGAACCGCTCGCAAAACGCACAGCTTGTCGAGAATGCGAGATGTGTTCGGCATCAGCTCGCCGACGCGCACTCCGGGAAGGCATGTGGCAATCGAATCGAACGGGCCACGAATCTCTGCGGGAGCATCAAATTTTGGATCCCACGTTTCATGCTGAGGAGGACCACCGGTCATCCAGAGCACGATGCAGGACTTCGCACGACCGAAGCTGGGACGAACATCGTCGGCCATCGCACGCTTGGCCGCGATGAGTTGCGGCAGTGACAAACCAAACGCGCTGAGACCGCCGAGCCGCATTGCTTCGCGCCGGGTGACACCGTCACACAGGCGAGCACTCGTTCCCAGAAGACTCAACATGCTGGACTCCTCGCGGAATCAGGCCCTGACTTCGTCAGCCAATCGACCGTAGCCACGTTCGCCAGAACGTGGGGTCGTCGTCAGTTTTCCCACGCTCTGGCGAGCGTGGCTACTTCACTTCGCGGATGCGCAGCTTGCGGAACTCCAGCGCGGCACCTTCGGCTTGCAGGCCGATGTAGCCTTCCTTCGGTTGGATGCCGGTCCCTTCCCATGCGAGCTCGCCGTTGCACCAGAACGTCACCTTCTCGCCGACGACCAGCACGCGCCACTCGTTCCATTCACCGGCTGGTTTCTGCAACTTTGGGACGGGCATTGATCCCGTCAGCTTGCCGCCGATGAAGGCTCCTTCGCTCCCTTTCGCGAGATTGAGTTGGTTGGCCCCGACCTTTTCGCCGCTGCGAATGAAGAAGCCACTGTTGTATTTGTCTTTGACGGCGCGCCATTCAAACTTCATTTCGAAGTCGGCGTACGCCTTCGCACTGCCGAGGTTGGGTTTGCCACCCCCCGACAGCTTGATGAGGCCGTCGGACACCGACCAATTGTCGGGCAGCTCTTTCGGTGGGGACTCTTTGCCCTCGAATCGCCAGCCGGTGAAGTCTTTGCCGTTGAACATGGACACGAACCCCGCGTCCTTGTCTGCCTTGCTGAGCGCGTTGAGGTCGGCTGCGTCATCGGCCCTGACAGACGTGAAGACTCCAACGGAAACCAGACCGGCCAGCAACATCAAACGGCGTGCGAGTGAACGTGACATCGTTGTCTCCTTGGAATGTCTCAGGGTGAGAAATCGCAGTCGCAGTCTCTCGCTGACTTGCGAGCATCACAAGGATCAGGCTCGAATACGCAGCCGAGGTCAGAGTCCGAAGGATCGGGCACCGTTTAGCGAGGGGTCGGGTGTTCGGTTTTTCGGAATTGGCGGGCACCAGGTCGAGTCCGTCAATCACGCTTCCTTCCCGCCAATTCCGAAAAACCGAACACCCGACCCCGAATATGTACCGGGAGACAAACCCATGAGTCGCCTGAGTCTGATGTGTGTGCTTGTTGGTCTGATGTGTTTCGCGATTCAAGCGGAGGATGAACCGCTCTTCAAGGAGACGCTCGACGTCAACATCCCGCACGTTTCGACGGACCCGTCGGTGAAGATCGACTACGACATCGTCTATGTCCGAGCGGACCGCGCGGGAGACAAACTTCACAAGCGGTTCTACACCGACTTCTCGCAGCCGGTGACGATGGAACCCGGAGCCGATTTGATGCTGCTGCATCCGGATGGCTCGGAAGAAGTCTTGGTGGATGGTGGCAAAGGCTCGGTGACGGACCCGGTGATTTCGTTCGACGGTCAGTGGGTTTACTACTCGTATTTGTACGACCTCGAAAAGCACAGTCAGTGGACGCCGCCCCGAGCGGGTGCCGACATCTTCAAAATGAATTTGAAGACTCGCAGGATCGTCAAGCTGACCGACCAGACCTTCACACCCAATACCGGAGCGGCCAATTGGTCCAGCGACTATCGGAAATCGGAACCGGGCAAGACGCACTTCGACTACGGCGTGTTCAACATGGGACCGTGCCCTCTGCCGGGTGGCCGGATCGCCTTCACCAGCAACCGTGATGGCTTTCGCCCATCGAAGGGTTATCCGACCGTCGCGTTGCAACTGTTCGTGATGGATGACTCGAACGAAGGACTTGGTCAGAACGTCGAGAAGATCGGGCATCTGAACATCGCCGGAGCGTTGCATCCGGTGGCGCTCAAAGACGGGCGGATCATGTTCAGCACGCTCGAATCGCAGGGGATTCGCAGCGAGATCTCTTGGGGCATCTGGACGATTCATCCCGACGGTACGAACTGGGCTCCGCTGATCAGCGCGTTTGATCCGGGCGGAGCCTCAAACGGATTTCACTTTCAGACGCAAATCAGCGACGGATCGCTGGTCATTGAGGAGTACTACAACCAGAACAACAGCGGCTTCGGAGCGTTCATCAAACTGCCGCCGACTCCGCCGGACGGTTACGCCGCGTTTGGTCCGGCGTTTATGAGTGACGCTCGCAACAAGCCGTGGCGATACGGCCGGCACGACAACGGCAAGGGGATTTGGTATCGGATGCCGTTCATGCCGACCGGATCGGTCTCGCTGACGCCATTCACGCTGGGCTTTGAAGGCCCGGCCAATCCGTCGGTGCTCAAGGACAAGGACTCGCCGAAGGTCGGCAAGTTCACGCATCCGTCGTCGGCTCCGAGCAATCATCTGCTGACGTGCTACTCGCCCGGCCCGGTCAATCATCAATACACGTTTTTGCCGCAGCTTGATGGCGGCATCTATTTGCTCAAGAACGGAGAGATCGTCGATCAGCCAGCTCAGATGCGGCTGATCAAGAACGATCCGAATTACAACGAATGCTGGCCTCGAGCGGTCGTGCCCTACTCGCAAGTCTTCGGCATGAAGGAACCGCATGCGTTGCCGGCACTGGCGAACGACGGCTCACGGTCGAAGCATTTGCCGGAGGGAACTCCGTTCGGATTGGTCGGATCGTCGAGCCTCTACAAACGCGAGAGCTATCCGAACGGAGTCGTTCGTGAAGGCGAAGTCACCGCGACGTATTCCGGCGGACGTGATCCGTGGCGCGGGCTCGATGCCTTCACGAGCCACGGGAACGGCATGCCGCTCAACTGGCACAATCAAGGAGCGGATGTCGGTCTCTATTCGAACGAGGACATTCACGCCCTCCGCATCATCGCGATGGAGCCGACAACCGATCGCCATCGCGGCGAGAACTCCGGCCGCCGCTTCTTCAATCACGCCAGCGAACGCTTTCGCATTCTCGGAGAGATCCCCGTTCGCAAAGTCGCCGCCGATAGCACACAGCCGCGCGATCCCGACGGCAATCCCGACACGAGCTTCCTGGCGAAGATCCCCGCCGACACCGCGTTCACGTTTCAAACGCTCGACGCGCGCGGACTGGTACTGAACTCCGCACAGACGTGGCATCAACTCCGCCCCGGCGAGATCCGTCACGACTGCGGCGGCTGTCACGCTCACAGCCAGAAGCCGACCGAGTTCTCGCTGACCGCCGCCGCAAAGCCGGATTACGCGGTGTGGGATTTGGTGAATTCGACGCCGCTGCTGGGGACGGCCAAACTAACCCGACGCGCAAGCGAGGCCGAACGCCTCGCCGCGACCACACATGAAAGCTCGTTGGACGGCCCAGCCTCGCTTGCGCGTCGGGTTAGTGATGGCGACAGCGCGAATCGCGCCGTCACCGTCGAATACTTCCGCGACATCCAGCCGATCCTCAAGCGAAGTTGCACCGCGTGCCACACGAAGTCATGGGACAAACCTGCGGGCAACTTGGTACTCGACGCGGACGACGAACAAATCCAATTCGAGCATCACGGCAAGTTCCCTGGCACCTATCTGCGGTTGGCGATGGACGAACGGGCGAAGTTCGGACACAAGCCGATCGGCTACGACTCGTGGGGCTATCCGAACGCCTCACGCTACATCCGCAAGCTGCAATCGCGACGCAGCCTGCTCGTCTGGAAAATCTTCGGCGAGCGACTCGATGGTTTCTCCAATGACGATCATCCCTCCGAACCGGAACCCGGCGCGGGGCACTTCGCACTCAAGGGTGAGCGAGTCGATACGCAACAGAATCGTCACAAGTACGACCTCGACTACCTCGGCAGCACGATGCCGCCGCCCGATGCGGTTGCCGGAAAGTCGCGCGGTCCTGACGGCCAGCCGATCAAAGTCGAAGCGCTCACCGACGACGACCGCCGCACGATCGTCCGCTGGATCGACCTCGGTTGCCCGATCGACTTCGACTTTGATCCCGCTCACCCGGAACAGCGCGGCTTTGGTTGGATGCTCGATGACAACCGCCCGATCCTGACGGTGACGTCGCCGCAACCCGGCGCGAATGGACCACTCACTCGCCTCTTGGTCGGCATGCACGATTACGACAGCGGCTTGGATTTGGATAGCTTCGATGTCCGAGCCGACTTCGCGGTGAGTGGAATCGCCGCCGGCGAAAACCTGGCGTCGAAGTTCCAACAGAAATCGCAAAGCGTGTGGGAGCTCAAGCTGTCATCGCCGATGAGCGAGCTTCCGTCTGCAACGCTCAAGGTGGCGATTCGAGATCGCCAAGGGAATTGGTCCCGCATCGAGCGACGCTTTCAGGTCGGCTCAACGCAATGAGCAAAGCCAAATCCACCAGCGCGGCCTGGAAGCAACTCAATCAGCAGATCGTGGCATGTCAGCGATGCCCCCGATTGCGGCGGCACTGTGCCGACGTCGCGATTGAGAAGCGAGCGGCGTATCGCGATTGGGAGTATTGGGGGCAGCCGGTCCCCAACGTCGGTGATCCTTCCGGAAGAATGCTGATCGTCGGCCTGGCTCCGGCCGCACACGGAGCCAACCGGACCGGCCGCATGTTTACCGGCGACCGCAGCGGCGATTGGCTCTTTCGAGCCTTGCACAAGGCCGGCTTTGCCAACCAACCGACCTCGACAACTCGCGATGACGGACTGCAATTGCGCGGCTGTGTGATTACTGCGACATGCCATTGCGCTCCGCCCGACAACAAGCCGACCGCTGACGAAATCGCGAACTGTTCGGAATGGTTCGAGCAGACCGTCGCACGGCTTCCCGTCCAAGTCTTCGTCGCGCTGGGACAGATCGCGTGGCAGAAGATCGTTGATCACGCACTGGCCGCCGGTTGGCTGACGGGACGCCGCCCCAAGTTCGCTCACGGTGCGGAAGCCGAACTGAATGACGGCCGCTGGCTGATCGGCAGCTATCACCCCAGCCAGCAAAACACCTTCACTGGCCGACTGACCGAACCGATGCTTGATGCGGTGTTTGCTCAGGCGCGAGCACGACTCGCAGACGCGCGGTAGCGCTGCACTATCGGATCGCCGAATGCCGGAGCCGTCACTGCTGCTCGCGCTCTTTCAAGACGTTTTTCAAATGCAGCTTCGCGGCTGCGGCGGTGTCCCACTTGCCGGCGATGATCTGCGGCAATGTTTCGTCCAAATCCATCGGGTGGGTGATGTCCGCGATTCGACCGTGGCCATCCACGATGATGGCTGATGGGAGGGTGCTGATCTCGGCCGCTTTCAGCCACGTCCTGGACATCGCACCGTTCTCGGGGTTTCCGTCGGAGACTTCGTCGACAGCAATCCGATACTCAAGTTGAGAGTCCATCTTTTTGACGATCTCTTCCGCTTCGGACACTTCGTCTTCCCAGATGTTGACGCCGATGAACGTCACGTCGGGGAATTGTTTCTGCAACTCGGAAATGTGAGGCATCGCTTTGATGCACGGCCGGCACCAGGTCGCCCAGAACTCGATGACGTAGATCTTGCCCGGTTCAAACGACATCACCGGCTCGCCCTTGAGGTATCGACCAACCTTCAGCGCCGGAGCGGGCGATCCGACCGTCAGCGCCGGTGGAGCATTCTTGTCATTCGTCGCTGGCTCGACCTTCGACGCGGCTTCCGTGAAGCCCGGATCGGGCGGGCTGATCGGTGTCGGTGTGCGCGAACAGCCCATCGCGATCAACAGCAATCCAATCCACAATCGTTTCATGACAGCACCTCATGCGCGAGAAGAACTCGAATTCACAGCGGGCAACGCGAGCGAAGAATAAAGAGGCATCAAGGCCAACGCGAACGCCGGACAGAGCAGTCCTCCCGCTGCTGGTCCGAGCGCAATCGCCAACAAGTGCAGCACCGGCACCAGCAACACCGCGCTCCCGATCGTCACGAGGATCGATCGGGCCGCGACGCTCCAACGAGTCATCGACAGTCCCGCCGCAAGCAGCGCCGGCCAGAGGAACAGAGGACTGAACTCCGGAGCGACTACCGCCACGCTGATCCCAGCCAATGATCCCCACAGCCACAGCGCGCTCCACACCGCTTCCGCCGAGCATCTCCGCAGTATCCAGTAGGCAACTCCGAGACTGCTCGACGCGGAAACCAACCACAACGCCACGCTCAGCGCGTGTCCGTACCACACAAATTTGCGAGGCAGTAGTCCAACGTCTTGCATCAGACGGCTCGAGAACCAACCGATGCCGACTCCGACGATCAAGACGGCGAGAATGGTCGCGGCAAACAACATCCGCGCGCGATGGCCGTCTTTCGTGAGCAGTGTCCGGCGATTGATCACGCAGAGGAGCACGCAGGCCGCGATGCTCAGCGGCAGACACCATGACAACGGGTAATGAATCACGAACATGCCGAGCACATCGAAAAACGCCGCGTCACCCGCCGTCTGTGGCAGCTCCGCATCGGTCGAGGCGATCCGTCGCGCCAAGTTCAAAGCGTGCTCGCCGAAGTGCTGCAAGCTGCGGCGATCGAGGTTCGACAACGTGTCCTCCGGTTGGTGGTAGCGATGAGCTCCGTCGCCGATCGCGAAATTGAATCCCTGCCAGCCGGCCTGCTGAAACACCGTGAAGTCGGTGCTATTGGGCATCGTCCGATACACCGCCGTGAACAGCGACCCGGTAATCCTCGGCCGAGCCAATTCGTTCGACCAAGCTTCGATGGCCGCTCGGTTGCCGGCGTGCGTCTCGTACATCATCACCGGCCCACTGGTCCCGCGTGCGTCGAAGTTCAACACGATCGGCTTTCGCGCCGACAATGGATGCCGCTTCACAAAATGACGTGCGCCGAGCAGTCCCAACTCTTCACCATCCGTGAAGAGCAAATACAGCGGCCGTTTCAAGCGTGGACCGCTTTTCGCGGCTCCCTCTGCGAGCGTCGTGGCGGCCTCGAGCAGCGCCGCCACGCATCCGCCCGCGTCACCCGCGCCCGGCCCGGTGCGGCATGAGTCGTAATGGCTCGCCAACACCAATGGCCGTACTTCCAACTTCTCGGTCGCTTGATGTTTCGCCAGCACGTTGTGAATCACGACCTTGGCGTCTGATTCGACCACCGCCGTTTGCACTTCAACTTGCCAGCCCATGTTCCGCAACAGTTCGACAAGTCGATCGCGCACCAACTGATTTTCGATGGAGCCCGCCGGATGCGGCTTCGGCGGAAACAATTCTTCGTGAATGCTGACCGCTCGCTCGGCAGAGAAGATCAGGGAGTCGCTCGCGGCTTCGTGTTCCTCCGGAATTGGTTGCGGGCCACGATACTGCCAGCAGACCAGCAGCTCGATGGCGAGCAACCCGGCTAGGGAAATCGCTACCGATCGGAGTCGAACGGACATTCGGAGGTTCATGGATTTGCTTTAGATGGAATCGGTCGGGAGTCTTTTTGGTTGGGGAGTTGTCGCGGTTGGGGGGCGTTCTGGCGAGATCGAAGAGGAGGCGCTTCGCACACGGATGCGAGAGGCGCACACGGATGAAGACGAGGTGATTGCCGCGTTCATCCGTGTGCGCCTCTCGCATCCGTGTGCGTAGCCAACCCCGAGATTCCCTCCCATCCGCCAAATTTCCGAACACAGTCTTGATTGGCCAATGAGAAATCGGCATCGTGTTGCCCGCAAAGGACCAGCAGTCTCCCTGAGGAGGTGCGGCATGATTGAACTCGGACGAAGAGCGGCTCGCGATTGCGAGGGAATCAGCCGCCGAAGTTTGTTGCAGATGGGAGCGTGTTCGGCGCTCGGTCTGTCGCTGCCGCAACTGTTGGCGCGAAGTGCGGCAGCCGATTCGAGTCCCGCGGTGAAGTCCGTTTTGCTCCTCTGGATGTGGGGTGGACCTAGCTCTTACGAGATGTGGGATCCAAAACCAAACGCTCCGTCAAAGATTCGTGGTTGCTATGGGCCGATCGCGACCGCATCGTCGGGGATGCAGATCAGCGAGCTGTTGCCAATGTGCGCGGAGAACTCGCGGCTGTTCACGATCATCCGCAGCATGGCTCACGACATGAAGGACCATAATCAGGGAGGCACGGTCGCGCTGACCGGCAGCTCGAACGGTTCGCAGGCGTCGGGAGCCGTGCCATTTCCCGGCCGCGTTCGTCCAAGCATGGGCTCATTGGTGTCGTATCTGACTCGCCGCCGATCTGGCGACTGGCCGGCGTTCACCGCCATCGGGCCCAATTGCAAAGTCAGCGGTGCCGATCTACGCGGGCAATTGGCCGGAGCACTCGGTGCCGCACACGATCCATTCCGCATCGACAGCTTCACTCACGAGGATGGCTTCAAGATTCCGCAGTCGATTGAACCGATCGTCGGGATCGGCGGTTCGCGGTTGACCGATCGCAAATCGCTGCTCGCCGGATTGGATGAAATTCAGCGACGCACCGAAGCCGCGGATGCCTCGCGGTTTGACGACCTGCAACGCAAGGCATTTGGTCTGCTCACCTCGGCCAGCGCGAAGCGCGCACTCAACATCAACGAAGAGTCGGACCAACTGCGCGAGCGATACGGTCACACGGTCTTTGGCCAGAATTGTTTGCTCGGCCGGCGATTGATCGAGTCCGGCGTGCCGTTCGTCCAAGTCAATTGGAGCGGCGACGCGGAAGACGAACAGCAAGGTGGCGACGGCGGCTGGGATTTGCACTACCGTTTGTTCGAGCGGATGCAGGATCGCTTCTGCCCGATCTTCGATCGCACCTTTACCGCGTTACTGACCGATCTCGAATCGCGCGGCCTGTTGGCCTCCACGCTGGTGATCGCGATGGGCGAGTTCGGTCGCAGTCCGGAGATCAGCAGCATCGGTGGCCGAGAACATTGGCCATTCGGCTACTCGGTGGTCGTCGCGGGCGGCGGCACGCCAGGCGGAACCGTGATCGGTTCGAGCACTCCCGACGGCGGTTATCCCGCGTCACGTCCGATCCACCCCGTCGATCTGCACCTGACCGTGCTCGAAAAGATGGGACTCGACAAACTCGAATTGTTCGTCAAAGGCTCCGAAGTTCTGGGCACGCCGATTGGCGAGTTGGGATGATGTTTGTGTTCAAAGAAAAAGTGCCCGACGAATGGAAGGAGACGACGAATGGAACACAACCATTCGTCGTCTCCTTCCATTCGTCGGGCTCCTTTGTCTTCCTTTTGATTTTTCTGCTCAGCCTCTCCCCGCGCATTCACGCCGATGAACCAGTTCCATCCGTCACTCGTCTGACGAAGACGCATTACTCCAAATTCTTCCTGCGATATTCGCCGACCGGCACGCACATCGTCTACTCGCGGCACTACGCCAATCGCCGAGCGGCCAATCAGATTCTCGTCGGACTGCATCTTGTCAAAGCAGACGGAACCGAGGACCGCCGATTGCTGGCCGACTTCGATCGCGAAGTGCAAATCCAAGAACATCCCGGCTGGTCCCCCGACGGCAAGCAACTGGTCCTCTCCGGCGGAGGCAACGACACCGGCAACTCGTCGAAGGACACGTTCATCTGCGATGTCGATGTCGAACTCAAAGCCACGCGACTGCGAAAGCTCATTCCCAGCCAAGGGGTGAGTATTGGCGAAGAACCTTGTTGGTCACCCGATGGCAAACGGGTCTGCGCGGTCAGTACGACCGAGCGGCTGTTTGTCGTCGATGCCGACGGCAAGAACCTCGCGCAGATCGTGCAGGTCGATGGTTCGTATTGCCATCAACCCGATTGGTCCCCGGACGGCGAATGGATTGCGTTCGCGACCGATCGCGATGGCAACATCGAGATCTACAAAGTTCGACCCGACGGCACCGAACTGACGCGGCTCACGCAATCGTCCGGCCTCGACGCGCACCCGCGCTGGTCGCCCGATGGCCGCTGGCTCAGCTTCACCTCGAACCGTTCGGGCAACTACGACATCTGGGTCATGCGAGCGGACGGCACCGACCTGCTGAATCTGACTCGGCATTCCGCGACCGACGATCAAGCCGCGTGGTCGCCGGATGGAAAATCGCTCGCCTTCGTTTCCATGCGCGACGGCGGCTTCGACATCTATCGCATGCCGGTTCCGATCGAGCTGGCCGTTGCCGACAAACCGGCCGCGAAGCCGAGCGAGCCTTCGCTGAAACCCGCCGACGAACTTGTATTGCATTACTCGTTCGACGAGTTGACCGATCAGTCCACAACCGCGAAAGACCTCGCCGGCCGGCATCCGTTGGAGTTGAAGGGGGCCAAGCCGATCGACTCTGCGACAGGCCGGTCCGCACTGCTCTTCGATGGGAAAGCCAGCTTCGCCTCCGCCGGCAACGCGACATCGCTGAGATTGACCGGCCCACTCACGATCTCGCTGTGGGTGCGACCGGAGTCTGTGACGGGCAATGGTTATCTCGTATCTAAACACGGATGGAATATCTACCTCGGCACGGATGCGATCCCGCGCTTTGAGACCCGAACGGCCGCAGACAAAGCTTGGGACACGCTCGCCGCGAAACATTCGCTGACCGCGAAAGCTTGGGCGATGGTCACGGTCGTCTTCGATCCGAAAGCGGGTCACAAGCGAATCTACGTCAACGGACAGCTCTCCGCTGAGTCGCCGCGCACGGACGGCTCGATCGGAGCCGCCGTTGGATCCCCGCTCGAATTTGGTCACTACGTCGCGAGCAAGACGCAATGGTTCCACGGACAACTCGACGAAATCCACCTTGCTGCCGTGGCTTGGTCCGCAGAGCGAGTGGCCAAAGAATACGAGCAGCAGCGGAAAGTTGTCTTGCCATAAGGATCCGTCTGAGAACAGCGCTGTAGGGTGGGACCAGCTCGCTTCGAGCGCCGGCCCACCAATTTCGATTTCAACGATGGTGTTGTTCAACTGATGGTGGGCCGGCGCGGCGAAGCGCCGCTGGTCCCACCCTACATTTCGAGAAAAGCCCGTTGATGGCAAAAGCCAATCCCATTGATGTCCGACTGAAGCGACTGGCGGAATTGTCCAACGAGCCTGACTCAGAAGCCGCTCGCGCCGAGTTGCGGCGTGGATTGCATGAGACGTCGAATCTCGTGATCGCGAAAGCGGCGGAGATCATCGGCGAACGGGAGCTGACCGAATTCACGGACGAATTGAAATCGCTCTGGCCGCCTCTCTGCTCCGAACCGGAACGGGATCGCGGATGCACGGCGAAGACGGCGATTGTCGATGCGCTCGCGCGGCTCGGCTGCGATGATCCCGATTTCTGTCTGGCCGGCATGAAGTACGTGCAGATGGATCCTGGCTGGCCGTCGTCTGATTCGGCGGTCAATGTGCGCGGTGGCTGTGCGGCGCTGCTGGCTCGTTCGTGGAGGATCGGCGTCAACGACAAGCTGATTGCGATGACGGAATTGCTGGCAGACTCAGAGCGGGTGGCTCGCGTCCATGCCGTCAACGCGATCGCTGATGTCGGGCATGAATGTGTCATCCCGTTACTCCGAGTGAAAGCCCAATGCGGCGACTCGAAAGTGGAAGTCACCGGAGCCTGCTTCAGTGCGCTGCTGCGTCTGCGTCCGGAAGAGTCCATTCCCTTCGTCGCCCGCTACCTGCGGCACTCCGATGAGCAACTCGTCTGTGAAGCCGCCGCCGCGCTGGGGGAATGCGGACGCCCCAATGCAATTCAGATTCTCATCGAGACGTGGAAACGCACCGAGGACGGCGACCTGAATGAATCGCTGCTGATCAGCCTCGGCCTCTCGCGTCATGCGCTGGCCGTGGACTTCCTGATCTCGGTCCTCAGTTCGGTGACGAAGGCATCCGAATCCGCATTGCGAGCACTCGCCCCCAACCGCTTCTACCCCGACATCCGCCAGCGGGTTCAAACCGCGGTCGAAGGCACGAAGAATGGACGACTGCGGGCGTTTTTCAACGAACTGTTCCGCGACACTTCGATCTCATGAGGCGTCGCTGCGCGTTTCGTGAGCTGGATGAGTCAATTGCGTGATATCCACTCTTGCGGGTCACGTCGCGTGTGAAGAACTGCCAATACACGAATCACTTTCCCGGTAACGCGGTAGTAGACCGCGTAGGGAAATGGCGGTAGCAGCCGGCACCGAACGTCCCGCAACACCGTGGCGGTCAACGTGGGACGAGCCTGAATCTTCTCCAGGGTGTCTTCGATGCACTGAGCGAACTCATCGCCCAATCCTTTGCGTTGCTTTTCATACCAGGAGTACGCCTCGGCAATCTCGCCTTTGACTCCTCGTCGAAAAACCAGACGCGGTTTCATGGCTGCGCTTTCAGCGACGCCTTAATTTCTTCCCAAGTCATCACGTCGTCGGGGTTGGCCTCGTCGTCGGCCATGCGTTCCTCAAGAAGTTGCTGCACGTCCGGTGACAGAGGCAGAACTCCCGCGTCAACGGCAATGGTGTCCCACATCTCGTAAAGCAATTCCAAACGGTCGTCGACGCTCCACGATTGGATTTCGGCCAATGTCTCTGCGCGAGTCATCGCTACTTCTCCGAATGAGGGCTGAAACGGATCCAGAGTAATTTGCTGGCTCCATCTGCCGCAAGAAGTTGTCTCTACCCCGGCAACAAGTCTTTCACCACGTCTCGTTCCGACTTCAGCTCGTTGACCGAGAGGTTGATCTTCTCGCGAGCGAACTCGTTGTGCTCTTGGCCGGGGATGATTTTCCAAGTGGTGCCGTTGCTGGTCAGCGGGAAGCCGACGATCAGGTCGGAGTCGATGCCGTAGTCACCCTTGCTGCAGACGGCGGCGGAGAAGCTGTCGCCTGCTTCGGTGGGGCGAACGATGCACTTCACGCTGTCGAGCGCGGCGTTCGCGGCGCTCGCGGCGGAAGAGGCTCCGCGAGCTTTGATGACGGCGGCTCCGCGCTTTTGCACGGTGTCGATGAACGTCGTCTTGAGCCACGCTTCGTCTTTGATAACCGACGTCACCGACTGGCCGTTGATGCGGGCGTGATAGAAGTCCGGGAACTGCGTGGCCGAGTGATTGCCCCAGATGTTGCAGCCTTTGACCGAACCGACGGGCACTCCGGCCTTTTGAGCCAACTGACTTTGAGCGCGGTTCTGGTCGAGCATCGTCATCGCGTACCAACGATCGCGCGGCACTTTCGGAGCGTTCATCATCGCGATCAGGCAGTTCGTGTTGCAGGGGTTGCCGACGACGAGCACTCGCACGTCCTTCGCAGCGGCGTTCTGAATTGCCTGGCCGGTCTTCGTGAAGATTGGGCCGTTGATGCGGATCAGGTCCGAGCGTTCCATGCCGTCCTTGCGCGGCACGCTGCCGACGCAGATCACGAAGTTGCAGTCGCGGAAGCCGTCCTCCAGGTGATCGCTGTCGGCTTTGACGACTCCGGCCAGTGTTGAGAATGCGCAGTCATCCAACTCCATGTGGACGCCGGTCAGCGCGGGCAGCACCGGCGGCACTTCGACCAGATGCAGAATCACCGGCTGGTTCGGTCCGAAGACCTCGCCCGACGCAATGCGGAAAATCATGGCGTACCCAATCTGGCCAGCGGCACCCGTCACAGCGACACGAATCGGAGCAGTCATTTCGGTAAATCTCCTGGGCAAGTTGTGGCCGGAAATCGGCCTGTGAAAGTTTCAATGGGCTTATTGGGGGGAACACTAATCGCCGCTAATCTTCACTGATCAGACAAGACAAAAGCTGGTTTCAGCACATTTGAAATTAGCGTTTATTAGCGTCGATTAGTGTTCCAAACGGTCTTCGCGCGAACTTCTAGCGATTGCCAGAAAGGCCAGCAACCATGTCCGCAAGCACTTCCAATCGAGGCCAGCCGCTCTTGGCGTTCTCGACCTTGGGTTGCCCCGATTGGAGTTTCGACGAGATCGTCACGCGCGGAGTTGAGTACGGCTACGACGGCGTCGAAATTCGGTTGATCGAGCGTGAAACCGACCTGCTCAAGCGGCCGGAGTTTCGTGCTCCGGAGTTGGCGTCACGAAAGCGACAACTGGCCGATGCGGGGTTCCGAGTCTGTGGTTTGTCATCGTCGGTTCGTTTTGAAGAGACCGACCGAATTGTTCGAGACGCACAACTTGCAGCGGGCCGAGCGTATTGCGATCTCGCTCGTGAATTGGGAGCACACTTCGTTCGCGTCTTCGGCGACATGATTCGCCCGAACGAAGCCGAAGCTCCGCAACTCGACTGGATCGCGAGCGGCCTGCAAGCGCTGGGGGAGTACGCGAGCACGGTCGGCATCGAAATCCTGATCGAGACGCACGGCGATTTCTGTCGCAGCGACAAGATGGTTGCTCTGATGAATCGCGTCACCTGCCCGGCGGTCGGCGTGCTGTGGGACACGCACCATCCGTGGCGCTTTCACGGCGAGTCGATTGCCGACACTTGGGCCGCGTTGAAGGAGTGGACTCGGCACACGCACTGGAAGGATTCGGTGACTCGTCCCGCGGAACTTCAACAAGAGGTGTCCGCCGAAGCCGCCGCTCAGATCGCTGAGGCGGCGCGACTGGCGCATGCGACGAACACCGGGCATCAACACGCAGACTACGCACTCTTCGGCGGCGGCGAGTTTCCCGCCCGCGAGTGCCTGCAACGATTGCTGGCCGACGGCTACTCCGGCTGGTACAGCCTGGAGTGGGAGAAGATGTGGCATCCGCAGATCGAGGTACCGGAAATTGCCGTGCGGTTGTTCTCGCAGAAGTTCCGAGAACTGTGGGACACAATGTAGACGAGTCACTCCGTGACTCGAATTCGAGTCACGGAGTGACTCGTCTACTTTACCGCTTCACTTGCCCCGTCTTTGGATCGACTGCGACGTTCAGTTTTTCGTCATCGACGACGTAGAAGACATAGCCGTTGAACATCTCGTCGTAAGACTGCTGGCCCCACGGCACGGTCCGTTTGGGATCGGGGTTGTACGGGTTGAATGCCGAGTTATCGAAATGCGCGATCGCTTCGACTCGCGTCCCTTTGGGCAGACGTTTCGTGCCAGGTTCGATTTCGTAGCCAAGCTGCCAACCGAAGTTGTAGTTCGGAATCTGCAACAGCGTTTCGCGCGGTTGGCCGGGTGCGTCGGCGAAGAAGGTCATGTCCTTGCCGCGGACGTGCATGTGAGTGAATAGGCCCAGCAGCGTGGTGTCGTGATCCAGCGTGCGACTGGAGCGCATCGCATAGGCTCCGTGGCCGGGAGGGATCTGGATGCGATGTGGGTCGAGCAGAAAGTGATGCAGACGTTTCTCGACGACTCGCCGAGGAAACCGCAGGCCGACGGAGATGCGGCACTTCTCTGGTTTACCCGTCGTTGTGAAGTGGATCTGCAATCCGAGCCCCGCCAGCTTCGGCACGAGATACGCCACGCCGTTATCAAACCTGCCGAGATCGAGCGGCTGACCGCCCGGCACATAGCCGGTGATAAACGTCTCGATGCCGACTCCCTGAGCGGTCACGTAGGCCATGTTGCAATGATGCACGACCGCCGGGTTGTCGGGCCGAATCTCCACCGCTTCCAGCCAAGTGTCGGCCAAGAACACGTGCGGCAACAACAGGTGCCGGTACGGCACATATCCCGTCGCGGGAATGGATTCCTCCAGCAACATGGAGATGACGAGGTCGGGTTCGCCGATGCGCCATTTCGAATCGTCGAACTTCGGCGGCGGCGGTGCATCTTGCGGATCACCTGCCGTGCGGCCGGTGCGGACCCAACGGACCAGCGTGTCCCGTTCCTCGCGAGTCAGCGACGGATCGTTTTGAAACTTGCCGTGTTTGGGATTCGCGAACCACGGCGGCATGCGCTGATCGATGACGACCTCGGCGAGCATCTCCGCATTGGCCGCCGCGTCCTTGTAATCGAGCAACGCAAACGGAGCCGCCGTGCCGGGTCGATGACAATTCACGCACCGGCGATTCAAGATCGACGCGACCTCTTTGTGAAACGTCGGCGCGGGCCGATCGGCCGCGAGTGGTTCTGGTGTCGTCAACAAACAGCCATCGACGGTCGTCGTCGCCACCGAAACCGCTTGGCCGGCGAGCAACTCTCGCAACGCTTCTTCAAGATCACGTCGCGTCGGCTCCGGCCTTGCGCCGCCGAGTCGCAATTGATCATCGACTCGGCCGCGATAAACGAGCTTCGAGTTCGCGTCCAACACCGCGACTTCCGGAGTCCGTTGAACTCCCATCCGCTTCGCACAAGAGAGATCGGTGTCCTTCACGAACGGAAACGAGGCGTCGTACTCGATTGCCTGGGCCGCCATGTCCCGAATCGTGTCCTCTGCTCCAACGTTGACCGCGACGATCTGCACGTCTTGTGGTCCGAACTTGGCATCGAGTTCAATCAGCTTGGGAAACGTCCGTTTGACCAACGGACATTGCGTGGTCGTGAAGACGAACACGTAGGCTCGCTTCTTCCCCAAGTCCGCCAGCGAACGTTGCAAGCCGCGAATGTCTTTGAAACGGAGTTCGCCGATCTCATCACCAATCGCCGGCACGCGTTCGTCCGCGAATGCCGGAGCGAGCGTGCTCATCAGCGACAACAGGATCATCCAAACTCGCATGTCGGTTCCCTTCTTGCGACGAGTGGAATCGTCGGCGAGGCAGGATACCATTCTGCCTCGTCGCGAACATCACATTCCTTTTCGTCCGGCTGATTGCTGAGAGCTGATGGCCGATGGCTGTTATCCCAAATGATGGGTCTCAAATGGTGGGATAACAGCCAACAGCCATCAGCTCACAGCTTTCGGCCGGACAAATTCAGGAGTCGCCATGAAGAACCTGTTGTGGGCATTGTTGATTGTTTTGACTTCGACCTCACTTCCCGCCGCTCCGCCGGTGCCGGATTCGGTCGTGTGGGAGGAAGCGATCGAATACTCGAATCCCGAAGACACGCACTTGCAGCTTAACTTGGCTCGGCCGAAGACCGGCAACGGGCCGTTCCCGACGGTGCTGTGCATTCACGGCGGCGGTTTCCGAGCAGGCAAGCGTGAGTCCTACGACGCGCTCTGCGTGAAGCTGGCCGAGCGGGGCTACGTGGCGGCGACGATGACGTATCGGCTCGCTCCGAAGCACAAGTTTCCGGCGGCGGTCCACGACACGAAGGCCGCCGTCCGTTGGCTGCGAGCGAACGCCGCGAAATACAAAATCAATCCCGACAAACTCGGAGTGACCGGCGGCTCAGCCGGTGGGCATCTCGCACAGTTCCTGGCAGTCACCGCGAACGTGCCGCAGTTCGAAGGGACCGGCGGAAACGCCAATCAATCCAGTCGCGTGACGTGCGTCGTCAACGTCTATGGGCCCAGCGACTTCACGAAGTCCTACGGCAAGAGCGTCGATGCTCACGAAGTTCTGCCGCTGTGGTTCGGTGGCGACTTGAGCACTCACAAGGCTCTGCACATACAGGCCAGCCCGCTGTATTGGGTCACGCCCAATGCCGCTCCGACGCTTTGCATTCACGGCACCGAGGACAAGTATGTCGCTCACGAACAAGCCGTGTGGCTGATCGACAAGCTCAAGGCCGCGAGCGTCGAAGCCGAACTGCTGACGCTCGAAGGAGCCGGCCACGGATTCAAAGGTGCTGATGCGGAGAAGTCCGAGGCGGCGCTGTTCGAGTACTTCGACAAGCATCTCAAACGCTAATTCGCCCCGTTGCTGTTTCGTCTAATCCGCGTCTTCCGTGTCATCCGCGTTCCCATGCGGCCACCAATTTGAAAACCAGCACACGGATGGCACGGAGAAACACGGCAAAGGCAAGCTACTTCATCGGCTTGCCTTCGATCAGTTTGCCGTTCGTTGTCATCACCTGGATCTCGTGAGCGTTGTGCTTGCCTGTGTAGGTCCAAACCAGTTTCTTGTCGGGAGTCACCTCGAACACCTTAATCGTGCCGCGTGAACCGTAGCTGGCGATGACCGTGTTCCCGTTGGGGAGCCGCTGTCCGCCGCAGGGATCGGCAAATGGCTTCTCGTTGGGGAAGTCGTCGTTGCCGACTTTCCAAACGACCTTGCCGGTTGCGTCCATCTCGACCGTCTTGTTGCCGTTCGTGAGATTCACGAGCGTGTTGCCGTTTGACAGCCGGATCGCCGTGAAGGGCCAGTTCTTGGCCTCGCGTCCGCCGAGAGAATCAATGTCGGTCGGGAATTCTTTGAGCACGTCACCGGTCGGCGAATACTCCTTCACTTTGAACGCCAGCAGGTGCGGGACGAGGTAATTGCCGCTCGGCAGCTTGCGAGCCATCCGCGTTTGCATGTGCGCGTTATCGGTCTCCGGCTTGAGCGGGAATTCAAGCACGATCTTCCCGGCCGCATCGACTTCCAACAGTCGCGGCTTCGGCCCCAACTCGGTGATCAGCGTGCGGCCATTGTCGAGCCGTTCAACCGTGCCGATCTCTTTGGCCTCGGCGGAGCGTGCGAAACGAAACACGACCTGCTTGTCGCGAGTGAATTCTTTGACCTCATCGCTCCAGGCAATCAGGACGTTACCGTTCGGCAACACGAAGCCGTCGCGAGCCGCTGCCTTGCCGGAGTTCCATTCTTCACGGCCTTCCTCATCAATGATCCCGGTAAACGATGGCCCGGCGATGAAGAACGAATGCTTGATGGCATCCTCGCCGCGAACGGCTCGGCTGCCGGACAGGAGCACGACCAACAACGCGAGGCTGAGTCTTCTGAGTTTCACGATGTTCCTTTCAATTCCGGCCGATCGCCGAGTGCCGTTAGCCGACAGCCGTGATACCGTTTTTCATCTGGGAAAAGGACAACGACGGTCGGCTTTCGGCGATCGGCTTTCGGCCGGAGCATCGGCTGGCAAAACCAAAAGTTATGAACCGTCGCCATTCGCGGTTCTGACGGTCGGACTCTATCAAACACTTGGCGTGAAGGCTTGCGACATGAAGATCGTCATCCCCGGTGGCAGCGGTCAGGTTGGGACGGTGTTGGCTCGCACGTTTGTTGCGGACGGGCACGAGGTCGTGGTGCTCGGCCGAAAGACGTGGCCGACGCTGCCAGCGTCGGAACAAGCGGACGCTGGCAGCGTCCGCCACGTGGAGTGGGACGGCGAAACAATGGGGCGATGGACGACCGAACTCGATGGAGCAGACGTGGTCATCAACTTGGCTGGCCGCAGCGTCAATTGCCGATACGGTTCACGAAATCGGCGTGAGATCAAAGAGTCTCGCGTGAAGTCCACGCGAGCCGTCGGTCAGGCGATTGCCGAAGCGACGCATCCACCGCGAGTCTGGCTGCAAGCGAGCACCGCGACGATTTACGCACACCGCTATGACGCTCCGAACGACGAAGCGACCGGCATCATGGGCGGCAATGAATCGAACTCACCCGACACCTGGCGATTCAGCATCGACGTGGCGAAGTCGTGGGAGCAAGCGGCCAACGAAGCGGTCACGCCGCGGACACGATTAGTTCTGTTGCGATCGGCCATCACTATGAGCCCCGATCGCGGTGGGGCCTTCGATTATTTGTTGCGCTTGGTGCGCTGGGGCTTGGGAGGCAAACACGGCGACGGCCGGCAGTTTGTCTCTTGGATTCACGACCGCGACTTTGTGCGAGCGATCTACTGGCTGATCGAGCATGACCTCTCAGGCCCCGTCAACTTGGCGTCACCGAACCCGCTGCCCAACATCGAATTCATGCGTGAATTGCAAAACGCTTGGGGCATTCGCATCGGATTGCCAGCGATGGAGTGGATGCTGGAGATCGGCACGTTTCTGATGCGCTCAGAAAGTGAACTGGTGCTGAAGAGCCGCCGCGTTATCCCCGGACGACTGCTGGCCTCGGGATTTGAATTCGAGTTTCCGGCGTGGGTCGCGGCTGCTCAGGACTTGTGTGATCGTTGGAAGGCAATCCAACGGCCTGACCAGTCGTAGGTCTCCAGCGCGGCGAATTGCTTCTTGTAGTCGTAGTGCGACGGCTCGCGGAACGCGTAACCGGGGTAGTAGTAACGGTAGCCTTGCTGCTGAGCGTACTCGATCTCCAGCAACATGGTGGCGATCCCCGGACTTCGCCAAGCGTGATCCGGGTGGAAGAAGCCGTAGACGCTGGAGACCGAGCGAGCACCGAGATCGAGATAGCTCGCGGCGATCAACTGCGATCCGTCGTAGAGTGCGACTTCAGAGTTGGCGCAGGGGATCCGGTTGGGCAACGGGCCAAGGAAGACCTTCAGCGACTCAGGAACGTTTTCGGTGAAGCGCTGCTTATGCAGATCGAACAAGTCTTCTCGGTAAGCGTCCGGCGGAATGCGTTCTTGGTGGCAGTGGTAAGCTGATGCGGTTGGTTTGAGACCCGCAATCAGGAGAGCTGTCATGGGGCGTGAGACGGTGGAAGCTCGTTGGCGCGAGCGAATGCGGCGTTGGCGGAGTTCGGGGCTGAGCATTCGTCAGTTTTGTCGGCGCGACGGAGTTGGTGAGCCGGCGTT
>CAMDDX010000092.1 GCA_945893075.1 Planctomyces sp. SH-PL62 | reverse complement strand
ACACCTCCTGGTCTGGTTTCCTGCGCTCCGGTCCGCAGTCACACGACCAGCAAACTCACGCAGACGAATTCCAGGAGAGGAATACCATACAAACAGCAATCGCGCCAGCTCGCCCACACTACCCAGCTATGCGCGCTGGCCGTGGGTTTCACACGGGCTGAGATTGCGAAGCTTGCTAAGGTGCGGTGAGACTTCGGGGGAAGGCGTCTCCTAGACTTAGCGACCTGGAAAACTGACTTTTGCCGTGTACTCCGTTCGGGACGCCTCATGTCGACTGTGATGACTCCTCCAAAACTACCGCGAGCGGAACCGACTCCACAATTCGTGACGCAGGCCGATGCGTCGCTGCTCGAGGACAAAGTCCCGCAGCCTCTCAAAGCGTCGGCGGTGACGGCCGGACTGGCGCTCGCGTTGGGCTTGCTGTTTGTGATGCTCAGCGTGCGTCCGTTGTGGCACACCGATTTGTGGGGACACTTGGCTTATGGTCGCTGGATCGCGGCGGCGCAGGCCGTGCCGGCTGTGGAACCACTGATGCCGCTGGCGCAGGGCGTCCCGTTCGTTGATACGGCTTGGCTGTCGCAAGTGATTGGCTTCGAGGCGATGAATCGATTCGGAGTGACGTCGCTCACCTTTTTGTACTCCGCATCAATTACGGCGATGGCGACCATGCTGCTGTGGCGCGGTTATCGTCGTTCGCAAAGCGCGGGGATCGCGCTCGTTGGCGTGGGATTGTGGCTGTGGGCTTGCTGGCAACATCTCAGCATCATGCGTCCGCAATTGGCGGGGATGTTGTGTTTCACGTTGTTGCTGACGTTGCTGACGTCACGGCAACGGCGCGCGTGGCATTGGCTGGCGGTGCCGGCGCTGTTTGTCGTGTGGGCGAACTTGCACGGCTCGTTCATCGTCGGCTTGCTGCTGCTGGCGGGTTTCGCCGCGGGGCGAGCCATGGATTTGCTGGTGCGCTGCGGCGAGTTTCGCGCGGTCCAGCACGACAGTCATGTCCGCCGTTACGTGATGTTGCTGGAGTTGGCGGCGGTCGCCGTGTTGCTCAATCCGTATGGCTTGCGGCTGTATGCCGAAGTGCTGAGCGTCGCGGGCAATCTCAACGTGCAGGAGTTGACCGAGTGGGCTCCGTTGCAATTGCGCATGGTTCAAGGTCAAGCGACGGCTGTCGTCGCGTTGTTGCTGATCGTGCTGTATCGCCTGAGTCCTCGCCGAGTGACTTCGGCCGAGGCGCTGCTGCTGTTTGGTTTCGGAGCGGCGGCGCTGTGGTCATCGCGCATGCTGGTCTGGTGGATTCCGCTGGCCGTGACGTTCGGAATGCAGCACGCCAGCGCGATCTGGCACGCCCGGTTCGCTCCGTTGGAAGGACAAGTTCCCGCTGTGTACAACGGCCGTTGGAGCGTCATCACGGTCGGCCTGATTTGGATTTGCTTCGCGTTCACGCCGTTTGGTTCCCGAGTGCTCCACGGCCGGGACGCCAAGTTGGAACAGACAGTCTCTCACCAGACTCCGCTGGCCGTCACCGAGCACTTGAAGAAATTGGCGGAGCAAAACCGCTTGCCGCGCGGGCAGGCGTTCAACACCTATGAGTGGGGCGATTACCTGCTCTGGGCCGGGCCGCCGAAGTTGAAAGTCTTTGTCGCGTCGCATGTGCATCTCGTCCCGCGCGAGGTTTGGAACGACTACATCGCGATTAGCGACGGTGCTTCCGGCTGGGAAGAAATGCTGGACCGTTACGGAGTGAATCTGATTGCCCTTGATGGAGCGACGCACGCCGGGCTGATCGCTCGGCTGCGCGAAAACGAGAATTGGCGTCAGTCGTACTCAGACAATGTCGGCGCGGTCTACATTCGCCGTAAAGCGAATTAAAGGTGGAACTCTCATGAAGCGACGTCGTGTTCCCGCGGTGTTACTACTCGTCTTGCAAGTGCCGATCGTGGCGGCGTTCGCCTGGTCGTATTCGTCGCTCAGTCCTGAGTCGCAGCGGCAGGTGCGGCGCTTGGTCGTGGCCAAATCGCAGAACATCGAACTCCCCTTGGAGCGCGACCAGGCGTTGCAGATCGCGCCGCTCTATGACGATCCGGAAATGGTCAGCGACGAGCAACTCGCGGCCGTGCTGAGTCAAATCGTGCCGCACTTCCCTCCCAAGAAGATGAAGCCGAATCACGTCGAGCACGCGCTCCGCACGTGGCACGTCGATGCGAAATTCCAAGACCCGGACGCCCTCTCTGGCGAAGAGCTGCGCGACTTCCTGATCGATCACGGCCGCTTCCTGGCGTCATGGGCACCGGAGACCGATACCGATCCGGCCCCCGTTCCGCTGTTGGAAGATCGTCCCGATGACGGTGTCTACGTCCGTTGGGGACGTGACTCGAATTCGGTCTCGGTGCATCACGACCACCTGCTGGCATGCCTGACCGAGGCGGGATTGCCGTTGTCTCAGCCGGTCTTCACGCCGGGTCGCCGCGATCTGACGTTTCGCGATTTGCTGCGGCAAGCCTTGCGTGACTTTCGCTACGACGAACGTGAGACGGAATGGTCCGTGATGGCGTTTGGTCTGTGGCTGCCGCCGACGAAATCGTGGCGATTGAACGACGGCCGCGAGATGTCGTTCGACATGCTCGCTCAGCGGTTGCTCCGCGGACACAAGAAGATGGGCACGTGCGGCGGCACGCATCGGCTGTACTCGCTGACGGTCCTGCTGCGGCTGGACGAGCAATTCGACATTCTCTCTGACGACGTACAGGCCGCCGTGTTCAAACACCTGGAATCGGTGCGCGACATTCTGAAAGTCAGCCAGTTCGAGGATGGCCACTGGCCGTACAACTGGCCGGCCGGTGAGGACGCGGTCAAGACACCCGACCTGACGATCCCACAGTTCCGGCATGTCATCGCCACCGGGCATCATCTCGAATGGCTGTCGATAGCGCCGGAGTCACTGCATCCGCCGCGCGAGCAAACTCGGCAGGCGGCCGCGTGGATCATTCAGAAGACGATCGCGATGACGGAATCAGAGATTTTGGACAACTACACCTTCTTCTCACACGTCGGCAATGCGCTCTGTTTATGGCGGAAGACGACTCCTTCCAAGTTTTGGATGGAGTGGGAGAAGACACACCCGTTCGTGCCGAAGCCGAAGAAAGTGGCCGAGCCGAAGCCGACGGTCAAAGTCACACCCGGTAAACTCGGTGAGTCCGCAGCCAAGCACTGAGCCGCAAAAGTAGGTTGGGACTCCGTCCCGACCCGCTTCACTTTGACTTGCTTCGCGGAAGGGTCGGGACGGAGTCCCAACCTACGCAGGAGCAGGCGAGCCGCCTGCACTACGGTCGCGGCGGCAGGCTGTTCGGCCGCGCGAAGATCATGCGACCGGTGCTACTTTGCAGCACGCTCGTCACGGTCGTCTCAATCTCTTTGCCAATCATCTCGCGAGCTTGTTCGCAGACGACCATCGTGCCGTCGTCGAGATAGCCAACCCCCTGTCCTGGCCCCTCGCCTTCACGGATCACGCGGACTTTCAGTGGGTCGCCCGGCAGATATCTCGGACGCAGCGAACTGGCGACGTCGTTGAGGTTGATGACCTCGACTCCTTGCACAGCGGCCACGCGGTTGAGATTGAAGTCGCTCGTGACAATGCGGCCATTCAAGTCTTTCCCAAGCTCAACCAACCGCTGATCGACGGTCAGGCCGCGAAAGTCGATTTCCTTCTTCTTCGTGTCGTAAACCGAGACCTCCGCGTGTGGCATCTGTTGCAGCTTGGCCAGGACTTCCAGTCCGCGGCGGCCGCGAATCCGGCGGTTCTTGTCCTGGGAGTCGGCGATGTCCTGCACTTCCTTCAGCACAAAGTCCGGGACGATCATCTTCGAGTCGAGGATTTTCGTTTCCACGACGTCGGCAATCCGGCCGTCGATCAACGCGCTGCTGTCCAGAATCAGCGGCCGAATCCCTTTCAATTCGCGAGCGAACTCAACGTACGGAATCACGAACCGAAAGTCATCGCGCGTCTGGATCAACAGCGTCGTGCTCAAGAACGTGACCATCAAGGTCATCACCAACTTGATCGGCCCTTCGTACTTCAGCAGCTTCAGGGTTTCGAGCAGCGGGTTTGTCGTCTGCATCAGCATGTAGCTCAGCAGGACGCCGATCAGCAGACCGAAGTAGATGGCCGAAATCACTTCAATCCGCTTTCGCGGCGTGAAAATGTCGATCAGCGTCACGGCCTGCGACACCGCCAACATCATCAAAAACGCTCGGAACTGATGGTCTTTGAAGACCTCGTAGGGATCATTCCACGTATTCACAAACGCCGCGATCGCACTGGCGCAGATCAGAAAATAGATGGCCCGAAGGACGATCAGAAACATGGTCGAGTCACATTCGATGACGGAGAGAGGACGATTCGGCCTGTGGTCAAGTGCCTGAAGAACCGTCGAGCACACGATAATCGTTGGCAACTGCGCGATGCAACCGCCGCCAAAATGTCGGCGGCTGAGTGTCGTAGCCAATCTCGCCAGAGATTGGGGCGACTCGTACCAACCCCCCAAGCTCTGGCGAGCTTGGCTACGAAGTCATGAATGATCCCGGCTAAGACACGCTCGCCAGATCGGCTCGCAACAGTTGATACAGCGCGTCGAGAGATTGCGGGATGACCTTCGTATCGGCGACGACGGGCATGAAATTCACATCACCGTTCCAGCGCGGAACGATGTGCCAATGCAGATGCCCCGGCAAGCCGGCTCCGGCGACGCGGCCAAGATTCAAACCGATGTTGAAACCTTCCGCACCCATGACGAGGCTCAACAATTTGGTCATGCGCCGCAGTTGGATTTGCAGGTCGAGCAACTCGGCATCGGATAGTTCATCCAACGTTGCCTTGTGCTCGCGCGGAGCGATCAGCAAGTGGCCGTTGTTGTACGGAAACCGATTGAGCACGATCAGCGAATGCTCGGAACGATCGACGACGTAGTTCTCGGCGTCGTGAGTGTCATCGCGATAGCGGCACAGAAAGCAACCGGACGGCGACTTGTCGGCGGCGTCCTTGTCCACCGCGTTGACGATGTAATTCAGACGCCAAGGAGCCCACAAGGTTTCGTGCGACATGATCGGACTCCAAGCAATCAGCGATCCTTCGGAATGTAAAGCAACTGTTCTGATTTCAGAGTGGCAGCGGCATCCAGTCCGTTCGCCGTGCGAAGCTTTTCCGCGCTGACGCCATATCGCTTGGCGATGCTGGCCAGTGTCTCGCCAGCTTTCACGCTGTGATAGGTCGCCGAGTTCGATTCGCTCGGCAGGTTGAGCACCGACTCGGCCGGAACCTGTTGGACGTCGGGCGTGTCGATCGTCGGCAGCCCAGAGGAATTTGCCGGAGGTGAAGTCGCGGTTGAGGGCACGATCGGAGTCGTCGTTCGGCCGGGATTGACCACCGGTGACCCACAACCCAAAAGCGTCGAGGTCAACAACCAGACGGTCGCAGTTCGCCAAAAGCGTGTGAGCTTCATCCGTGAAACCTCAACGAGTAGATCTCAAACAAGCACCCCCCACTGAGGCAAACTCCGTGGGGTTGCTGGATTCAGGACTAGAACGCGGGCTGAGCCGATTGACCCGGCAGTGTCGGCGGTTCCGTGACTCCATTTTTGACGTTCGCTGTCGCTCCAGTTGTTGGTTGCGGCACGATCACTCCGCAGGACATGACGTATTGAATGGCTTGATCGAGCGACATATCGAGATCGAGCAACTCGCTCTGTTTGACATTCATCGTGTAGCCGGCGAACGGCACCGGTGCGCTGGGGATCAACACGTTGACCAGCGGTTCGCCGGCGACTTGCACGCATTCGGACATTCCGTCGCCAGTGACGAACGCCAACGTCCAGATGCCGGGGCGCGGGTACTCGATCGCCACCACGCGGCGGTACTTCGGATCTTTCTCGGCGAGGAAGAAATCGGTGACGTGCTTGACCGACGTGTAAATCGCGCCGACCAGCGGCACCCCGGTGACGAACGAGCCGACTCGCAGGATGAACCACGCGCCCAAGCGGTGCGTCACAATCCGGCCGACCGAATAGACCGCCACGATGCAAACCACGATGGCAATGATCGTGAGGTTCAGCCATGGCAAAAGATTTCGAGTGACGGTCAACTCCATATACACGCCGGTCGCCGTCTTCGGCATCTTCAGCGGGCCAAGCCGATCGAAGACTTCGACATAGTCCGCGTAAGGGACGGCCAGCGTGTCGAACTGCACGTAGGCGTGCTTTTTGAGTTCCTCACGAACCAGAATTGTCTCGCGCTCTCGCGTTTCGGGAGTCGCCTGGTTGAGTTGCTCCAGTAGGATTTTTCGCTGTTCATTCGACACCAAGTACTGTCGCTCGCGGAACGGCAGCGACGGCAAGCCATCTGGCTTCACCAACTCGTTGGAGGGACGCGTCTGTTGCTGGACGACCGCTTGTGCGATGCCGTATCGCACCGCCCAACTGATTGGCTGCACGATGAAATCGTTGATGCCGTGCAGAATCCAAAACAGGATGAACAGCGTCACAATCGGCGGCAGCGTGATCGCCAGTCCGCGCAAAAAAACTCTCGTCGCCGAAGGGTCGTTCGACTTAGGACTCGACGGCAAAGAAGAACCGCTGGGCGAAGACATGCGTAGAACCAACGGGCCGTGCGGGGAATTCAGGAAACTTGGATAATCGACGCAGGGGGGCGGCCGGAGTATAGTCTGCCTCAGTCCTCGTTCAAGGACTTGCGCGGCTCTGGTGGAACGGACTAACGCGCGTTCGCATTTCCAGACTTCAGTGAGTTTCGCAAAAGGAGAGTGTCATGCAACGCCTTCAAAAAACATTTTTTGCCGGAGGGATTTTGGGACTCTGTCTGAGCTTGGCCGCTCCGGCTCAAGCCCAAGTGATTTACGTGCAGTCGTCGAATTATCGCTCGGTGCCGGTGACGCAATCCTTCGTGCAGACTCGGACGATTGGTTCGCCGCGCTATTCTTACGGAACCAGCTCCTCCTACGGCGGCAATTACGGCTACGGCTCCAACTATTCCTACGGCCAAGCTTGGAACAATCGAACTTCCGGTCCGGCAAAGTGGCACGAAAATGTTTATTTGCCTGAGTCGAACTACGTCGATGCGGGTGTTTCCAATCAATCGTACGTGGTTTCTCAGCCGGTGATGTCATCGGGAGTCGTCTCCACCCGATCCTTCGTGGCGGCTCAACCGAGATTTGTCACTCAGCCCGTGACGACCTACCAATCGGTGGCGGCCTCCCAACCAACGGTGTATTCGCAGCCGGTTTATGTTTCTCAGCCGACTTATGTTTCTCAGCCGGTCGCCTCGACTCGCACCTTTGTGATGTCTCAGCCAGTGATTCAATCGGAGCCGGTCGTGATTTCACAACCGGTGCGCGTTTATCGCTCGGTCTCCGTCGCGCCTCAAACCATTCGCACCGAGGCGGCGTGTCCGACGACCAAGCGGCTGGAGTCCTCCGATCCGAAGGTCTCGGTGACCGAGTCCACCGATGGGCGTCGCACCAAGACGTACCGCTATGAATACGAACTCGATCACCGTCCGGGGCGTGTGACGATCGAATTCGATTCCAAAGACTGACGCGAGTGAGTGTGCAACCTCAACAGTAGAAGCCGTGGCGAGCAAGACGCCACGGCTTCTGTTTTTGGTCGGGCCCCGATCATTCGACCGACCGATACAGCGTCTTCGTCACGAGGAAACCGAGCGACTGATACAGTCGCACGGCCGGCAAGTTGGCCGCCGTCACTTCGAGCGAAATGTGTGTCAGCCCGCTTGCGCGAAAGCCGCACAGCGCGGCTTGCACGAGTGCTCGGCCCAAGCCGAGTCCGCGATGCTCCGGCACGATGCCGACGTTTTGAATCGCTCCCGAATCGGGAATCGGCGCGAGTCCCTGAATGGTGCCGCAATCGACGCCGCCAACCTGAGCGGCGTCTTCACACACCAGCAACCACGTCGCATTCGGAACGAGCTGCGCGTGACCGGCGATGTACTCCATCAATCGCCGACAGCCGTCCGCCGTGCGCAGTGATGGAAAGACTTGGCCGTCCTGCTCGGTCTCGAAGCAGCGAAACTTCACCGCCGCGTGCCGATCGAGCAATTCCGGCGACCATTCGACCCAACGATAACCCGCCGGCAGGATCGGCTCACCGATGCCGCAGCGCGACAGGTCGATTTCCAAACGTAAACGGCGGCAGAAGAGGGACATCGTGTCATCCAAACTTTGGAAATGGAAAATGAGAAATGAGAAATGGAGAATGCAAAATGACAATCGCCGACATTCGGCATTTTTCATTTTCCCTTTCTCATTTTTCATTCCCGCCTGTTCGCAGCAGCACAGCGTCGCCCCAATCGACGTGATCCTGCGAATCGCCGAGGTCTCCAAAATCAACGATCAGCGTCATCTTCTTGGCTCCGCTGACGTCGATGACTGGTAATCGTTTCGCCTCTTTTTGGCGAGACAGCGCGGGCTCCTCGAACACGCGCCGGCCATCGACTTCGACGGCGCACAATGCCGTTCCCGCGCCGACCGTCGTGTCGTCCAAGCCGACGATCGCGTGCAACCTTCGGTACTTTCCGGCCAAGTCGTAAGTCACCATCGAGCGGCTGTGCATTCCCAAGCCCTTGGGGAACTCACGTCCGCCCAATCGCAGCGGGCGGCCGGCGACCGAACGGTCCCGCTGCAACGGCCACTCGCGCGCGCCTGGCAAGAACGGCGTCTGCCGCGACTCAATCGGAGCCAAGTCGGACAGAAAGACGCCTCGGCCGCGCAACACGCGCATCTCGAAGATCGCGTCGAGCGGGATGTCCCACGCCATGCCTGACACATGCGCGGCTTTGAGAATTGTGCCTGTCACACGACTCTTCGACGCCAGCAGCGTGACACGCGAGCCGTCTCGCAGCGACACCAGCCAACAGAGTTCTTTCGGTTCCGGCAGCGTGAGCAACTCCGGGTTGAACGCGATGTCGCGCACGTCCGCGATCGGCAGAGTCACTTCACGGCCGGTGGTCTTGAGCGAGATCGTCCCGTCTCGCCACTTCGCCACCTCACCGGACGAAACATCGCCGTTGAGCAATCGCAGTTCATCGCGTTGTTCTTTGCGATCGAACAGCCAGGCCGCGAGTTCGTCGCGTCGTTCGCGAGAATGCGGCAACGACAGCGACAACCCGCGCACCGATTCCAACGGCAGAGCGAACTCCGGCCACTCCGGGAATTCCCGCCACGCCGCGCGGAGTTGCTCATCTTCAATCGCCGTCCCGCGCGCGATCAGCCGATCGCCATTCGCCAACCAAATCGCCGAACCCCGCGGCTCGTGGAGCACGTTTCCAACTTGCTCGAAACGCAGCCACACGACGTCCGACCAATTCAACCCGGCTGTCTGCTCGCCGATACGCACCGACTCGTGCGAGATCGCTTGAAGCGAACCGTTCGTCTCACGGCCGTCGGCATCAAACACCGTGAGGCGAGGCTCGCCGGCGACTGACGCGATCACCAGCCACCAGAGTGAAAGAGAGTTGGCCAGGAATACGAAGAAGCCGACCTGCAAAGCGCGCTTCGCAGGCGAGCGGTGCGGCGTCGCGAGGGGTCGTGTGTTCGATTTTTCGGAATTGGCGGGAAGGAAGCGTGATTCGCGGAACAGACTCTGCGCCCGCCAATTCCGAAAAATCGAACACCCGACCCCGGCCTGTTGCACCATCATCGTGACCCTCCACGATCAACGAAGGCCGGAGCTTTCTGTGGTTCCAGCGGCACAGGTTGCTCGACGCGCGGGGCGCACAGCCAACTCAACAGCGGGCCGGGCAGAACTCCGCAACCGATTAAGATCACGGACGCCAGCACCGCCGCGAACAACGATGAGACCGCTCCCGCCGGACGAGGTTGCCCCAGCGGCAGACCAAACAGCATCGTCCACACCGAACGCATCGCGATCGACGCCGACCAGACCGCGCTCAACGCCAGAAACGCCGTCAACAGCAGCAGGCCGGCGTGCGGAATCAATAACTGTGGCGGCCCCCAATCGCCGCGCACGTTCATCGCCGCCAGCGCGACGAACAGTCGGCTCCAAAATCCCGCCAGCAGCGGCAGGCCCGACAAGCTCAGCAAACAAACGCAGGCGCACACCGCCGCGATCGGTTCGAAGTGAAACAGACCGCGCAGGTCGTCCACGAATTCCACCGGCCGCTCGCGACGACGCAAATAGGCCAACACTCCACAGAGTCCGATCACCGCGACTCCATCCAGCAGCAACAGCAGCCATGCCGCTTGAGCTGCCGTCGGCAAGTTCCACTCCACGACCGGCCAGGCCGGGTTGATCGCGGCCGCTTTCTTCACGAATGACCACGCCCCGATCGCCAGCAACAGCCAACCTCCCTGAGCCACCGCCAGCAGCCACCACTGCTTGACGAGATGTCGTTCGACGCGCGCTTGCAACAACGGCACAACAGCGGTGATCGCCGCCAGCACTCCGATCAACAACTGCGCCGTCGATTCCGATGCGGTGATCGTCCCCGGCCACAGCTTGATCCACGCCAAGAGCGCCGCCGCTCGCGGGAACAACAACTGGAAAGCTGCCTGACCCCTAGTTTGGCACATCATCGCGAAATGAAACGGCGCGCACACCGCGTAGCCCGCCAGCGCGGTGCCGATGAGGATCACCGACAGCGTCAACACTCGTGAGGCACCTCCCGTGATCGCCGTTGTCCGATTCACATAGCTCGTCTGTAACGCCTCGTGAATCGTTTCCAAGCGAGTCGATCCCGTCACCGCCACCAGCAACAAGCCCCCCAGCAACAACAACCACAGCAGTGGAAATTGACCATCCCGCACCGGTCGGCCACGCGGCGACGTCAGAACACGGGCACCCAAAGCAGCGATTTGCAGACCCAGAAAAAGGGTCACGACATCGCCTGCTTGCGACATCAAGCACAAGCCTGCCAGCAACACCAACTGCAACGGTAGCGCGGCCTGCCGTGTTGTGGCCGGTCTCCCGACCGAGCCACTGAGTCCGACCGCAGGTCTCCCGTCGCTCTGGAGACCTGCGGTCAGCGGCGGTGGCTCGGTCGGGAGACCGGCCACAACGCGATCACCGACGGACCAATGCAGCGCCGTCAGCAATGCGCCCCAAATCATTGAGACCGTGAAGGTCGCTCGCGCCAGATCGTCGGTTCCCGCATCGGACCAACTCAGCGCTGCAAGCAACAGCGCGAGCAAACATCCCGGAGCCATCCCGCGACGGGCCGCCGGCCACGACGACGCGATGAGCCCCAGAGTTCCTGCTCCACCCAGGATGGCCACCGGATTCCAGAGGTCACGCCAATCCATCACGTCAGCGTACCTCCGATGGCACAGGCTGCATTGGCAACAACGACATCAAACTCGGCTGAAGGCGATTCACCACGAATTGTGGCGCGACTCCCAACGCGACGTTGAGCGTTACCAATGTGGCCACGACAAAGGTGTCGCGTCTCGTCCAAAGTTCTTGCGACCAATCCAACGGCTCACGATCCGCACGCACCCACATCCAGGCGATCAAGCCGCTCGTCATCAGGCTCAGCGCCGCCGCATTGAAGTCGTGCTGAAACAATCCGAACGGCGTGACGAACTCCGCCACGAAACCGCTCAGGCCCGGCAGTCCGATCCAGGCGAAGAAAGCGACTCGGACGAGCCTGTGCCTTCGCGACGTTACGGGGTCGGGAGTCCTTTTCAGGCTGCCGAACTCGTCTGCGAAACAACGATCGTCATCGGCGGCGGTCTGAAAAAGACTCCCGACCCCTGCGCGGGGCAGCAGCCAAACGAGCAACCCTGCCGTCAGGCCGTGACTCAAGACGCGCAGCAGACCGCCGGTCAGACCTTCGTTCGTCTGAGTCATCACGCCGATCAAACTCAAGCCGACCGAACTGCTCGTCGCCAACGCGATGCGACGCTGCCAGTCACGCTCACCGAACGCCAGCGCCGCCGCGAACAAACTGCTCAAGCCCACCAGCGTCGTGAATGTGTCGGCATGCTGATGCAACAAGTCGGGAAACGCCGGTACGACAAACCGCAGCCAGCCATACACGCCGACCTTCAACAACACTCCCGCCAGCACCAGCGCCACGCCGCGCGGAGCCGACACGAACGCATCCACGAACGGGCGATGCAACGGAGCCAATCCCAACGGCCAAGTAAACCCGACCACCAGCAGCCAAAACAACCAGACGTTGATCGAACGCCATAAGTAGGCGTTCTCTCCCCCGACCGACAGTTGCCCGATTCCTGCGATCAATTCCGGGACCGAAAAAATCAGCGATGACATCGCCGGATTCGGAGACGTTCGCATCCAACCGAAGGCCAACACCAATCCGCCTAATCCCAGCGCGACCAGCCAGCCTCCCCACCAACTCGCCTTCAAAAGCCGAGGCACCACCTCGTGCCGTTGCGAATCGCCGCCCGATCCGACCAGCCACGCAATCGCGAGCAGTGTGCTCATCCAACACGCCACGAACAGCACCACGTCGAGCGCCACGAACGTGCCGACCAGACTCGCTTGCAACCACAGCCAGGCGACCGATGGTGTTGAGAGAACGGCCATCGGCATTCGGCTCTCGGCATTCGGCCGAAGCGATTCGCAGACACTCGATCCCACCGACACCAGCAACACGCTTAGCGCGACGAACCACACGCTAATGCCATCCACGCCAACCGCGAACCGAATGTTCGGTCCCCACTGCGCCGGAACTTCGATGACACGCCGTTCGCCGCGACGATTGAATCGTTCCAGCAGCGCAGACCGTGTCTCGCCGACCCACGCGAAACTGTCTCGAAATTGAAAACGTTCAAGCGGGCCGAGCAGCACGGCATGCTCCTGCGAACTCGCCGGCTTCAACGGCTCATACGCTGCGACCAGCCAGACGCTGAATGCGACAGACAAAATCAGGTTGACCAACAGCGTCCGCCGAACCGCTGCCGCACCCGCCAGCCGAGCGAAGCCAACCAGCACCGCGCTGAATACCGGCAACAGCATCAGCCACAACGGCAAGTGCTCGCGAATTGGTCGGATCAGCGCGTCCCACATTGGAAAACTCTCCGCATTCACGACCGCAACCACAGCAGCATCCACGCCAGCACCGCCACCGAGCCAACCGTCGTCAACGCGCCGATCATCGCCGATCCGCGCGACAACGGTTCCGCCGACTCACCGAAGACGCTCGCCACACTGTTCCGCACTGAGCCTGCGCCTCGGCCAAACACACGTTCCTCAAACCACACCAACCACTCGCCGATCACCGTCGCCGGATGCACGACCAACAAGAAATACAGGTCATCCCAATAAAAGCGATTGCGGCTCAGCCGAGCAAACGGCCCCATCGCCGCCGAAAACTTTTCAGGCAACGACGACGGCTTCGAGTACATCCACCACGCCAGCACTGCTCCCGCCAGAGCTAACGGCAACAGAAACATCACCCGGCCGGGGTCAGGCACCGCAGAATTCAGAATTGGCGGATCAAGACTCTGTTGAAGTCGGACGCTTTCATCCGCCAATTCTGAATTCTGCGGTGCCTGACCCCTCGCTTGGTACAACAGACTGCCAAACAAGACCAACAGCGTGGTGAGCCACAACACGATTCGGACTGGCCGATCCGAACTCAAATCCGATCGCGGTGTCGATTCGCGGCGACTCAGAAACCAAGCTCGAAATAGCGCGAAGCCGGTCAAAAACTCCGACAGGAAAATCGCTCCCACAACCAACAGCCACAGCCGAGTCTCTGTCGTCCCCAGCACGACGGGATTGGATTCCTCACTCACTTGGATCGGAACCTCGAACAGTTTTCGAGCATGTTCCCAAACGCTGTCGGCGACGGCGTGGCGACCGCAAAGCCCCGCGACCATGACGGACAAGGCAACGACAATCAGCCGAGTCGATTCCCGACGGATCGCTGAGTTCGCCACCAAGAGCACCGCGATCAAAACGCTTTGCCAAAGAAATGCCGACACCCCCAATAGGCCCTCGGAGTGACTCCCCATCCCCATCGCGATCAAAACGAATCCACATTGCCCCACGGCAAACTGACTCAGCACGCGCGGCCAATTCGTTTGAGCCGCCGCATTCGCCGAGCACATCAACAACGTGAAGGCTCCCACAGCCACCATCATCAGCCGAGTGTGCGGAGCCACGGCGAACAACGGCTCGAATCGCACCAACAACCCGATCCCCGCCGGCAGGAACGCCGCGCACAGCCACCACGCCAGAACCGTGGACGGGACCGAGTCTGCATGCGACTCATGCCAGCGATTCGACCGATCCGCCTTGAGCCGCTCGGCAACTTCATGGCCGTCGGGCACGTTCCACACGCCGACCATGACATCGGAGAGCTTCGACATCGAGTTCCCCGTCTGCGCCGCGAAGCCCTGCTCCGTCTCCAACCAGACCGTCAGCGGCAACTGTGCGCACCGGCCAATCACTCCAATGACGACACACAGCGCAATGCTCTCGATCAACTCCGGCCGCAACGCACCGATCGCTTTCGGTGTCCACGCGGTGAATTCCAACGTCGACTCGAAGTGCATCCAGACAATCCCGAATCCGACCAACAGGGCGATGTCGGAAACGCGCTGCACCAACCACACCGGCCGCAATGGCTTGTCACGTTTGCGCGCCAACTCCGAACTCGCCCACGCCGACAACGTCCAGCCGACGAACAACTGACCGAGGTTGCCTGCCACGTTCGCCAACGTCACGCCGAACCACGCCAACATCAGCCACCGCAGAGAAACCTCTTGAGGCCATGCCGACAGCACCAGCAGCAACACGACCGAGACCAGCGTCGTCTGCACGAACGCAAAACCGTCGAGTCGCGCTCCGAGCGTTACGTCGAAGCCCGGCATTCTCAACCATGTCACCAGCCGAAATTCTTCAAAGCTTTGCGACCCCAGCGGAGGGGTGAAAAACAACCCGACCACGCTCAACAGCACCGCGGCTGCCGCCAGTTGAGCGGCTGTCAGCAACGCTCGACGAGAGAGTTTCCCTTCCAGAAAACTCAGTCCGTACGCCACCAGCGGAGCACCGACCAACATGCCGATCAGCAGTGTCCGCAGCGTGTCCATGTCCGCTTTCGTTGCTGGGGGTGCGAGCCAACGTCACGCATCTTTCAGAGCCAAAAAATTCTTCAGCAATTGGATGCCGTTCTCGCCGGTCAAATAGCTCTCCGGATGAAACTGCACGCCGTGCGTCTCGTATCGCCGATGCCGCAACCCCATGATTTCTCGCGACAAGCCCGGAGAATCGGCAGCGGTCCAAGCTGTGACTTCCAGTTCGGGGGGCAACGTCTCTTCGGGCACGATCAAGCTGTGATAGCGCGTCGCCTCAAACGGATTCGGCAAGCCTTTGAAGACACCCCGATTGTCATGAGAGATCATCGACGTCTTGCCGTGCATCGGCCGCCGCGCCCGCAAGACCTGCCCGCCGAAGACATCCCCCAGGCTTTGATGTCCGAGACAGACTCCCAGCACCGGCAGCTTCGGAGCGAAGTAACGAATCAACTCGCGCGAGATCCCCGCTTCGGCCGGAGTACACGGGCCGGGGGACACGATGATGCGATCCGGCTGGAGTTGCTCGATCTGCTCGATCGTGATTTGATCGTTCCGAGCGACCTCGATTTTCAGCGATTTGTCGATCTCGCCGAACCGCTGCACGAGGTTGTAGGTGAAGGAATCGTAGTTATCGAGAACGAAGATCATCGGACCACTCGCGTCAACGGGCTTGTCTCTCGGAAGGGGCGGCATCCTACCGACCATGCCATGTCCTCAACAGCAATGCGGTCGAGCCGATCGACCCTGACCGCGTTGCGTTGAATGCGAGCAGGGGCACTATTAGGATGCCGCCCCTCGCGACGGCAGCCAAGTTGGTTTGACGCGGCGAGAGGCAGTCTGCGAGGTCGGTCGGGGTTGCTGGAGTCGGTGGCAGAAGATGCCGAGGCTCAGGGCAATCGGCTTCAGGAGGATTGAGGCCGACTTCCAAAATGGCGATGCGGCGCAGCAGGTTGCGGTCGAGCATCGCCACCCGGCACACAGCGTGCTCCGGTCAGAAAAGTTGCGGGCGAGGTGTTTTGCTCGATGCCACTTCGTTCGCGAATCGTCGTTCAGTCGGATTGGTTTTCGAGCCAGGTTTTTGTCTCAGGAGTTGCGCTCTCATGTCCCAGAATGCTCGTGCTTCCGCGATTGCCGCCGTCGTCAGTTACAAGTCCGATGCCACGCCGTTGAACTTTCGCGAGATTCCCAGCCCGTCGCTGTTCGGAGTCAACACGTTCAACGAAAAAGAAATGCGTGCGCGCCTGCCCAAGCCGATCTTCAAGGCTCTGCTGCGAAGCATCAAGAAGGGCGAGAAGCTCGACTCCAACATCTCCGATGCCGTCGCCACCGCTATGCGCGACTGGGCCTTGGAGAAGGGGGCCACGCACTACGCTCACGTCTTCCAACCGCTGACCGGAATCACCGCCGAGAAACACGACAGCTTCCTTTCGCCGACCGGCGACGGCAGCGCGATCTCCGAATTCACCGGCAAGCAATTGATTCAAGGCGAGCCGGACGCTTCGTCGTTCCCCAGCGGCGGCATCCGCTCGACGTTTGAGGCGCGCGGTTACACGGCGTGGGACGTGACCTCGCCCGCGTACATTCTGGAGAACGCCAACGGCACGACGCTCTGCATTCCAACCGCGTTCTGCTCGTGGACTGGTGAGGCGCTCGACAAGAAGACGCCGGTGCTGCGTTCGATGCAGGCGCTCAACAAGCAAGCTCAGCGCGTGCTGAAAGCGCTCGGCGATAGCGAGCCCGATTATGTCTTCGCGACCGGTGGGCCGGAGCAGGAATACTTCCTGATCGATCGCAACTTCTACTTCTCGCGGCCGGACCTCAACATTTGCGGCCGAACGCTGTTCGGAGCCAAATCGCCGAAGGGCCAAGAGTTCGAGGATCAATACTTCGGTGCGATTCCCGACCGCGTGCTGGCCTGCATGTTGGAAACCGAACGCGAGCTGTACAAGCTCGGCGTGCCGGTGAAGACCCGTCACAACGAAGTCGCTCCGTCGCAATACGAGCTGGCACCGATCTACGAGAACGCCAACGTCGCGACCGATCATCAGCAACTCACCATGCTGATGCTGCAAAAGATCGCTCCCAAGTACGGTCTCGCCTGCCTGCTGCACGAGAAGCCGTTCGCCGGCATCAACGGCAGCGGCAAGCACCTCAACTGGTCGCTGGGGACCGACTCGGCGAACCTGCTCGAACCGGGCGACAACCCACACCAGAACATGCAGTTCTTGGTGTTCTGCGCCGCCGTGATTCGTGCGGTCCACAAGAACGCAAGGTTGCTGCGAGCCTCAATTGCCCACGCAGGCAACGATCATCGCCTCGGAGCGAACGAAGCTCCGCCGGCAATCATCTCGATCTTCCTCGGCGACATGCTGGCCGATGTCTTCGAGCAGGTCGAAAAGGGGAAGCTGGAGTCCTCGAAGAAGGGCGGCTTCCTGACGATCGGTGTGGATACGCTGCCCGCTCTGCCGAAGGACGCTGGCGACCGCAACCGCACCAGCCCGTTCGCCTTCACCGGCAACAAATTCGAGTTCCGAGCGGTCGGGTCGAACCAATCCATCTCTGGCCCGCTGGTCGTGCTCAACACGATCGTCGCCGAGAGCTTGGACTACGTCGCCACCGAATTGGAGAAGGCCACTGGCGGCGACGCCAGCAAGGTGGCCGCCGCTGTGCAGACGCTCGTGCAGAGCATCTACAAGCAGCACAAGGCGGTGATCTTCAACGGCAACAACTACTCGGAAGAGTGGCATCAGGAAGCCGAGAAGCGCGGCCTGCCGAACCTTCGCAACACGGTCGATGCGCTCGGCGCGATCAAGGAGAAAGAGGCGGTCGCTCTGTTCGACAAGTACGGCGTCCTCAACCCGCGTGAGACCGAAAGCCGCTACGACATCTATGTCGAGCGCTACTGCAAAGACATCAACACGGAAGGCCGTTTGTGCCTGGGCATGGCTCGGTCGTCGATCCTGCCGGCCGCGTACCGTTATCAAGGCGAGTTGGCTCAGACCGCCGCCGCGATGAAAGCCTGCGGACGCACCCCCGACACCAGTTCGCTCGACGCCGTTACGGAACTGACCGGCCAACTTGAAGGCGCGATCAAGCTGCTGCAACACGCGGTCGAGCACTCCGCCAGCGGCGATCTCTTGTCTCACGCCAAGCATTACCGCGACGAAGTCTGCCCAGCGATGGTCAAAGTCCGCGGTGTCGCTGACGAACTGGAGCAAATCGTCGCCGACGACCTCTGGCCGTTGCCAACCTACCGCGAGATGCTCTTCATCCGGTAACGGATTTGAGTGAGCGACAACCTGAAAATCACCGGGCGAGTTCCACGCGGACTCGCCCGGTTTTTTTGTAGGGTGGGACAAGCTCGCTTCGAGCGCCGGCCCACCGCAGGCTCGTGTGCCAGTTTCTGGTGGGCCGGCGCTCGAAGCGAGCTTGTCCCACCCTACATTGCGTTGCGGTTCATCCGCGCTGGATAAACGACTTCAGACAGACGAGCGACGGACTCCGATTGCTGGGATGTCTCACGGTTGGTCCTGCAAGCGTCGTTGTGACGGAAACTGACGATGCAGTTCCATCAGCGACGTCCGCACGGTTTCGCGGTCGCCGACGACTACGAAGTTGCGGAAGGAATACTCGCCCGGTTCGATGCCGGCCGCGCGTCCGACGCGGAAGACGGTGTTCCACTTCACGGCTCGCTCGCGTTCAAAACGCCAGCGGCCATAGCCAGCATTCTCAAAGCCGGCCGACGGCTGTTGCGGCGAATAGATCCCCATCGCGTGGCTGCCGCTTTCTGTGGACAGGACGATGGGAAACGGCTGCTCTCCCGGACCGAAGTCGATCGGTTGTAGTTCGCCGGATTGAGGCCGAAACGTCCAGAACGAACGAAACTCCTCCGGCATGTAGCCGGTCAGCGCCTCGAATTGCGCGAATGTGTGTCGTTCATTCAGAGGCACGGCGAATGTGACGTCGTAGCGGATGACGTGCGGCAATTCGGGCAGGCCAATCTGCACTCGTTTCGTCAGCAGATGATTCGACAACTTGGTCGTGTTGATCGCCGGATGCCCCTCGGATTTCTGTCCAGGAGACAGCCAGAATGTCATCTGCGTTGTGGTCTGCAACTCCGCGTTGGTCGCGATGGAGTGCAACAACCGGCTGGTCGAGTTTGGTCCGGCACCGTCATCGCGCGATCCGGCTTCGGTCGGATTGAACGCCTCGGCCCAGTGGTTGCCGTCCGAACTGAAACTGCTGGCAGACTGCAACTGCCGACCGTGATCGGTGCTGTTGATGAACTCTTGGCCGTTCCACGTCAGCGAATGCACGGCCCCGGCCAGTCGGGACGTCGTAGAGATGACGATCTCCGAATTCCCCGCCGCGCGGCGAATGCTCAGATCCGCGCGGGGTGGCAACGACGGTTCGTCGGCCAGAGCCAAACCGGCCAACAGATTGAGAAGCAGCAGAGCGAGTCGATTCGCACGCATCGAAGTTCACGCCAGGATTTCGTGAACGACTCGCCCAGCGACGTCGGTCAAACGGAAGGGACGGCCGGTGTAGTTGAACGTCAGACGCTCGTGGTCCATGCCGAGCAGATGCAGCGCGGTCGCGTGCAAGTCGTGCATGTGAACTTTGTCTTGCACGGCGTGATGTCCCCACTCGTCGGTCTCGCCGTGAGCAAAGCCGGGCTTCACGCCGCCGCCGGCCAGCCAGATCGTGAAGCCGCCGGGATTGTGGTCTCGGCCGGTGCCGTTCTTCTCGGCGTAAGGTGTGCGGCCGAACTCGCCGCCCCACCAAACCAAGGTGTCTTCCAGCAGTCCGCGCTGTTTCAGATCCGTCAGCAATGCAGCCACCGGTTGATCAACCGCTTTCGCGTGATCGCCGTGCTTGGGCATGTTGCTGTGCTGATCCCACGCGGGGTTCGCCGAGTTATCGGCGTAGTTGACTTGAATGTATCGCACGCCCGACTCGGCCAAGCGTCGAGCCATCAAGCACTGCCGTCCGAAGTCGTCCGTGGGCTTCTGGTCGATGCCGTACATCGCCAGCGTTTCTTTGGACTCGCGGTTGAGATCGAACACTTCTGGCGCGTAATTTTGCATCCGGTAACCCAACTCGAACGAATCGAGCACCGCTTGCAGTTCGTTGTCACCAGGATGTTGGACAACTTGCTCGGCGTTGAGCGACCGGATCAGCTCGAAGCGTTCGCGCTGCTCAGCCAGCGAAAGCCGCGCATTGCTGAGGTTTCGCACCTGAGCTTCCTTTGTCGGGATGCCCGCGCGGCCAATCGCTGTTCCCTGATAGACCGGCGGTAAGAACGCACTGCCGAAATTTCTCGGTCCGCCATTCGCGATCGCCGGGCAAATCGAAACGAAGCCCGGCAGGTTCTGGCTCTCGGTCCCCAAGCCGTAGCTGATCCAAGCTCCGACAGAGGGGCGAATCAAATTCGTGGAACCGGTGTGCAAGAACAACGTCGCCGGGCCGTGAGCGACTCCTTCGGTGTGCATGCTGCGGATCAGGCACAGGTCATCGACATGCTCGGCCATGTGTGGGAAGAGTTCCGACGCCCAGCGGCCGCACTCGCCATGCTGCCGGAATTTCCACAGCGGCTTCATGACGCGATGCTGCACGATCTTCCCGGTCTTGGCCAGCGTCCGAGCATCATCAAACTCGCGCATCTGGCCGTCGTGCTGATCGAGTAACGGCTTGTAATCAAACGAATCGACATGGCTAACTCCCCCAGCCATGAAGAGAAAAATCATCCGCTTCGCCCGCGCCGGATGCAGCGTCGCCTTCGCAGCCAGCGGATTCCCGGCCGCGTTGGCTGACTGAGCCAACCCCGCCAACGCGAGTTGACCGAATCCACAGGCCACGGTTTGAAGAGCACGGCGACGGGAAGTATTCATGGCCAGACCTCGATTCGCGAATCATTCATTAGTAACTGAGCGAGTCGTATCCTAGCCGACGGAGAGGACTGCGACAAAATCCGCCCGGAAAAACCCCACGCGTCAACCAAAGTCACGTCATTGGCACCGGTGGCGCGATTCGCTGGCAATCGAGAAAGTCGCTGCCTAGAATCCCGCCCCTTCGGCCGAGTCGGGATTGCCCGATCGCCGGTAAGATTTTCGATCCATTGAACTCGAACCCATAAGTCAGACATGCCCAACAATCCGAATGCCGCCAAGGCGGACCGCCAAGCTCAGAAACGTCGCCTGCAAAATCGCTCACAACATGCGTCGCTGAAGACGCTGATTAAGAAGTTCCGAACCGGGTTGGATACGACCGCCAGCGACGCCCCGGCGGCGACGGTCACGTTGGGAGAAGTCTCCAAGCGACTGGATCAAGCCGGAGCCAAACGGCTGATCCATCCGAACAAAGCCTCGCGGCTAAAGTCGCGATTGGCGAAGGCTCAGAACAAGCAAGCGGCGTCCGCCAAGTAGTTGGTTGCTTGCCGACAAGAAACACAATCGCCCCGGCGGGCAACGGTCGTTGACCATTACCCGCCGGGGCGTTGTCGTTCAACGTGGAGCACGTTTCCAACGTGCTCCTAAATTCGTGGGCACGTTGGAAACGTGCCCCACGGCGTTACGGCTACTCCCCCTCGTCCGACTTGGCCTCCGGTTTGACGAAGGTCGCCTTCTTGATCGAGTCGAGTTTGGGAAACGCTTTGTCGAGGAAGGCGTTTCCTTCTCGCTGAATGCGTGGCTGTGCATCGCTTGGAGCACCGGCGTATTCGCCGTTCAATTTGTCGAGCACGTCCATGCCGGAGAGCACCTTGCCGAACGGGTTGAAGCCCCTTTGAGCGGGATCCAAGAATGAGTTGTCGGTGTAGTTGACGAAGATTTGCGTGCTGCGGGAATTCGGCCTGTCCGATCTGGCGAACGTCACAAAGCCGCGCTGATTCGATTGGCGATTCGCGCCGGTGGGTTGGTCGTCTTTGATGTTGGCGTCACGCCACTTGTCCATCACTTTGGGGTCGCCGTGAATGCCCCATTGGACCATGAAGTCGTTCTGCTCCCAGGGCTTCCGAATGACTCGGAAAAAGCGGCAGTCGTCGTAGAAGCCGGATTTGACGAGTTCGTGAATTCGCTTCGCTCCGTTGGGAGACCAGTCGCGGTGAATCTCGACAACGAAGTCGCCTTTCGTGGTTTCAAACTTCACTTGGAAGGTGGCTGGAACGTCAGCAACACCCTGTTCTGCAGCATCCTCGTCCACAGCATCCTGCGTGTCGGATTTGGGCAACGGGGCACCCATCGGCAACGGCGGGGCCGAAGCCGGCGGCTGAGTACAGCCCGCGAGCAACACGGCGGTGAGCATTCCAGAAAACTGTCGTCGAGAAAACATGGGAGTCCTTTCGGAGGGATGGAATTGATGCGGATGAGTTCCGTAGACCGGACGCCTACGTCCGGTCATTCGATTGTTCGGACGTAGGCGTCCGAACTACTTCTCGCCTTCAGAAGCTTTCAAAAACTGAGCGTTGACGTCGGGCAACTTCGCGGATGCGGCGTCGCCGGTATGGAAGAAGATGCCGTATCGCATCCGCAACTCCGAGCCTTTTGGGAAGACGTCGTCCACCGGTTTCTCTTGGTTGTTCGTGTAGGCCGCTTCGCCGAACGGGCTGACCGAGAACAGGCCGTAGTTGCGGACGTGATAGCGGCTCGGCCGAAAGTTCTTTGGGTGATCGAAGATCGTCACGCCGAAACTCTTGCCGTCCACCGGCCCGACGTAATCAACCCAGGCCGAGCGTTGGCCCCAGCATTCCTTCGAGCCGTTCTTGCCGTCGGCATTCGTGATGACGCCGCTCCCTTTGTCTTCGCGCATCGACTCGGCGAGACGGAAGCCGAGCAGTCCTTCCTTCGTATCTCGGAAGTGAACGTCGCCGCTGGCCATGCGGAGGCGGATGTCATAGCTCAGCAGCCGATTCGCGTGGATGCCGATCGTCGTCGTCTCGATCAACACAGCTTTGCCGTCATCTCCGAGCCAATGATTCTCGGTCTTCAGCTTCGCCGGGTTCCCTTCGGCCGCGAACAGTTCGAGGCTGCGGTTTTCGATCTTCCCTTTCTCTGCCCAGAACTTGATCTCGTTGACTTCATCGACCGAGACCCAGATCCCTTTGTGGTGCGGATGGTCTCCCTTGTAGTCCTCGCCGACGATCGGCCGAGAGAGTTGCGTGCCGGCCAACTTCACCGGCGAGAAGAACGGCTTCGGCAGCGACTTGGCGAATTGATACGTCGCGAATTCTTCGCCGTTGATCGTGACGGCAACCGTGTCACCGCTGCGCACCAACTTGACCGTGTCCGCCGCGAAGGTGCTGGCAGACGAGACGAAGACCAAAACTCCCCAGACGACCAACATCGTGTACTTCGTTCGCAGGTTCATCGGCAGTGGCTCCTCGAAAGAGATCGGCTTATCGTGGTGCGGGCGGCTCGCCTGCACAAAGATCAAAATCCACTCGGTGCAGGCGAGCCGCCCACACCACGCCGCTGAGTATGGTCGGAGAGCTTCGCAAATGAAAAGTGAACCGCAGTCCGTTCTCGAACAACTTCCAGCGCAGCGTGCGAAGCGGTCAATCAATCCGTGGGTACTGATCTTCGGAACGAGCATCGGCGGTGTGGTCCTGATCGCTGTCGTCCTCTGGTTTTTGGCGTGGATGGCTCCGGAGCCGCAGCTTGGCGAAAACGAGCGTCGATTGCCGGACGGTTCGATTTTGAAAATTGAAGGTGTAACTTGGGGACAAAATCATGCGATCGTTTACGACTATTCGCCGTCTGAACCGTGGAGGTTTTGGGACCACCGCAAGCTGCCGATCATCGACTTCCGGAATCCACCGCCGGTTTTGAGGATCTGGATGAGTCATCGAAATGGCCGTTCGGGCCGATCGCTCGACTTCGATTGGTGGGGCAGTAGTACCGTCATCAATTCGTTGGGAGTAGAAATCTCCGACTCAAATCCGCAGCACCGGCAAATTGGACGAAGCGGTATCAAGGAGAGTGCCGGCCGGCGTCCCTTCCGTGCGAACCATCGCGACGGGGATGCGTGGGTGGTCAGCAGTTCCTTCCCGGCCTTTCGCACCGACAACGGCAGATTCCCGTTGCGAGTGAAGAACACGTCCGGCGAAGTCGTGGCCACGTTCGAGTTGACCCATCCGTCACCGCCGCCCGTGAAGAATTGGCAAGCCGAAGAACTGCCGGCCACCAAGAGCGACGGCGATCTCACGGTCACGCTCCATCGCCTCCAGCGGGAATTCTACAGCCACCCCGATGGCAGAAAGTTAAAGACATGGTACTTTTCACCTGAGACGACCGTCACCGAAAACGGTCTGCCCACCAACGACTGGTACTTCGGGATGAGCCTGGACAATCCATTTGGCAATAACTTCTCCATGCTCGGTACAACGGTTTCCGCAGGTGAACCGGCATGGAGAGTTCATTTGAGTGGCTATCGTCGGGAGAACACAGAATTTCCGGCCGCGGAAACATGGACGCTCGCGGATGTCCCCTTACCCCCAGCCCCGTGAACGTGAGGTTTGGACAGCTACGTTTTTGGGGTTTACCCGATTGCTAAAAAACGGAATCGTACCAAGTCAGACGGTTGGAATTTGAATTGGAGTCTTTGGTACGAAAGGCGACAAGGATGTTGCTGCACTCGAGGTT
>CAMDDX010000091.1 GCA_945893075.1 Planctomyces sp. SH-PL62 | reverse complement strand
TTTTTGAAGCGAGCCGTCGCGATCAATTCCATCGTCTTGGTGATCTTGCGAATGTTCTTGACCGCCTTCAGGCGTTTCACAATCGCGCGTGCTTTGGCCATGACTCACCTGTTGGGCCGGGGTCAGGTCTTCAAATTTCAATTTTGGCTTCGCGATCCGCCACTGACTCAATTCGTGAATCGCTCTTCCAAACCACACCGCGTTTCCGTTCGCGGCACCAAAATTGAAATTTGAAGACCTGACCCCTGACTTAGTTACTTCTTCCCTGCCGAGTATTGCTTCTTGAACTCTTCGAGCGCGGCTTTGAGGGCGTTTTCGGTGTCGCCGGAAAGCTCGCCGGTTTCGATGAGCTTGTCGCGGACTTCGGACTTCTGCTCGCGCATGAACGTGAGCAATTCTTTTTCGGCACCCGCCACTTTGTCTCGCGGGACGTCGTCGAAGTAGCCTTTCGTGCCGGCGTAGATGCTGATGACCTGGTCGGCGAAGTGCAGCGGGCCGAACTGTGATTGCTTGAGCAGTTCGACCATGACGTAGCCGCGGTCGAGTTGCCGTTGCGTGGCCTTGTCCAATTCGGTGCCGAGCGAGGCGAACGCTTCCAGTTCGCGGAACGCGGCGAGGTCCAGTCGCAGCGAGCCGGCGATCTTCTTCATCGCCTTCGTCTGAGCGTTGCCGCCCACGCGACTGACCGAGATACCGACGTTGATGGCGGGACGGATGCCAGCCAGGAACAGTGACGGCTCCAGGTAAATCTGACCGTCGGTGATCGAGATCACGTTGGTCGGGATATACGCCGAGACTTCACCGTCGAGCGTTTCGATGATCGGCAGCGCCGTCAGCGAACCGCCGCCGAGTTCGTTGCTCAGCTTGGCCGATCGTTCGAGCAAGCGGCTGTGACAGTAAAACACGTCGCCGGGATACGCCTCGCGACCGGGCGGACGTCGCACCAGCAGCGACAACTGGCGATATGCCTGAGCTTGCCGTGTCAAATCGTCATACACGACCAGCGTGTGCTTGCCGTTGTAGGTGAAGTACTCGGCCATCGCGCAGCCGGCATACGGAGCAATGTATTGCAGTGGAGCCGGATCGGAGGCCGTGGACGACACGATGATCGTGTAGTCCATCGCGCCGTGCTCTTTGAGTTTTTCATAGACGGCCGCGACGTTGGAGGCTCGCTGGCCACAGGCGACGTACACGCAAATGACGCCGCTTCCCTTTTGATTGATGATCGTGTCGAGCGCGATGGCGGTCTTGCCGGTCTTGCGATCGCCGATGATCAGTTCGCGCTGACCGCGACCGATCGGGGTCATCGAGTCGATGGCCTTGATACCGGTCTGCAATGGCTGCTTGACCGGCTGACGACCGGCGATGCCGGGAGCCGCGTATTCCAGCGGTCGAGTGGCGGTCGCCAGGATCGGGCCTTTGCCGTCCAGCGGGTTGCCCAGCGGATCAACGACTCGGCCGATCATTGCTTCGCCCACAGGGATCGACAGCAACGCGCCGGTCGTGCGGACCTCGTCCCCTTCGGCGATCTTCAAGTAGTCGCCGAGGATGATGACGCCGACGGAGTTCTCTTCCAGGTTGAAGACTTGCCCGCGAATCCCGCCGGGGAACTCGACCATTTCGCCGGACATGGCCGACGACAGGCCGTAGCACCGAGCGATGCCGTCGCCCACTGCCAGCACGCGACCGACTTCGGCCGTTTCAATCTGACCGCGAAAGTCCTCAATCTCCTTCTGGATGACTGAAGCGATTTCGTCCGGTTTGAATCTCATGGAGGCTCCTCTCACGCAAACGGCTTCGCAGTTGTTTCAAGCGAGTCCGCAGCGAACTGTCATAAACGGTATCGTCCACGCGAATGACCATGCCGCCGATCAACGACGCATCAGTCACCGCTTCAAGAATCGGTTCAAAGGCAAACACCGATCGCAGCCGGTCGCTGATCGCTCGCCGAGACTCATCCGACAACGGCTTCGCCGTCCTCACGGAGACTCGCTTGCGACCCGACGTCCGCTCATTCTGAATCCGCGCTGCCTGCAAGATGGTCGGCAACAGATCCAACCGATCATGCCGAGCCAACACCTTCAAAAAGTTTGTAAAGAACTCCGAGCCACGCCCGGTGACCACACGCTCAATCAGCTTGAGCTTGTCGTCGCGACGCAGTGTTGGCGAAACCAACATCCGGTCGAACTCGACATTCTTCGCGAGCACGTCGTCTACAAACGACTGACCCTCTTCGAGAGCCGCGTCCGCACCGACTGTGCTCTTCGCCGCATCGAGAAACGCTCCGGCATAAACCCGCGCGATTTGAATCGCACTCGGATCTTCCATCACGCTCGCGATTTTGGTTTGAAGCTTTTCGGCCATCGTTATCTCAATCATGTAACCCGAAGCGTCAGCGAGGGCGGACGCTTCACAAGACAGAACTCACCGACTCACGCCGCCGTGAAGCGCTCGCCCTCGCTGACGCTTCGGGTTACATGAGTCGCGGTTACTGCCGCATAATTTGCTTTTCGCTAGGTCTTCGATCCAATTTGATTCAGCGCATCCTGTACGAGGCGTTTCTGATCGTCGTCGGACAACGCTCGGCCGAGCACGTTTTCGGTGGCACCGATCACGTTGGACGAAACGAAATCGAACAACTCCTTCATCGCCAAGTCGCGAGCGTGCTCGATGTCCTCGACCGCTCGCTTGCGAGTCGCTTCGGCCTCTTTGTTGGCCACCGCGACAATGTCCTGCTTGGTGTGCTCCGCGTCACGGCGAGCCTCGGCCAAGATTTCCTTGACCTCGTCCTGCACCTTGTCGAGCTTCTTCGCGTGTTCGGCGAGCATGGCTTCCGCCTTTACTCGCGCGGATTCCGCGTCGGCGATCTGCTGCTTCATCTTGGCTTCGCGTTGATCCAAGCCTTGAATCAACGGACCCCACGCGGCCTTCTTCAGGACGATGAGGTAAACGACGAAGGTCACGAGCGACCAAATCGCCAAGTCACCGACGAAATCCATCGGCGCACCAGGCTCGGCTTCGGCGTGTGCCGTAGCTCCGTGAGCTTCGTCAAACGCGACTGCACCGGCCGGCAAGGCGAGCTGGCTAAACAGCAACCCCAGCAGGAACAAACCAAGAACAAGAAGTCTGCGCATCGCAGCACCTTCCGCAAGACAAGTGAATCGCCCGCATCACACACAGCTTCGCGGGACAACAGGAACTAACCGGCGACCGGGAACGGCTGGCCGCGCAGAATGCAGACGATCAACGCAAAGAACGTCGCACCTTCGATGAGGGCGGCCGCGATGATCATCGCCGTCTGAATGTTGCCGGCCACTTCCGGTTGCCGAGCAATACTCTCGACCGCCGCCGCACCGATTTTCCCGATGCCATAGCCGGCACCGAGGATCACGATCCCCGCGCCAAACGCGCCGGAAAACCAGATACCGCTTTCTGCGGCCATCGCGGGAACGGTCATCGCCACCAGAGCGGCAATGGCCAAACAACTGACTTGAATCACTTGCTTCACTTGAGATCTCCTCTGAAACGAGTTTTCCGGGGCATGCCCCGTTGCCAATGAACCGAGTTCGTTTTCGTAGCCGCACTCGCCAGAGTGCGGGACAATCCTCAATGCCAATTCACCCGCACTCTGGCGAGTGCGGCTACGGGCTAGTGCGGATGCACTGCCGTCCCAATAAACAACGTCGCCAGGAAGGCGAAGATGTATGCCTGCAAAAACGCCACAAACAATTCCAACAAACCGACGCCGACTTGCGCCAGAACGCTGGCAGGAGTCACCACGTAGAACAAGAACTCGCCGGCTCCGAACATCGCGATGAAACTCAGAAATACCGCGACGACCGTGTGACCAGCCATGATGTTGGCGAACAGACGCACGGCCAGCACACCGTGCTTAATGAACAACCCCAGCAATTCGATGGACCAAATCATCGGAATCAGCAACGGCTTCAAAGCACCCGGCACGTCCATGTGCGGACAGAGGGCTTTCCAGAATCCGCCGAAGCCCAATTGTTCTGAGCCGTAATAAACGGTCGCGCCAAAGGCGACGACAGCAAGCACGCCCGTGACGTTGATCTCGCCAGTCGGCGAACCAAGCCAGGGAATCGCGCCGAGCAGATTGCAAATCAGCACGTAGAAAAAGCAACTCCAGATGAACGGCAAATACTTGTCGGCCGGATGGGCGTATTCCGCCACTGCCGCGTGAGCGTGGCCATGATCGGCATGCCCGTGGTCATCGTGCCCATGATCGTCATGGCCGTGATGCCCGGTGCCGATGGTGGGCCGCACGACGTTGTCTCGAAGGTAAACCGCCAGCATCTCCCAAAAATTCCACCAGCGGCCACTCACTGGCCGACCGCCGCGAACTCGTTTGGCCAAGCCCGTGCCGATCCAAAACACGATCACAACCGCGACCAATTGCAGGACCATGAACTTGGTCAACTGCAGCCCGAAGATCGACGGCAAATGGATTTCACCTCCGAGGAATTGTGGTACCTCGAAGTGCGGATAATCTCGGACGTGATGGAACGTGTCGTTCGAGTGGCCAGACATTAGGGGCCGAACTCCGTCAACTACTGGGGAACACCCGACTCGAAGAGTCAGGCTACAGGGGACTGGTCGCCGACTTGCCAACCGCATTCGCTTCAGGCGACTTCACAATGAGTAGCGTCTCGACCAGCAACGTCACCGAATAAAACGCCACGAGCCAACTCAGAAACTGTTTGAGTCCCAAGTCGGCTCGAAATTCTTGCAACACCAAAGTCGCCACCAGCACCACGAACATCCGTAGCCCGGAACCCGCGAGAAACGCATACGCTTTGTTGTTCGCGAACCCGAAGAACGGGATCACAAAGAACAGCAAGCAACCCGGCAACCAGCACAGCAACGCCGAGTACGTCAGCCCTTCCAGCCCCAAATTCCCAGCCAGCCAGTAAGCCGGTCCCGCGAGCACCACCCACAGCGCAGCCGTGCAAGCGGTGAGCACACCACAGCGCTGCATCGGTGTTTGAGTCGTGGAAGTCGAAGTCATTGTTGGGAAGGACCAGAGTTATCGGTTGTCTTCTCGGACGAACTTGAAGGGCGAGACTTGGGAGGCGGCGTGAGCCGCTTGATCAACTGCGAGAAACTGGTCCCGGCGATGAAAAAACCGAGGCACGCTCCCAGCACCACCAACCACGGCGAAGTTCCCCAGCGGTCGTCCAACCAAAATCCCGCGCCCGCTGGCAAACAGAATTGCAGAGCGATGTTGATGATCTCGGAGACCCACCGCGAAGCAACGGCCATCGGAGGCTCGGAATCCTGGCGTGGCATGGAAACACCGCCTCCAGGGACCGACAGAAAGGGGGGGAGGGTAGTGGTGACTTTCGAGTCCAGCAAGCGTCTGGATAACACGTTTGCAAGGAATTCTTAGGCTGCGGATCGGCGACTTCTCAGGGCCGGGAATCAGTCTTTGACTCCTGTCGCTTGCCTGTCTGATAGAGCTCTTCCATCTCGATCAGCGTCGCATCGCGAATGCTGCGGCCTTGGGCCTTCAACGCATCTTCGATGAACCGCACTCGCCGCTCAAACTTGGCGTTGCTCTTGCGGAGGGCTTCTTCCGGATTGATCTTCCAGCGCCGAGCCAGATTGGCGACGACGAGCAACACGTCTCCGAATTCCTCTTCAACACGGAGATGCCGAGCCGCATCGGCAATCGGTTCATCCGGGACAGGAGCCATGTCCACGGACGCGGCGATCTGCGGGATTTGACCATCGGAGAACAGTTCGGCGGCAAGCTCATCAATCTCCTCGCGGAGCTTGTCGAACAGCATCGCTCGATGCGGAAAATCGTATCCGACCCGCGCAGCCTTCTCGGCGATGCGAGCGCACCGCGCGAGCGCCGGCAGCGAGGTCGGCAAGCCGTCGAAGATCGAGTCCCGCTGCTTCTCGTGCTGTTTGGCCCGGTCCCAGTTCGTCAGCACTTCCTCGGCCGTGTGAGCCTTCTCGGTGTCGAAGACATGTGGGTGCCGAGCGATCATCTTGTGCGTGATGACGTCGAGGACTTGTTCGATGCCGAACCGCTCTTCATCGCGGCCGATCTGAGCATCCAGCACGACTTGCAACAGCAGATCGCCGAGTTCCTCGACGATCGCCGTGTCATCTTTCGAGTCGATTGCCTCCAGCAGTTCGTAAGTCTCTTCGAGCGTGAACGGTTTGATGGTTTCGAGCGTTTGCTGACGATCCCACGGACAGCCAGTTGGCGAGCGGAGCCGAGCGATGACTTCGCACAACCGCGCGAAGGCGGTTCCGACGGCCGGCAAGTCGGGCGGCTTTCCAAATTGGGACGGATCGGGCGCAGACATGGGCGATACGTTGGCAAGCCAAGCCACGATTCGCAAGCAAAGTAGACGAGTCACTCCGTGACTCGAATTCGAGTCACGGAGTGACTCGTCTACTTTATGCTGCTTGCCATGTCGGCTCGAACTGCCGCATCTCTGGCGACGAGAGAACGCGGTTCACGTCGAGCACGGCGATCAAGCGCGCGTCCCGTTCGACGACTCCGCTCAAGAAGCTGACGGCCGGGCCAGTCATGAGCGTCGAGCACGGCTTCAATTCCTCGACGGCGATGCCGCGGATGCCTGTGACACGATCGACGATCCAGCCGGTTGAGATCTCTTCACGCGTCGAGCGGACCACGATTAGCCGTTGCGAAACGTTGCTCTCGGCGTCGGGCAGACCCAACAACGAACGCAGATCGACGACCGACAGCACGTCGCCGCGCAGGTTCGTTACGCCGCGCAGCCAATCCGGGACGTTGGGCAGCATCGTGATGTGCGGCAGTCGCTGGAGCTCCAAGACGTTGGCCAGCGGCACGGCGTAATGCGATTCGTTAAGCATGAAGAGCACATGCTTGACGGCCGGGCTGACAGATTCTGGCTGAGGCGCGTTCGGCAATGGACTCAGCGGATCGTGGCTCGTCTCGCGGTCAATCTGCGCGAGCAAGCTTTGCAGGCTCAGAGCATCCGGGGCAGCAACGGCGTCGGTCACGATGGACTCCTCGTTCGTAGTCTGACTCTCCGAGTCGGGACTTGCTCGGCAAATGCACCCGACTCGGAGAGTCAGGCTACGAATCGCCACGAGTTTACCCCACGAACACCTCTGCGGCGGACCTCACGGCGCGGCCGGTTCGGGCGCGGCGAGCGATGGAGCCGATTCGGCTCGCAGTGCCGATTCGATGCAGGCGAGCAACTGTTCCGACTCGAACGGCTTTGTCAGATACCCGTCCGCTCCCTGCCGTTTGCCCCACAGGATGTCCATCTCGTGGTTCTTGCTGCTGAGCAACACGACCTTGATCCCGCACGTCTCCGGAAACGCTTTGAGATGCCGGCAGACCTGAAAGCCGTTCTTCTTCGGCAGGATGATATCGAGCACGATCAAGTCGGGCCGCTCGCGCATGGCGACCTCAATCGCCTCGTTGCCGTCGGACGCGGTGAGTACGCGATAGCCACCCGCCTCGACCGACTCGCGGATCAGTCGCTGGGCGGTCGGGCTGTCATCAACAACAAGGACGGTCGCGGTCATAAATTCTTCACCATCTCTGTGCGAAATCTTCCACGAGTGCCGTGCAGCTTTCGCGGAAGTCGTTGCGGAGCTGCGGTGACTGAAACTCTTCGCCGAACCGCGCGAGCAGGTCGCGGAACGATGACGCGAAGTTCTTTCCCAAATTGCGGTGCATGGTCAGCGTCGCGGTTTTCGCTTTCGGGCTGAGGCTGAACAGGCTGGTCCACGATTCGCGGTCGAGCACATCGAGCACCACTTTGCTCCGTTCGCGCAGCCGCCAGACCGAGGGCAACTCGTCGGCGAAGAAGGTTCCATCAAAATTCCCGATCCCCGTGTCGAGGATCGTGACCAGCATCCCCAGCGAAGTCTCAATCATGCGGATCATGCGTTTGACGTGATCGGTCCGTTCGAGCGTCGTCATCTGCTGCTCAAGCCCTCCCACAAGATGCACCAACAGCATCTCCAGCCGGTCGTCATCCGACGACCGCCCGTCAGCCGCGGCAGGCAGTGCTTCGTGGGGATTCATGGTCAATCAGGGGAGTCGATTGCGGGCAGTCAAAATGAAAAATGACAAATGAGAAATGGAAAATTCAAAATGAGACGCTCATCCATTTTGCATTTCTCATTCTCCATTTCTCATTTTCCATTGGAGCGCTACGAGCTTGTCACAGCCGTAGCCAAATACTTCGCAACTTTGTGAGTCAGAGCATCCGCTTCAAACGGTTTCGTAATGTAATCCGAGCAGCCGACCAACCGGCCGCGCAGCTTGTCGAACATTCCGTCCTTGCCGGAGAGCATGACCACCGGAATGTTCTGCGTGGCTTCGTGCTTCTTGATGAGCTTGCACAGCCGATAGCCATCCAGCCTCGGCATGTTGATGTCCAGCAGAATCAGATCCGGCCGGCAGGTTCCCAGTTCCTTGATCGCGGCCACGCCATCGAACGCGGAGATGACTCGATAACCGCGCCGCTCCAAGGTGAGCGACACGAGCTTGCGGACCGTCGGGCTATCATCGACCACCATCACCAGCGGTCGGCCATCCGATGATGCGACTTCCGTTGGCGGGCTGAACGACGTTGCCAACGCTTCGACATCCGCACTCGTTTCCGATTCGTGGCTCGCCGGCACTTCGTTGAATCGCGTTTGCACGACGACTTCCGGGTCGGCTTTCGCCGTCGCGCTGAAGTACGGCAGTGGTGGCGGAGTGGTCGGCAGTGGAGGCGGCAGATGCGCCGCCGATGAGGTCGTGGTCGTCCCCATCCGCAATTCCGAACCGCGCTGGACGAGTTCGCTCCAACGACGACGAGCGGGTTCGGCCGGAACCGGTTCGTGATGCCATTCGTCGGTCGTTTCTGGAACCGTTTCGGCGACGACTTCCGGAGCAGGCATCGGTTCCGGTTCCCAAGCTACTTTCGGTTCGGCGGCAGGAACGACGGCCGGCACCGATTCGACTTCAACCGCAGGCGCTTCTGCCACGATCTCGACCGGAGCGGCGATCGGTTCCGGGATCTCGACAACTGGCGGAGCGGCCACGACGACGACCGGTGCCGGAGCAGGATTCGCCAGCGCTTGTACCCAGATCAGTCCCGCGCTAGCGGCGGCATGACCGGGGGACAATTCCAATACGCGTTCCAAGCAACGCAGCGTGTTGTCGGGCGAGTTCGCCGCCCAGGCCAGCCAGAGCCACACGTTCGGATCGTCCGGCAAGTTTTCCGCCGCGCGTTCAAAGCTCGCCGCCGCGACGGAGTGCAACCCCGCACGCGCCGCCGATACGCCGCGTCGCAACGCCAATTCACCCGCCGAAGAATCGCTGTCTTGAGTCAGCATGAGTCATCACTCCCGTAGCCGACGCAGCTTGCGTCGGCGAGACGGACGCTGGCAGCGTCCGCCACGTTCACATCATTTCTTCTGAAACTGATCGATCCCTTCTTCCTTCCACACTTTCAGCGTGGCGGAATCTTTCTGATTGATCCGCACGCCGATCGCATTGACCGGGAAGTCGTACTTTCGTTGGATCTCAATCCACATCTTTTTGACGTTCTCAGGAACAGCCATGTCGTCACCAAATTTCAAATCTCAAATTCCAAATCTCAAATCCACTTCACGCCGCACAGAGCGAGAACTCGCCCAACAAGTCCTCGAACGATTCCTGGGAATACCACTCGGCCGCTTCCGGGCCGACGACCGACAGCGCCAATTGACCGACCGCCGGCAGCAATTGCAGGCGACAGGTTTGCCACAAGTCTTCTGCCGTGATCTGCTCGATCTCCGCGAGGATTTCCGCTTCCGGCAGGTGCCGGCCGAAGTACAGCTCTTGCGTCGCCAGGCGGCTCATGCGCGTGTGAGCATTTTCCGCCGACAGCAACTGCTGGCTGCGCAACTGCATCTTGGCGGTCCACAATTCTTCTTCGTCGATCTCCGTCTCGAACGTCGCGAGCTGTTGCAACTCCATGATCGTCAGTGCGACCACCGACGTGAGATGTTCGGGAGCCGTGCTCCCTTCGATGACCAGCACACCGGCGTCGCGATAGGCGTGCAACTCGGAAGAGATGCCGTAGACCAATCCACGTTCTTCACGCAGCTTGCGGAACAACCGCGAACTCAGACCACCGCCGAGCACCGAGTTAAGCAGGAACAACCGATAGCGTTCCGCCGCGCAATACGCCGGGGCTTCGAGTCCGATCGCGAAGTACGCCTGCGACACTGGCGTCTCATGGAGTGCGACGCCGGAATGAAACCGGCAGTGTGCGGGACGGCGCGACGGACTGACGCCGTCCAATCGCCAGAAGCCGTCGCGAATCTGTTCGGCCAGCGCGTTGTGTTCGACGTTGCCAGCCGCCGCGATAATGATGCGGTCGGGTGTGTAATGCCGTCGCACGAATGCTTGCACGTCGGCGCTGGTGATTCGCTCGATCGCTACCGCGTCGCCGGGAACCGCGCTCCCCAGCGCGTGGTGCGGCCAGATCAATCGCTTGAGCTGCTGATGCACGTGCTCGGTCGGCGTGTCGTGGCTCAGCCCGACTTCGCGCAGCACCGCTTGTTTCTCGCGCTCGATGTTCTCTTCCGGGAAGACCGAGTTCAGCAGCATGTCGCCGAACAACTCGGTTGCGTAGGTCAGGTACTCGTCCAGCACGTTCGCGTAGAAGCAAGTGTAATCGCGAGCGGTGAAGGCTCCCATCGCCCCGCCCGCCACGTCCATCAGCCGAGCTATTTCGAACGCGCTGCGTCCGCTGGTCCCTTGAAACAGAGCGTGCTCGGAGAGGTGAGCCAAGCCACTCAAGCCGACCGGATCGTCCTGCGGTCCCGCGTCAACCAGCACGCCCAGAGAGACGCTCCGCGAGCACGGAAGATGTTCCGTGACGATGCGAATGCCGTTCTCGAGCCTGCTGAATTGATACACCGCCAGCTCCGAGCTTGTTTCCAAAGCGTGACAACTCCGCCGATCGCAGGAGCGTGTCATCCGCGGCGCTAAACCACAGTGACTGTGGCTGGCATTCAATCGCGAAAAAACAAAGCTGGCGGGACGCACTCTGTACGGCGGCGAAGTATACCCCCGGCTTTCTCGACACATGCGTCACAGTTTTCCGGGCATCCGCAAATTCGCGCGGCGCTTCTGGACACTTCGGATCGTTGCGGTTGTAGCCATCGCAGCGATTGAATCAGTCGAGCCGCTTGTAGCCGCACTCGCCAGAGTGCGGGCAACTCGCTCAACACCCGCGATCTGGCGAACGGCGGCTACGCCTGAGCTACTGGCCGAGATTCAGCCGCAGCACTTTGCCGTGACGAGCACGACCATCGGCTTCGCCGGCGAAGAACAACTCTTCGGAGTTTGGCGATCGCAGCGCGACGGAACTCGGAGCGACCGCACCCGTCGAGAAGCGTCCGACTGGGCGGCCTTGTGGATCGAAGACGTGGACTGTCTTCGTCTGTTGCTGAGTCACATACAGATTGCCGGTCGCATCGAGACACAAGCTCGCGAGGTGATAGTCGGTGTCGGGCGACAGCGGCAGTTGCACCAGCACCTCATGCGATTCAATCTTGCCCGGTTCGGAGAGACGGAATTCGAGGATGCGATTGAACTGCGATTCCGCGACGAGCACGCGCTGACGAGCGGGATCGTAAACGACTCCCGTGGGATAACCGATCTTCGCGGCGACCACCGACACTTTGCCGGAGCGATCCACATAGTGCAGCTTGCCGATCGGGTTCTTGATTTGAACATAACCCGGATCGGTGAAATAGAAGCCCCCTCTCGGATCGACCGCGATGTCGTAGGGCGCGCGAAACGGAGTGCCGTCGCAGTCCTTCGCCGCCACGCCGACCACCTTGCCATCGTACGACAACCGCAGCACCGAGCGGCGTTCGACATCGCAGACCAGATGCGTCCCTTCCGGTTCAATGCGATGCCCTTTCGGGCTGGTGAGCGTCCCCCACACCGACGATTCGCCGGTCGGCGAGAATCTCACGATCCGATTCTTGTGCGACACATAGCCGAAGCCTTGTGAGTCGAACACCAGCCCATCGCAGTACGAGTCGAGCGACAAGACTTCGTTGTCGAGAACGGTGGCCGCTTCCTTCGCGGGAGTCGCGGGCTCAATCCGCACGACCGGTTTGTCGTCGTCCACCAAGGCCAACTCTTTGGGTGCTGTTTTCGGCTTGGCTTGCGCTTGCGGTTCGCTGTCGATTTCCAACTCCAGTTCTTTCTTCGGAGCCGGCTCTGGTGGGACACCCAGTTTCGGCGTCGCGGGTGGCTGCTGCGGGTCGGCCTCTACTTCCAGCACTTCGTCGGGAGTTGTTGGAGCGGTGGATTCATCAACCTTGGCGACCGGTTGTGACGGTGCGGCCGGTTCGTTCGGCAACGGCACGAAGACATCGCCTTCCGACAATGACACGATCGGTGGCTCAACGCCGTTCGGAGCAATGGCACTCACGGTCGCCGGTTCTTCGTAAGCGCCAGCGACCGGAACACTCGGGGCCTCGAACGGCGCATACGCGGACTGTGGGCATTCGATCGAAGTCCGGGAGCTGGGCAGATGCCGGCAACCCCACAACGTGCAGAGGCCAAGCGTCGCAACAGACAGCGGAGAACGAACGCAGCGGCTGAATCGAACAAACGGAGATTTCATCTCGCACCACTCCTGCGAGCGATACACCTTGGGGCGGCGAACGCTGCGAATGAAGTCCTGAGGTTTGGCAAGTTGTTTCCAAGAATTCACAGCGAGATATCGGCGGCGCGAGTCGGAAAGAGCCGCTTGTTCGCGTGACAACGACCGTATCTCGGAGACATCCCGCGCAGCGTGCGACGCACAGCGGATGCTCGACCGGCACCGATTGCTCGTTTCGTCGCACAAGCAGCGAACGTGCGGAGCATGGCTATTCGACCGCGCGATCCGACCCCGAACGCGGAGATCACCGCAGCGCCTCCAGCGCCGACAACCGCATCGCGCTCAGCGACGGTATCAACCCACCGACAAACCCCAGCATCAAACTCAGCAAACAACCAACGGCCAGCACTTGCGCATCAACCGTCAATCGCAGCACGACGAACTTCCCGCCCCCCTGCCCACTGCCGACGATGCTGCTGGCGGTCCAACCGTCCGAGAGACTTCCCAGCGCGACCCCCATCAGGCCGCCGATCATCGCAATCAGCACCGACTCCAGCAGGAAGCAAACCAAGATCGAGCGGCGGCGATAACCCAGCAGCCGCAGCACGCCGATGTCTTTGAGCCGCTGACTGATCGCCGCGAACATCGTATTCATCACACCGAAGACGCCGCCGACCGACAGGATGATCGTCACGAAAATGATCGCGTACAGAAACTGCAAGTTGAGCTGATTGAGACTCTCAAAGTAATCGGTCTCGACGATCGCGTTGACCGACGACTTCTTGTAGTCGTTGTTGAAGTACGCTTTGACCATCTCCGCGTCCCAATGGTCGTCACTCTTCGGTTCGGTCCAAGTCGGAATCGGATCGGCCGCTTCGGTGAATTCTTTGCCGGCCGCCTTCGCCTCGGCCGCGCGCTTCTGGACGTCTGCGGTCTTGGCCGTTGCCTCGGCGATCTTCGCGAGCCGTTCCGCTTTGTACGCCGCACGCTGATCGCGGTGGAAATCCTTCGACGCTTGCAGCACCAGCGTCGAATACGACTCGCTGCCGAACATCGGGCCGACGATCGAGCGCTTGGCCCAGACTTCCGAATCGAACGTGCTCCCTTCCGACTTCAACACGCCGACGATCACCCACACGCGACTATTCACGTTGAAAGTATCGCCGACATCCAATCGCTTGAGGTGCGGACGCGACATCGCCTCCGGTCGATCCTTCCCCAGCTCGCGAGCGATCCCTTCGCCGACGACCACTTCATAAGCGTTGACCGGCTTCTGCGAGTCCCCCTGGCCGGACAACTCGCGAGCACCCGCGTCCGAAAGCCAACTTCCGCCGGGATACAGCGGCAGCCCATGCACTCGGCCAGTCAGCCGCGAATCATCGACGCCGCGCATCTGCAAGAAGCGCCGCTCTGGCCGGCCCTTCACCGAAGCTTCGACCGGCTGATTCACAATGATGTAGGTCTCGCGGCTGAGCAGCGGCTGCTGCCCATCCTTCGCCACCGCCTCTTGAGCTTCGATGTCGCCGACGTTCGCGAAACCAAGATTGCTGAAGCCCTCGTCCGTCGAGCCTTCAGCCAGCACCAGCACGTTGCGCGGCTGACCGCTTGATTGCGTCAGCACATACATCCCTTTGACGAACGCCAGCATCACCGTCAGCAGTGACAACACGAGCGTGAATGCCAATCCGGTCAACAACGTCGTCCGCCAACGCACCAGCAAGTTTTGAAAGTTGTAGCTCAGCGGCACTTTGCTCAGGACGATCAAGACCACGATCAGCCCGGCCGCTCCGCCAAACCCAATCGCCGGATTCGTGAACGCCAGCGTCAGCAGCCCGGTGAAGTAGCCACCGACCAGCAGCACCAGCAACACAACCAACGCGATGATGATTTCCCACATGCCGCTGCCTCTTTTGGCTTCCGAAGACTTTTGAGTTCACTGCCACTCACACGACCGATAGACTGCCAGCACCATGCTCAAGATGACTCAGGAATTAGAAAACGCGGTTTCTGCTCAACACGGCGGACCGTTGCGCATTGCCGGTCAAGAACGGTCGTATGTCGTGATGTCCGACGACCTGTATCGCGAATTGAGCGGCGTGGCCGACGACACAGACTTGGACGAATCGGTCGCAGCATTACAGCGAGCGATGTCTGATGTTCGTGCGGGACGAACTCGTCTCGCGAGCGAATTCCTCGACGAGCTGAGCCGCAAATATGCCGTACCGAGTTGAAGTTGTGATTTTGCATTTTTGTCATGGTGCTCAACGCCCGTTGGCAGGTCGTCACATCGCTCGCCCCGACCAGTGAGATCATCCCACGCGAGCAAACACTTCGGACACCTTCACGCGGCAGGCGGTCCAAGCGGGAATGAAACTTCCCAGGAACGCGGTCCCGCCTCCGACCGCCAAGCCCCACCACCACGCATCCGCGGGAATCAAGAATTTCGGAAAGAACGCAATCGGAAACGGGATGCCTCCCGCCACTTGATTGACCACCAGCCAGGTGCCCCCCGCGCTGACGACTCCCGATGCGATGCCGATCAGCAGCGCCTCCCCCAGCACCAGCACCAGAATCTGTCCCGGTCGGAAGCCGAGCACTTTCAGAACGGCGAACTCCGCCTGCCGTTCGCGCACGCTGATGCTAATTGCGTTCGCGATGACGACGGCCAGCGTCACCAGAATCGCCGGAGCCAACAGCCAGCGCATGCCCCACAGCAGATCGCGATAAGCCTCCAGAAACGTCGAGATCCCCGACGACGACGTTTGCACCTTCACCGCCGGCAACGAGAACTGCGGCGACTCCTGAATCTGCGCCGCGACCTGCGTGAAGGACTGCGTGTCCGGCACGCGCAGCCACACGAGATTCATCGTCTTGGCCGCCATCTCATGAGCCTTGCCGTTGTGTTGCTGCTTGTAGGCATCAATTGCGCTCAGGAAATAGTCGATATTCATCGCCGCGCTCTGGTCGTACCTCCGAGCCGGCAGTGTCCCGACCACCTCAACTTCGAGATCAATCCCCTTGTAGTTGAAACTGTGAATGATGAAGCGATCGCCGATCTTCTTCTTCAACCGCTCCATGCGATCGCGGCCGAGCAGAATGCCCTGCCGGTTCTGCTCCATCTTGGCGACGCCCGCTTCCAGCGTTTTGCGATCGGCCGAGTCCGCCGGCAAATCGTCGAACCCATCCATCATCGTCAGCAGCTTCTTCGGTTCCAGACAGAACGCGAAGACGATGCTTTCAAACGTCCGTTTCTTCGGGTCAATCGACCCGCCGTAAAAGGTCCACGTCATGTTGTCTTGCGGCTTGATGTGCTCTGGTTCGGTCGCGGCTCCCTCCTTGAGCGACGTGGAGTAGGCATACGGCATCATGCTCGGAATCCGCCAACGCTCGGACACGATCGCCTTGATGTTCGCCGGCTTCTCAGTCGTCGCGTTTGCCAGGAAGCCGAGAATCGACCAGACCAACGTGACCACAAACACCAACACCATCGTCCCCAACGCCGTCAAAGACGACCGCAGCTTATTCCGCCAAAGATTCTGATAAATGAGCCTGAGGAATTTCATGAACTGACCAATCCATTAAGGTTGCTCGTGTTTAAGCGAGACGGGGACGGAAAACTTGAGGGTAAAAAATCCTAGGTAAAAGATGAAAACAGAAACGAGATCAGAAGAGGTTGCCAGGGCATTACCAATTCGTTGACTCGCCGCCCTCCCATTTTTTACCCCCTATTTTTTACCTGCCCTCCTCCGCCATCTGCTCGACCAGCTTCCCTTTTTCCAAATGCAAAATCCGATCCGCGCGAGCCGCCGCGCGCGGGTCGTGCGTGACCATCACGATCGTCTTCTTCAACTGCGTCCGCAGTTCGCACAGCAGATTCAGAATCTCTTCCGCGGACTTTGCATCGAGATCACCAGTCGGCTCGTCGGCCACAATCAAAGCCGGATCGGTCACGATCGCGCGAGCGATCCCGACTCGCTGGCATTGCCCGCCGGACAACTGCCCCGGCCGGTGATGCAGGCGATCGGACAGCCCGACGATATCCAGCGCCGTCAGCACTTGTTGCTTTCGTTGAGCCGCCGTCAACGGCAGTAGCAACAACGGCAGTTCGACATTCGCGTAAGCCGTGAGCACCGGCAGCAAGTGATAAAACTGAAACACGAAGCCCAGGCTCCGCGTGCGCCACGCGGCCAATTGGCTCTCGCTCAGATGCGAGATTTCCGTATCGCCGACCCACACCGATCCTGCCGTCGGTTGATCGAGTCCCGCGATCAGATTCAGCAGCGTCGTCTTCCCCGAACCGCTCGGCCCCATCAGCCCCAGGTATTCGCCGCGAGGCACCTGCAACGACAACCCACTGAGCACTTCGATCGACTCGCTCCCGCGCCGAAACGACTTCGACACATGATCGACCTTCACGCAGATTTCCACAGACATCGTGACCCCTTCTTAAAACGCAGTCGCAGTCAGCTTTCGTGTAGCCGAAGCGCAGTGTGAAATCAAACGCCGTCTTGTTGTGTTTCGCGGAGACGAATAGAGTCTGCTCAATGACTCAGACCATCACAATTCGCCTGACCAAAGAGTTATCCGAGTGGCTTGATGCTGCGGCGGAGCGGGCAGGCGTTTCGCCTGACAAGCTCGCGCGTGAGCAACTCGATCAGGCGCGGCGTCAACAAGCCGAACGTCCCTTCCTGCGATTGGCCGGCAGTGTTCGTGGTCCCAAGGGATTGTCGCGTCGTAAAGGGTTTTCACGCGGATGAAGGGCATTGCCGATACCGGCTTCTTGGTTGCCTTCGCTAATCGGAATGACGAGTTCCACGATTGGGCCGTCGCCATCGCGACGGAAATCACCGAACCGTTGCTGACCTGTGAACCCGTCTTGGCCGAGACCGCGTTTCATCTTCAAAGCGTCCCACTGGTCCTGGAGATGATCCGCGACGGGCTTGTTTTGCTCGCGTTCAATGCCAGCGAACACCTGCCTCAGCTTGAAGAGCTGGCTCGGCGTTACGCGGATCGACAGCCTGATCTCGCTGATTTATGCCTGGTTCGCATGAGTGAGCTCTTCCCCAAGCATTCGGTCGTCACCGTGGATCGATCTGACTTCGCAGTCTACCGACGCAACAAGCGCGAATTGATCTCGGTGATCTGCCCGCCGATGACTCGGCGACGCAAAGGATGATGCTCGCTAATTCGCCAGCTTCTCATCGCCGTAGAACCACACGGTCACGCGCATCTCCGGCTTGAGGAACACGCCTTCTTCCTCCGCCGGCACACGGACCTTCACGCGCACCGGGACCGCTCCCTTCGAGCGATCGGCGATTGGCATCAAGCGATGCACGTAGGCGTCATAGCTGCGGTCTTTGAACGCTTCCGGCTGCACTTTGCAGCGTTGGCCTTTGAAGACCTTCGAGATGTTCGACTCCTGCACCGACAGATCGACTTCCAGGTCCGAGAGGTCCGCCATATCGCACAAGCTGAATGAACCGTTGAACGCGACCGAGTTGACGATGTTCCCTTCTTCGGCGTTCTTCTTCAGGATCGTGCCGCTGATCGGAGCTTTGATCGTGCAATTGCTCAACCGCCATTGCGCCTTCGAGACGTCGGCCTCCGCTTGTTGCACTTCCGCCTTCGCCTGCTCGATGCGTTCGATGCGCGGGCCTTCGCGGAGCAGCGCCAGCATCGAATTCAACTTGCTCAACCGACGCTGCATCGCGAAGAGATTCGCTTCCGAACTGAGCAGTTCTTGCTCGGTCGCCCCCTTCTTCGCGAACAGGTCTTTGTTCCGTTTGTAAGTCCGTTCGAGGTCATCCAAGTTCGCCTGCGTCTCCGCGAGTTCCGCTTCCGCCTGCTTGATCTCTTCCGGCCGAGTCCCCCGTTCGAGTTCCTCCAACCGCTTCCGAGACAACTGCAACGTCGCTTGCGAGCGTCGCACATCGGCGTCGTAGTCCACCGTCTCCAGCACGGCCAGCACGTCCCCCTTTTTGACGCGCAGACCTTCCTCGACGTTAAGAGTCATGATCATGCCGGACACCTTCGGGCTGACCAGAATCTGATGCGCCGGAATGATGTAGCCGCTGTCGGTGTGGACGAGTCCGTCCTTCTTATTGTCCGCCGGCTTCGCGGACGTGGCCGATGTGTTCTCGCCGGAGTTCGCGTCAGCGGCATTCGCCGGCGATCCCGGCTTGGCTTCCAGCAACGAGTCGGACGGCTGCGGATTCCATTTCTCATACGCCAACCAACCGCCGAATGCGGTCAGTGCCACGCACAACAACCAAGCCACGACTTCCGATGCGGCGTGCCGACTGCCCGAATCCTGCGGAAGCTGCAACGACTTCACGCGATCGCTGAGCGACGCAGACGAAGAGGCGGAACGGTGCGGATCAGTGGCAAGCGAATCAGACACGGCCAGCATCTTTCGACAACGGGAACGGCCAGCGACCAGCCAGCACAAGCGACAACACTTGACCCCGTTTGCTTCCGTTTGAAAAGCCCAACCGCCGTGAATTTGCGATTCGCTCCGTAACAGGCGCGGGGTCGAGGTCAGGGGTCAGGTGTTCTGATTTCTGTTTTGCGGTTGCGATGGAGAGCGAACCGTTGATCGGGTGACTGTCTGCGAACCAAGGTTGGGGTGGATCGCGGAAGCAAAACAGAAATCAGAACACCTGACCCCGGCTCGCCTAACCCACGCGACAACATGCGCAAAGTGCGTCGTGCGCCCCAACGCTCGCGTTCCCTGGAATCGGTCTGGACACGTTTGCGGAAAAGCCTCTACCACTCCGCCCGACTACTTCCCAGGGAGGGGGAAAATTATGCGCAAGGATCGCCGGTTTGGGTTGCTGGGGTTGATGTGTTTGTTGGTGACGGGCTGTTTCAGCAATGGCCCTTACGGTCGTCAGGGAGCGTTCGTTCCACCGCATACGGCGATGGTTTCGCAACCCTACACCATGGTCCAAACGCCCTCCGGAGCAGCTTGGGTTCCCGCGACTCCCACCGCTTCGAGCACGTTGTCCGCTCCCGAACCCGCACGCAAAGCGGCTCCGACCTCGTTTGGCGACGAAGACGATTTTGATTCGAGCAAGACCGTTCCCACACCGAACGATCTCAAGAAGACTTCGCTGCCCCAAGTCGCGCCGATGGGTTTGGACGAAGACGCTTCGCTCGAACGTCGCGGAGTCCGAACGAGCCAACGCTCGCGACCCCTCAATGAAGAAGAATTCGACAGCGAACCGGAACTTTCAGAACCGGAGATGTCGCTCGCCGATGACGAATCCGAGTCGCCGACATCGAACGTGCGATCGGCCAACTTCAACACGCAAGTCCGCGCGAACAACGTGCTGCCGGCCAGCGCGGTCAAAGACCAATTTGGCTACGACGCCGAAGGCTACTCGTGGCTCAAAGGGGTCATCGAGTTCAATCCCAAGCTGCAAGTCTGGCATCTGACGTACAGCCAGAATCCCGATGACAACGATCAATACGGCGGTGAAGTGACGCTGAAGAACACCGCGCTGTTCAAGTACCTCCGCAGCGGCGAGACGGTGCGTGTCGAGGGCCAGTTCGATACGCAGGAAGCCGACCGGCTGGGCAAGCCGGTCTACGACGTCGAGCGTATGATTCGCGACGTGAAACGCTGATCGTGACCGCTGCGGCCCGCAGCTTGAAATGACCGACCAGACGCGACAGGCTACTGCGTGGGGCAGGTTTGTTACCTGCCATTGAGTTACTGGCAGGTTGAAAACCTGCCCCACGTCAGGAGTCATCATGGATTTGCGAGTCGTCTGCGCGTCAGCGCGCGAGGTGGAAGCGGATTGGCTGGTCGTCGGTGTCCCCGAAGTGGGCGACTGGCCCCATGAACTCGTCGCGTTGGACGATGCGTTGCTGGAACAACTCAGCCGGCTGCGCGAGGCGGGCGATCTCACCGGCAAGCTGGCGGAGTTGCTGATCGTCCCCGACACGCCGACGCTCAAATCCCGGAGGCTGTTGTTAGTCGGGCTTGGCTCACCGGCGGAACTTTCGGTCGCGCGCTGGGACAAGGCAGCGATGACGGCGGCGCGGCAGGTGTCGTCCAAGGCCGATGTTCGGATCGCCGTGTGCGTGCCGGAGCAACTTGGTCCTTTGTCGCGAGATCGCGCGGTCGAGATTGCCGCCAGCGCATTGATCGTCGGCTCGCACGGACAAGACTTATACAAAGCCGAGCGATCGCGGTTTCCATTCGCGGCCGCACAGATCGTGTTGCCTCCCGGCAGCGATGTGGCTGCCGCTTCTGCCGCCAGTGATCGCGGACGCATTCTCGGCGACGCCATCAATCTGACTCGCGAGTTGGTCAATCGGACTCCCGACGACATCTATCCCGAAACCTTTGCCGCTCGCGCCCAAGCCGAGGCCGCGAAGTGCGGACTGACCTGCCGAGTCTTCGATGAAAAACAACTCGCCGCCGAACACTTCGACTCGTTGCTGGCGGTCGCGAAGGGGAGCGATCGACCGGCTCGCATGGTGGTGCTCGAACATCGCGGCGGCGCAGCGAACTCGCCGACGCTGGCTTATGTCGGCAAGGGAGTCACCTTCGACAGCGGCGGCCTGTCGATCAAGCCGACCGACGGCATGTTGACCATGAAGTGCGACATGGCCGGAGCCGCCACGGTGCTCGGCGCGATGACCGCCATCGCGCGGCTCAAGTTGCCAGTCAACGTCATCGGCTACGCGGGCCTCGTCGAGAACATGCTCGGAGCCCAAGCCTACAAGCTGGGGGACGTGCTGACCGCTCGCAACGGCGTGACCATCGAAGTCCACAACACCGACGCCGAAGGCCGGTTGGTCATCAACGATGTCCTCAGCTACGCCGCCGATCACGGAGCCGACCGTCTCATCGACCTGGCCACGCTGACCGGCGCGTGTGTCGTCGCGCTGGGTGAAGATGTCGCCGGAGCGTTCTCCAACAATCAGCCGTGGTGCGATGCCGTGCTCGCCGGTGCGAAAGCGGCTGGCGAGGACTTGTGGCAACTGCCGATGTTCGACGCCTACAACGAACTGCTCAAGAGCGATGTCGCCGACTGCAAGAACGTCGGCGGCCGCTGGGGCGGAGCGATCACCGCCGCGAAGTTCCTGGAGAAATTCGTCGCCGGAAAACCGTGGGTCCACCTCGACATCGCCGGCCCCGCCTTCGCCTCCGCCAACAAAGGCCACCGCGAAGGAGGAGCCACCGGCTGCTTCGTCCGCACACTCGTCGAAGTCGCAGCCACACCCTCGCCCTAATCATTCCACTGACCCATCCTTCGGCAGATGTTTTGTGAGTCGCACTGAACGAAGGTGAAAAATTGTTGGGTGAAAAATGGGAGAAGCTAAAGGGGATCTTTTGAAGAAGCATTCACTGCTTTTCGTGTGACCTTTAGCGTCTCATTTTTCACCCAACAATTTTTCACCCTCTTCGTGACTCCGTGCCACGCAAGGCATGCCCATCTTGGTTTGCGAGCTGAGCCCGCGTTAGGAATTCTGGATGCCTGAATTGAAACTTTTCTCTGCGAGTTCTTTGCACGAATTCGCTTCGCGCGTGTTTCAGCATTTCGGTGTTCCGACGCAGGACGCCAACCAAGCGGCCGACATCTTGGTGCTCAGCGATCTGCGCGGGATCGACTCGCACGGCATCGCGCGGTTGCGGTCGTATGTCAGTATGTTGTCGATTGGGCGGATCAATCCGCGGCCGAATATCCGCGTGGTGCGTGAGTCGCTCAGTACGGCGACGGTCGATGGTGACAATGGGCTGGGCTTGGTGGTCGGGCCAAAGGCGAACGCGATTGCGATGGACAAGGCCGATCACGCCGGGACCGGTTGGGTCGCGGTGCGGCATACGAATCATTACGGCATCGCTGGCTGGTATGTGCTCGAAGCGTTGAAGCGGGAGATGATCGGTTGGGCGATGACCAACACGACGAAGATCGTCGCGCCGTTGTGGGGAGCCGAGAAGATGCTCGGCACGAACCCGCTGGCGATCGCGTTTCCGGGTTTGGAAGAGCCGCCGATTGTGATCGACATGGCGACGCCGGCCGCGGCGTTCGGCAAGATCGAAATGGCGATCCGCACGGACAAGCCGCTCCCCGACGGTTGGGCCATCGACCGCGACGGCCATCCGACCACCGATCCGCACGCGATGGTCGCTGGCGGCGCGATGCTGCCGCTGGGTGCCGATCGCGAGCATGGCGGTCACAAAGGTTATTGCCTGGGCGCGCTGGTCGATCTTTTGTGCGGCCCACTGAGCGGCGCGAATTGGGGACCATTCACGCCCCCGTTCACGCTGGATCACGCCGAGCCACCGCGGCGCGTCGGTCAGGGCATTGGTCACTTCTTCGGAGCGATGCGTATCGACGCCTTCATTGACCCGACGGAGTTCAAGCGGCAGATCGACGATTGGATTCGCACCTTCCGAGCGACCAAGCCCGCGCCGGGAACGACAGGCCCGCTGATTCCCGGCGACCCCGAACGTCTTGCCGAAGCCGACCGCCGCATCACCGGCGTCCCGCTCGTTCCGGCTGTTGTCGAAGACCTGGGCTTCGTCGCTCAGCAAACCGGTGTTGCGTGGGAATAGGCGAGGGGTCAGGTGTTCTGATTTCTGTTTTGCTGTTGCGATGGAGAGCAAACCGTTGATTGGGTGACGGTCCGCGAACCACGGTTGGGGTGGATCGCGTGAGCAAAACAGAAATCAGAACACCTGACCCCGGCTCGCGCAAAGCTCGTGTTGATGACGGTGTCCCCCACCGTATTCGCGTTCAAGCGAGGAACGCCAAGCTGCTGAGCATGAGTGCCACGGTTGTCCCGATGACGACCGCTCGGCGACGACCGTTCCACGCGGCATCGAGTCGTAGTGCGAACGCGATCAACGCTGCGGCAGCGGTGCCCCAAATGCTCCAGACGGTCAACATCCGCAGCCGAACCGCGACGGCGGCTTGTCGCCACGGTTCGGCGAACCGTTCGCCAAATTGCGAGTTGAGTTTCACTTGCAGCCAGACTTGGTGCATTGGGAAATCCTTCATCGTGCCGAAGTCATGCCGGGTGATTTCCTCGAAGCGTTCTCGGATCGCCGAATCACGAACCAGTTGGCGCTGAACCGGAATGCACTGACCAATTCCGCTGGGATCGAATTGTCGGAAATGTCGAGCCGCCGCTTGCCCCGCTTCATCGAAGGCGTGCAGTTCCGCCTCTTCGAGCGTCGCGAATCGGCCGCTCTTCACAACCACGAATGTGTTCGCGCCTTCGACTCGCGATGGCTGCCGAGTCCATTCGGGAAGCTCCGCATTCGGCGAGTCGGGCAGCGCTTCCGCGAGGGAAGGCTTCGCCAACTCACTCGACAGTGGTGGGTCTGGCTGCGGTAATGTGAGTCGGCGTTCGTGGGTAGGTTCCGGAAACTGCCATTGGACGGGGCCGGTGGCGACTCCGCCGCGGCTCAAGAAGACTCCCCCGAAGATGACCATCGCGACAACGACCGCAACAAACACCGCAAGGATCTTGCTCAAAACTGGATTCCCCTGCGGAGATCGTCGCAGCTCAAACAAAACGGCGACGACGGCCCCCACCGCGAGCGATGAGAGCAACAGCACCGTCAAGAATGCGCGATCAGATGTGAAACTCAATGGTGCCGAGGGTTCCATGACTACGACCTATGACATTTGCTGACACCATCGATTCCAAGTGTTTGGCTTTTCCTCTGTGCTCCGTCGCGTCTCTGTGGTGTTTGTTTTCCATCTCTGGAACTGGAAACACCACAGAGACGCGACGGAACACAGAGAAAACAGAGGCAAACTGGTCGCACCTGGAGTTCGTAAGTGTCAGGAACTTTGAATTCTGAAATCGAGAATGATCACTACCGCTGTTCTCTCGGCATCCACACCGCCGAAAGTTGCACGACGCTCGACAAGCTGGCGGCCCAGACCGTGCCCCACAAAACTGGGAAGCCCCACACGAAGGCGGCACCTGCTCCGATCAATGCGGTCAGACAGACCGAGAGAACGCGGAACCGATGCGGACGGAATGAATCGGTGTGCCACCACCAACGACGCAATCCGAACAGCGTCCCGAAGAACGCGATGTAGCTCTCGGCCAACAGGCGATGAGAATTACTCGGCGGCGACGCACTGGTCATCGTCAACAGGCTTTGATGCGCGGATGAGCCGTCGGCCAGTAAGTCGATCAGCAGCCAGTCATCCAGTTGAAACAGCGCGAC
>CAMDDX010000090.1 GCA_945893075.1 Planctomyces sp. SH-PL62 | reverse complement strand
TTCGACTTCTGCCTTCGATCCATGAGCCAGATTCCTTTCTGACTGAAGCGTTTTCAGTTGGTCCTGTTAGGAATCTGGCTTTTCTATTCTCTCCTTCGTTTCTGAAACCCCAGCTTTCTTCGACGCCAAATCGTTCACGGCGTTGCCTGGAAGGGCGACGCTCGAACGTGATTCACGCGATAGCGTCGCCCCTATCGGGGCTTGATCGGCAACAAGACTCGAAAACCGTGGGCTTTCGCCCACGGCTAAATTCCGTCGCCGCTTCGCGGCTGAAAACTGCGCAACATCAAAAAGCGAGGGAAGGCGATCCAATCGACGATGACCATGCCTCTCCCTCAACACCAAATCCTCATGGGCGTCGGGATCGCCGCGATTTGCTTCGCCGGTTTGGCGAGACATCGCTGGCTGCTGGCCAACACACGCAAGGGCCAGACATTGGTGAATCGCTACGGCGAGTCAGTCGCACGTTACGTGGTCTGGCTGCTGTGCCTGTTGGGCATGACATTCGGCTCACTGTTAGCGAGCGGTGTCGTGCGGCCGATTGCGTGGTAGCGAGTTGGCGAGCCGCACGAAGGCGACTCGCGTGGCGATCGGCTGGAAGCCGAGCGACTCGTACAGCCTGACGGCCGGCAGATTGCGAGCATCGGCGACGATGAGCAGTCTTTCGGCATTCGCGTCGCGAGCGGCGTCGATGGCATCGAGCAACATCGCTCGTCCGATGCCGCTCCGTCGAGCCGCTTCGACCACGCCGAGGTAGAGCACCTCCCACGCTTGCTGATCGGGGCGTTCCACCAGCAACAACACACCGATATCGACTTCGTCCTGGGAATACAGCCGCCACATGTCCGAGGTGAAGGAACCAGCCGCTTCGTGATTCTTGAGCGACTGCTGACCATCGCGCACCCCATTGAATTCCGGGCAGTCCAGCGTGCCGCGATACGTCGCTTCGAGAACAGTGACGAACGCGAGCCGGTTCCGTGACCGGCGGAAAGGTTCGTAATTCAGTAACACGGACGTCTCGCGCTGCCGCCTGTCCGATGTGTCGGACAATAACCGCTCGAAGAAGCGCAACTCCGTCAAACGTGTGAAGCCGTTGCGTTGCAAGGCTGCGTGCTCGCGAGTTTGATCGGGTTCCAGCAGCGACTGACCGATCCACGCCTTCGTCGTGTCGAGACCTCGCACCGCCTCACACAGCAAGGCATCTTCAATCGCCTCAGAGGGCAGACCCTGCAACTCGGCTGCGACGATCGGCGGCCACACCATGCCCACGTCGTCGTCTCGGATGACCGTCAATTGGACTCCGACCGGCATCGAATCGCTTGTCGCGAGGAGTAAATGCTGAGGATCGAAATCCCCCTCCTCAATCTCGCGGCGAACTTCGGCGATGCGCTGGGATCTCGCGTCCGCCGACAGGGACGAGAACAGTAACTCCAGCGCAGGCTGAAGAAGCTCGCCGGTCGCAGGCTGAATGCGCAGCATGGGATGTTCGTTAATGATGCCGACAACATCCCGGCCCGCAACTGTGGACGCTCGGCGGCGGACAGGAGGAACCGAGCACCGGCAACGCTGATGCGCCGCGAGTTCGCACGGCCGGAGCGCTCAGCAGCTTGCGAACCTTGGAAGAACCACACGTCGGACAGAGTGCCTGCTCGTTCGCTCGCAGCAATTCTTCAAACGTGTGGTCACAGGTCGGACATTCGAATTCAAACATCGGCATGGCGGTGGTCGCTCAGGAAGGGGATGGAAAGTAGACCGGTCACTCCGTGACCGGATCCGCCGGGTCAAGGAGTTCCTCGTCGACTTCCGGAGCGGCATTGTACGGCGGCTTTGTTCGGACTTCATCCCGTCGGAGCAACGGCACATCCGCTTGTTTGGAATCGTCGGGCAACGAGATCATCGAGTTGCCGAAAAAATTGCCGCGCTGCGAGCGTGAGGCCACCGAGAGGGAGTCCTCTCGACTGAACACGAACAGCAGAACGCAGGCCGCAGTGACCGCCAGAGCAGCGATCCAACCGTTGAACTCGCCACGCTGCGGCGCGGCAGCACGTTCGCGAAGACGGTGGGAAACCGTCGGCCAGACGCTGTCTGACTTTGGACGAGTCTCGTTCGTGCGGCTGTGCTGCAACACGGCAAAGCCGCGCTGATGTTGCTCCCAAGTTTGCTGGCAATTCGAGCAATCTTGAAGATGGCGCTGCAACTCCTGAATCTCGGCCAGTGCGAGGTCTTCGCCCACGGCCAAAGCCATCTGATGTTTTGCGGTCTTACACTTCATCTTTGCTCTCCGCACTTTCGGAAGGAGTGAAATTCTCCGGCATCGCAGTGCCGTGCCGCTTGCCCCAGTAATACTGAAACCGATGACGCGCCTCCGCCAGTCGCCAGCGAATCGTCGCTTCCTTGCGCTGCAAGACCGCCGCGATTTCCGAGGTCGAAAAGTTTTCGAGGTCGCGCAGCGCCAGCACGACCCGATACTTCTCCGGGATCATCTGCAAGACCTTCTGAACCTCTTGTTGCAGGTCCAAAGCCTTGCGCGGATCGGCCACGGCGGGATCGGGGGCTTTGTCCTTATAGCGGTCGGTGAACAACGACCACCGGCCACGGCGTTTCTTTCGACGCAGGTAGTCCAACGTCAGGTTCACTCCGATCCGGAACAACCACGGCCCGAAACGCCGCGATGAGTCAAACTGCTCCAGCCGTTCGTAGACCTTGAGAAACGTCTCCTGCGCCAGGTCTTCCGCCATGTCCATGTCGTGAACGAACCGGTGAATGACTCGCGCCAACCGATGCTCATACCGCTGCACGAGTTCGCCGTAAGCCGCCTGGTCTCCCCGGCGCGCAGCCTCCACCAGTCGAGCGTCACTGGAACCGCTCGATTCGTGCAGGCTTTCGTCAGTTTGAGCTTCGTGCTCGAGCATAGTCATCATCTGGCGAACCTCCCGGAGGTGCCGCTCTGTACGGCCAACCGGGACATCGCGTTGGAGAGTTTTGAATCGCTACGAGGTTGCGCTGCGGGGTCGGGTGTTCGATTTTTCGGAATTGGCGGGGGAAAGCGTGATTCATGAACCAGCTCGATTTCCGCCAATTCCAAAAAATCGAACACCCGACCCCTTGGACGGCTACTTAAGCCCTGCGTGTTTGCGGATGAACTCGACAATCGGCGTCGAGTCTTCCAGGCCGTGCGGATGATGCCCGACGCCCGGTTTGCGGATCAGTTCGATCTTGCCACCGAGTTTTTCATAACGCTCGGCGATGAGACCGGTATTCTCGTCCCACGGCACGACGTCATCGGCATCACCGAAGACATGCAGCAACGGAACTTTCGCCTTCGCCAACGGTTCGAGGTTATCGACCGGGTTCAGCTTCCAGGCCAATGCTTCCGCATCGTCGGCGAAGTGGAAGCGTTCGAGAATCAGCTTCCAATCACCGGCGCTTCCTTTTCCTTTTCCCTTGCCACCGGGCCAGCTTTTGAAATCGCAGACGGGAGCATCGCCGTAAATGCACGCGACCTTGTCCGGATTCGCGGCCGCCCAGTTGTAGCAGTACAAGCCGCCGCGACTCAGGCCGACGAGCGCCGGCTTGCTCGCGAAGCCGTATCGCCGTGTCAGTTCGCGATACAGCGAACTCCATTGCGACACCGCGTCGGGACAGCCCAGCATATTCGGCACGCTCAAGTAGACGATGTGAAAGCCGTGACCGAGCAGCGCGATGTCGGGATCAGGCTTGTGCCCGAAGAACTCGCCGTGCCAGACCCACGGCTTACCGGCCGCTTCATTCTTCGGCACGACGACGCTCGCCGTCTTTCCGGCAACCGGAAATTCATAGCGATCGAAGCCATGCCAGTCGGACTTCATACCGGGAAACGGTTCCCTGTTCGGTTTGAGGTCGAGATTGAGATGGACCGGGTGCGCGAGTTTCGTGATCTGCTGATTCAACTCGGCCGCTTGCGCGGTGGCGTCCGCGACAGGCACCCCTTTCGACATGCCGGGCCTCAGGTGTCCGACTTCGTTCAGCCACGCATCTCCCTGCAATCGTTGTCGGCGTTGAATCAGCTTCAGCAACTCAGCCGCTTGCTGAGTGGGAGCGAACGATGTGAGGTGCGTCAGATCGGTTTGTCCGGTGCGCAGCTCATGGGCGGCAACGAAGCCGATCGATTTGCCACCTTGCACGATGTCGTATCGAGGCGACGACGTCTTTGAGGTGCGCACGTTAAGCGTCGCGAAGTATTCGCGAGCGGAGGTCAGTTCCAGCGAATCGGAATCCCAGGTGGGATCGACCGGCAACGGCACGAGCATTTCCTCGTCGGTGTCGGATAGTTCGCCATCAATTTCGGCGACCGGCTGCGTGTGCGGCCAGCCGAACATCGCGTTGATGATCGCCTGCGTCATCAACCAGTGGCCGGTGGTGCCGGCATGCACGCCGTCACCTGCGAGCACAAACTTCGGGTTCTGTTTACGTCGTGCGGCGAGGTGCGCATTCATCGGCCCGTGAATGTCGATCACCGTCCAGCCGCTGGCCTGCTGTGAAACGAGCCACTCGGAATACCGATCGAGCACGCCGTTGTAGCTCGCGCTGCCGCCTCCCTTGAGTGGCAGCGGATCGTACGTCGGCGGAGTGAGATGAATGACCTTGGCACCCGCCGATTCCGCAGCGGCACGCAATCGGCGAATGCCTTCCTGGTACTTCGCGAATCGCTCGTCGGCCAACGGCAGATAAATGCCGCAATTCATTCCGTAGCAAGCGACGATCAAGTCCGGCTTCAGCTTGTCGAGCACTCGCTGCAACCGCTCATGCACATCCGGCCGAGGAAACTTTCCCCCCGCGTGTCCGTCCTCGGACAGGCCCGAACACGTTTCGCTCGGCAAACCGAGATTGATGAATTCCGTCTGGCGATTTGGAAATCTCGTGGCGAGAAACGTCTCCAGGTACGCGATGTATTGCCCGGAATAGGTGATGCTGTCGCCGAGAAAGACGACTCGCTTGGCCGTCAGCAAACTCTTGGCACCGGGATCGACCGGCACCAACTTGGCGAGGTGCGGCCGAAGTTGCTCGTTCCAAACGGCGTAGCCGGCCGGGGTCATGTGCAACCGGTCTTTGAGGAACAGTTCCTCACGCGGTTGACCATCTTTGCCCAGCATCGGCGGCGAAATGTCGATGTACGTCAGCCGCTCGCCGCGTTCGCAGAACTCCCGAATCTTCTGATTGGCCGCTCGCTGCGTTTCAATGTGCTTCCACCGCGACGGGCTGGGTTTGATCGCGATGAAAAGAATCTGCGTCTCCGGCCGCTTGCCGCGCACCTTTGCGACGAATTTCTCGAAGTCGCCCGCAACAAGCTCGGCCGACTTGCCGGACGCGATGTCGTTGTCACCGGCGTAGAAGACGATCGCTCGCGGTTCGTGAGCACCGATGATCCGCTCGGCGAAGTGCGTCGAGTCTTCAATCTGCGAACCGCCGAAGCCGCGATTGACGACGGCCAGTTCGGGAAACGATCGCTTCACGTCCCACAACCGGATGCTTGAACTGCCGACGAACAGGATGTCCCCTTTGACCGGCGGTTGCTTCTGATCGGCCGCCTCAAAGGCAGCAATCTCCTTTTCCCACTTGGCGAACTTGGCGTCGGCATCAGCCGCACGAGTCAGCGGCGCGAGGCTCAAGAATGTCAGCACAACAGCGAACCAGCGGCTTCGCGAAGCATTCCGAAACATAGACAAGAGCGTCGGCATCGCAGTTCCTTTCAGCATTGGATAGCGTGATCACGAGCCGCAGAGATTAAAGCCTGACCCCAAAAGCGGTAGCCTTGGCGCGTGTGGCCAAGTCGCCCCAGCAACGGACGGAGGTTTCCCACCATGATTTCGATTGTTGGTGTGCTGTTCTTGGTCGTATTCGTGCTCGTGTTTTTCGGCGCGTTCTTCACGATCTTCACTGGGTTCTGGCGCATGCGCGGAATGGCGAACAAAGTCTTCACGCTCGCCGAGCAGGAAATGGACCGCAAGCTGAAAGAAGGCCCAGCGAACGGGACCGAAGCGACGCCCGATCCAGCGATCTGCTCGCATTGCGGCGGCCGCGTGACGGCGCAGGTCGCGCAGTGCCCGAACTGTGGAGCGGGTTTGCCGTGAGATTGATCGACGAGATTTGCCGCTCGTCGACGTTGGACTTTCGTGATGCGTCACAGCTCGGCCAGCGCGGGACGGAAATTGAGAATCCCTCGCTCGCGTGTTGGGCTGATGTGCCGGATTGGAAACCGCTTCTACGGATAGGACACACGGCGCAATTTGCGCGCGAGTTGGGGTCAGGTGTTCGGAGGCGGTCTGTCGCGCCAGTCATCTTCCGGCCGGTGAGTACTCGCGCAGCGGTTGGCGGGACAGCGCTACGGTCGTGGCGCGTTGCAGGTCTTTGATCTCGTCCGCGAGTTCTTGAACTTGCGTCTGGCCAACGTGAATCGCCAACTCGAACGACATGCGCCGAGTCGCTCCCGGAGCCAGCGTGAGCAAGCGACCGTGGGTCCGCTCGAAGCTGCGCAGGTTCGGGAAGTTCGTGCCGGGTTCCAGTCCGGTGACATAGCCGTCCGCCTCGGCGGCGGTGTTCTTCCAGAGCGTGAAGCAGGGCAACTCGGTGAGTGGAAATCGCAAGCTGAGCGCCGCATCGCCGGCCGCATTTCGCACGGCCACGACGCCGCGCTGCTGAGCATCACCCACCAATCGAAAGTAGAACGCTTGCTCGGCATACGCCGCATCGGGCGCTGCGTACTGGTCGTAGCTCTCGATCCCATCGGCCGCGCACGTGTCGCGCGGACAGACTTCGCGCACCGGGGCCAAGAAGCGCGAGCCGGGTTCCAGGAACGGCCGGCCGATGTTCGTGTGATACAGCAACTCGAAGTCCGCCGGCTTCGCCGACAAGTTCGTTACCTCGTCGATGATCATGAAACGATTTGAACCGGCCGTCGTCTCGATCGTGGAGGTCAGACGCAGACACGGCCCGAACATCGAGCACTCGTCCACGACGCCCGTCACCGCGATGCGGCCGTGGTGATCGGGATCGACAGTGACTGCGACATGATGCGCCGGCAGGTTGGCGATCTTGCCGTGCAGAGTCAGCTCGCCCAGGATCGGATGCTCCTGAAAACTGGCATCGCGGCCCGGCGGCCCCATGAACGAGAGACCGCAGCGGCAGATCAATTCGTTGAAACCCGCCAGCCAGCCGAGACCACCGCGCTCGGTCTGATTCACAAACGCCGGATGCACCGGCTGCTGCACCGGCGAATTCCAACCGATCGGGAGTCCTTGAAAGCTGCCCCGCCACACCCCCATACCGCGAGTCGGCAGCACTTCCAGCTTCAACGCGCCGTTGTCGATCTCGACCAAGTCCACTCCGTCCGACAATCCGCCGTGCAATCGCCGCTGCCGCACGGCCCAGTTTGGGAGGCCATTCAGCGGCAACGTGGCACCCGTCCATTCAAAGTGGTCGTGCCAGACTTGGCTGGCGACGTCGGTGATCACGCGGTGCTCGGCAGGCATGGTGGACTCCGGGGAATCTCAAATCTCAAATTTCAAATCTGACGTGGTGCTTGGCCAGTTTCGAGATTCGGGTTTCGAGTTTCAACGTCGATGGTCATTTACGCTTGATTGATTGAATCCGCTTCAGCGGGCCTCGCACTCGTGAGACAACGATGACTTGAGTGTCACCGGCTTTCTGGCTTTGGCCCCAACGGGGACTGACTCGATAGCCCAGGGCAACGCCCTGGGTGGGTGTAACAACAACAGGCAATTAGCCCCAACGGGGCGCGACTCGTGTGAAATCCCTGCAAGTTGCGCCCCTTCAGGGCTGGCAATGTTCTTTCGAATGACTGACCCAGGGCGGTGCCCTGGGCTTTCGAGTCACGCCCCCGTTGGGGCTAAAAACCGAGAGTCGGTTGACCTTAGCTTGACCTCGCGCGAGCGAGGCGACGACGTGGTTCGTCTCCGGGTTCACTCGCGAACTTGAGCGGATTTGCGCGCTTCACGTCTGATGGGGTGAAACGCCGCGCGAACTGCCAAAGACAGGGTGATTAGGCGTCGCAGCGGTCGTGATTTCGGCCCCGTGGATTGTTGCCGAATTCTGGTGGCTCGCGCTTGGACGTGGGCGTAATTTGGTGGCAATAGTTTTTGGGCCATTCTCTGCGCCGGCACATGCCGGCTCGAATTGTCTCGCGGCCAAGGTTGTCGTCCCTCACAAGCGAAGGCTTCGCACGATGCGCTTTTCAAGTTGGTTGGAGACGGTTCGGTCAGGGATGAAGGTTCGTCGTTCGCTGCGTGCGCGCGCGGCTCGGCAGGGTCGAGCGGCGGAGGTGCGCGTGGCCGAGACGCTGGAGACGCGCACGCTGCCGACGGTCTCCGTGTTCTTCCTGGCGGGATCGAACACGCTGCAAGTTTCATCGACCAGCAATGACTCGATCACCGTTCGAGTCAGCCAGGCCGATTCGACGAAGGTGGAGGTCTTGGCGAACGGCGTGGCCGTGTCGTCCGCCGCCAGCATTTTGGCGACCGATGTGGATCGGATGGATATTCAGGGCGGCGACGGCAACAACGTCATCGACGTGACCGGCGTCTCCGCCAGCACGTACGACAATCTGATGGGGATCACGATCAATGGCGGCGATGGAGCAGACTCGATCACCGGCAGCGACGAGTTCGATGATCTGATCCGCGGCGGCAACGGCAACGACATTCTTAACGGCGGCATTGGTGCCGACACGTTGCTCGGCAATGACGGCAACGATTCGATCCTCGGCGGCGAAGGAGACGACTCACTCGGCTCGACCAGCAGTTCGACTCGCGAGGACGGCAACGACACGATCGACGGCGGCAACGGTAACGACATCATCGGCGCAGGCAGCGGCACCGACAGCGTGATTGGCGGTGCGGGTGACGACCTGCTGTATGGCGGGTCGGGCAACGACCGGATGTTCGGTAACGACGGCAACGACGTGATGAATGGCGAGTCAGGCAATGACTCGCTGCTGGGCTCGACGGGCGATGATGTGATGTCCGGCGGCGACGGCAACGATACGGTCAACGGCGAGGATGGCCTCGACATCCTCAACGGCGGCAAAGACAACGACTCGCTGATCGGCGGCAACGACAATGACACGCTGAATGGCAACGCCGGCAACGATACGTTGACCGGCGACGCGGCGAACGACTCGCTGATTGGCGAAGCCGGTAACGATTCGCTGCTGGGCGTGGATGGCGACGACATCCTGGACGGCGGAAGCGAGCTCGACACCCTGGATGGCGGCATCGGCAATGACATCCTTCGCGGTGGAACGGGAAACGATTCGCTCACCGACTCGGCGGGCAACGACATGCTCAGCGGCGGGACCGGCAACGACGTGCTCAACACCGGTTTGTTGCCGACGGTGGGCGGGACGGGTGAGGATGACATCCTGTTGGGCGACGATGGCAATGACACGATCACCGGCGGCGGCGGCGCTGATTCCATCCGCGGCGGCAACCAGAATGACACGCTCAATGGCGGTGACGGCAACGACCAATTGTTCGGCGACGCCGGCAACGATTCGCTGAGCGGCGGCAACGGCGTCGATTCGCTCGACGGCGGTTCGGGGAACGACACGCTCAACAGCGGTGCTGGCGACGATGTGCTGACCTGGGTCGCGGCCAACGGCAGCGACACCTTCCAGAACGGCGGCGGGTTCGATTCGGTCAACGTCACCGGCACGTCGGGCGGCGACACGTATGCGGTCTCGAAAGTCAGCTCGCTGATGAAGATCACCAACGGCGGTCAAAGCCTGACGCTCGACCGCACAATCACCGGCGTGACGATTGACGGAGCGGGCGGCAATGACGTGATCAACATCGGCAACCTGTCAGGCATCTCGCCGATGTTGCTGCTGGTCAATGGTGGTGACGGCGAAGACCGGATCACGGCGGCTGGCTTGTCGCTCGGCAGCGTGCTGCTGCGAGTTTCCGGCGGGATCGGCGATGACACGATCACTGGCTCGGCCAACAACGATTTCCTGGACGGCGGCGACGGCGAAGATTCGCTCGTCGGAAACGGCGGCAACGACACGCTGCTCGGTGGTCTGGACGATGACACGCTCAACGCCGGAGTGGGGAATGATTTCGTCGATGGTGGTGACGGCGACGACCGCATGACCGGCGACGCGGGCAACGACATCCTTAACGGCAATCTCGGTGCCGATTCGATGGACGCCGGTGACGGCAACGACACGGTCTTCGGCGGCGACGGCAATGACACGATTGCGGGAGGTCTCGGAGTCGATTCGGTCAACGGTGAATTCGGAGCAGATTCGATCACCGGCGGCAACGGCAACGACAACCTGGACGGTGGCGGCGGTGACGACATCGTCCGCGGCGAAGTGGGCAACGACCTGATTCACGGCGGTGACGGCGAAGACCTGCTCGATGGCGGACTCGGCAACGACACGCTGATCGCCGGCGACGGCGATGACAACGTGATCGGCGGCGACGGCGACGACGCGATCAACGGCGGCAATGGCTCCGACTCGCTCAACGGCACCGCGGGCAACGACGTGATTCTCGGCGGCGATGGCAACGACACGCTCTACGGCGGATCGGGCCTCGACACACTCCTGGGCGGCGAAGGGGACGACACCGTCGTCGGCCAAGGCAACGCGGATACGCTGCAAGGGGGCGGCGACGCCGGAGACGTCATCATCTCCGATACATTGTCCGAGATTGACGAATTGTTCGTCCTTGCGTCTGATGTGCTCGCCCAACTGGAAGCGTAGGGCTTCGCTGAATCACGAATGACGAAGTACCCAACGACGAAGGAATGACGAAGCCCGAATCACGAAGGGGCATCGTCGAAGTTGGTTTCGCCGATTTAGCGTCATCTCGTCATTCGAGCTTCTTTCGTCATTGGGTACTTCGTCATTCGTCATTTGCCCGCAGGTGCCTCATGCCAGCGAATGAACTCGACCGACTGCTGGTGGCTCAGATTCGGCGTGGTGAGCCGGGGGCGTGGGAAGAGTGCATCGCCCGATTCGAAGGACGCTTGCAGGCGTTTGTCGAAAGCCGCCTGGGCAACCGCGCGACCAGCGAGGATGTCGTCCAGGAAACGTTCCTCGGCTTTCTCATCAGCTTGCCGAATTACGACGACGCGACGCCGCTCGAAAGTTTTCTGTTCTCGATCGCGGCTCATAAGCTGACCGACGTGCTCCGCCGCAACGGCCGGCGTCCGGAACTGGCGCTACTGCTCGAAGACTCGGACGGCGGCGCTCGCGAGCCAGCCGGTTCCGATCGTGCCGCCTCCAGCTTGTTCCGCAGCGTCGAGCGTCAAACCCACGAGACCGCCGCGCTGGCCGATGCGTTGCAACGTTTGATCTCGCAATGGTGGGAACGGGGCGAGTTCGAGCGGCTCAAGTGCATCGAACTTCTGTTTGTGCTCGGCTGGAAGAACAAGGACGTCGCCGAGCATCTCGCCATCACCGAACAAGACGTCGCCAACCACAAGCATTTCGTCGTCGCGAAGCTCCGCGAGTCGGTCGCGAAGTTCGGCTTGGATGCGGAGCGGCTGACCAAGCTGGGGCTCGGCGAGTCGCCCGCATCGCTGTAGCCCGGACGCCTACGTCCAGGCATCGGGGAGTTCGGACGTAGGCGTCCGAACTACATTACGGCCCGTAGATGCGGCACTTGGGGAGTGCGTCGTGCAGCCGGTTGGCACCGGCTTTGGTCACGTTGGTTTGTTCAAGCCACACCGTTTCCAAGCGGCTCAGCGTGGCGACATGTTCCAATCCCGCGTCGCCCGTCTGCGTTTCGCGTAACGCCAGGCTCTGCAACTGCGGCAGCGCTTTCAAGTCGAGCAACCCGTTGTTGGTGATCGACGTCTTGGCCAGGTTCAGCACGCGCAGGTCTTTCCAATTCACGAGCAGCAGCATCCCGCTGTCGGTGATCTTCGTGCCGCTCAGATCGAGTCGTTGCAGTTTCGTCAGCTTCTTGAGTTGTTCCAGTCCGTGATCGCCGATCACCGTGTCGCTCAAGAACAGCGAATCCAGTTGCGACATTCCGGCCAGCGCGGCGAGGGCTTTATCGCTGATCGCCGTCCCGCTCAGGTCGAGCGATTCGAGGCTCGTCAGCGACGCGAGATGCACGATCCCCGCGTCGGTCACGTTGCAGCGGGACAGGTCGATCTGCCGCAGCGTCTTCAGATTCTTCAGCGGTTCGAGGCCGGCGTTTGTGATCGCGGTCTCCTCGAAGTTGACCGCAATGATCTCTTCCTTGTCGTTGGTCTTCACCTCGGCGACGGTCGGCAATGCTTTGGCGATGTCGTTCTTTTGCTCGGCCAGCGCCTTCACCAGCGGGTCGGGCGAGTACACGATGTCGCAATTCTTCAACGCCTCGTGCAGCCGGTCGAGTTCCTTCTGCGGCAAGTGGACCCCGTTCAGACGCAGCCGCTTCAGCTTGGTCATCCCCAGCAGATGCTCGAAGCCGTTGCTGACAAACTTGCAATCGCTGAGGTCCAACTCGGTGAGATTCGTCAGCGGCTTGAGACTCACCAACCCGGGTCCGGTGATCGACGTGTTGTCCAACCAGAGCACTTCCAACTGCGTCAGGCCGCTGAGCGCCTTCAACCCTGGCCCGGTGACTTGCGTGCCGCGCAGGCCCAGCCGCTTGAGCTGCCGCATCTGCGGAGCCAGTTTCGTCAACTGATTGTCGGTCATCACGGTGTTGGTCAGATTCAGCACGACGAGCTTCTTGAGCCCGACCAGATTCGCGATTCCCGACCCCGTCACCTTCGTGTTCGACAGATCCAGCACTGCGAGGTTCGCCAAGGACTTGAGCTGTGAGGCACCGTCATTCGTGACGTTGCTCTGCGCGACATACAGCTCCTGCAACTGCGACATCTCGGAGATGGGCTTGAGTCCGTCGTCGCCGAGGGGCGTGCGGTTCAGAGACAAAACCGCCAGCTTCTTCAACGCGGAGAGCGATTTCAGGCCAGCCGCCGTGAACTTGCCGCCGTGGATCGTCAGCCACTGCAAATCGCCCAGCGCGGCGATGTGCTCCAAACCGGCGTCGGTGATCGGAGCATCGTAGATCCGCAGCACGAGCAACTTCGGCACTTCGCTGAGTGCGGCCAGATCGCCGTCCTGCACGCCGGCCAACAGAGTCACTCCGGTCGCGTCGCGCGAGCCGTGCGTGAAGGCCAAGTCGGTGTTCGGCAACGCGGCAGCCGCTCGCAGCGCACCGGCCGTCGTCACGCGCGTCCCGCGCACGTACAACAACTTCAACTTCTTGAGCGTGAAGAGTTCCTCCAACCCCGCATCGCTGACGGCCGTGCCATCCAGCCACAGTTCTTGCAGTTCCGACAGCCCGTGCAGGTGCTTCAGTCCGGCGTCGGTGATCTTCGTCCCCATCACGCTCAGCTTCTGCAACGACTTCAAAGTCGCGACTTGTTCGAGTCCCGCGTCTTCAAACCGCGCATGCGCGACGTTGATCGCCACCACCTGCTGCGACTTGTCGTCGAGCTTGACCTGCCCAATCGCGTTCAGAGCCGCCTTCATATCGCCGCGAGCTTCCGCCAGTGCGATCAGCAGCGGATCGGTCGGATACGCGATCTCACACTTCGGCAACGCCTGCTTCAACTCGGCCGCTTGAGCCGCGCTGACCTGCGTGCCGATCAGATCCAACTGTTCCAGTTGCTTCAGGTCTTTGAACGGGTCGAGCGATCCGCCGCCGACGCGCGTCCAACCTAACGACAGTTGCTTGAGATTTTGCAGGACACGCAACGACGGCAGACCTTCGTCCGTGACCGCCGACTCGCGCAGGCTGAGCAATTCCAACTGCTTCAAACCGGCCAGCGAGCGCAGACCCGCATCGCCGACGCCGGTTTGATCCAGCCACAGGGACTTCAAGTCGCCGAGCTTGCCGATCGAATCCATTGCGCGATCGCCCACGCGCGTCCGAATCAGACTGAGCGATTGCAGCTTGGTCAGCCGTTCGAGCTTTTTCGCACCGTCATCGGTGATCGCCGCGCCCGCCAGCGTCAGGTTTTGCAAATCGTTCAACACATACAGCACGTCGAGCGCGGCATCGGTGGATGTCGGCGGCAACGCCAGCGATTCCAACTTGATCAGCGACCGCAGCGGCTCCAATCCCGCATCCGTCACCGGCGTCGCGTGCAAAGAAAGCGCCACCAATTCCACATGCTTGCCGAGCACCGGCATATCCCCATCCGACGCCGCCGCGTTGAGCGTCAACGCGCCTCCCGCCCACAACCCTTTCGGAAACGCGATCGACATCTCCTTGCGCCGCTGAGCCAGATTGAGCACGCCATCAATCGTCACCGCCGTCTGCGACAAGTCGAGTTCACTCAGTCCATCGAGCAACGCGAGCTTCAGCAGTCCTTCATCCGAGACTTTCGATTCAATGGCCCACAACACGCGCAGCTTCTTCAATTCCGCGGCCACCGCCAGCGACTCATCCGTCGCGGCCGGCGGCAACACGAGCACTTCCAATTCTTCCAACTTTTGCAGCCCGCGCACCCCCGCGTCGGTGACCTCCGTCTTGAACAGGTTGACCGCCTTGAGTCCCTTCAACTCGCCAGCCAATCCGATGACCCCTGCATCGCTGACCTTCGTGCCGACAAGATTGAGAACTTTGAGCTTGCTCAGCGACTTGAGTTTCTCCAGCCCCGCATCGGTGATCGTCGTATTGCCAAGATACAACTCTTCGAGCAACTCCAAACCGCCAACGATGGCAAGCGCCGCATCACTGATCTTGGTCCCACGCAGATCGAGCGCGACCACGCTCTTCAACGATTTGAGTGGCTCCAGCGCCTCATCATTGCAACGCGGATGATTCAGCAAGTTGACGTGAACCACCTGCCCGCTCTCGTTGACCTGCACCGCCGCGCCGAAATCTCGCAGCGTCTTCGCCGCTGCCGCTTCGATCTCGGCTTGTGTCTTGGCCAACTCCTCGGCGGTCGGCTGCGGTTCCACTTTCGGCGGCAACGCGGCCGGTCGCGCCACGGGGATCGGAATGGGCGGCGGAGGCGGCGGTGGATCTTTCCCGCAACCGGCGAGCATCAAGCTCAGCCCCCAAACAACGGCAACACAACCAACTTTCGCACCGGCCCGGAGTTTCATGTCCGCTCATCCTTTTCGCCGAGTTTGGTCCCAAGCGGTCACCAACGAATCGCAAAATCGCACGCCGCGCGTATCCCAGTTTGTTGAGTTGTAGCAGGATTCAAAAATCATTCACCGTCTCGCCGCCATTGCGCGTGAAGAGTGCGTCCACGGTTGTCTGTGCCGTGTTCGTATTCACGAACCGCACCGTCCCGTCGCCCATCAAAAAATGCGCTCCCCCAAGGTGCGGACTTCCAAAACCATCGGGACCGTTGAGCTTCGAAAAGAACGCGGTGTCGATGTCATCCGGCTTCGTCCACGGAATCTTCGTGCGTGTGCATTCGCCGATGAGGATGGTGTTCGAGGTGCCGTCCGTGATCTCCTTGATGCTGACAGGCCGAGCGCCGCGAAACGCACAATCCTGGCCGAGTACCGCCGCGAAACTTGTGAAGCCGCTCTCTGCCGACGGCCCGCCTCCGGCGCACCCCAACACGCCGATTGACAACAACACTGCCTTCTTGGTTGGGCAAGGTTGCGAGGGGCATGCAAAAATCTCCGGCATCTTCTCGATCAGCTTGCGATTGTTCGGACCATCCCACGGTTCGTCGAAGCGGTATGCGGCGTACAACCCAGAGTTCTCCAGATACGGCAGAATGAGCACTCGCCAGCTATGCCATTTCTGCCCATCTGGCCCCAGCACGAACGCCGGTGGAAACGCGCCATACACGTCGTGATAGTTGTGCAACGCCAACCCAAATTGTTTGAGGTTGCATTTGCAGCCAGAACGACGCGCCCCCTCACGAGCGTCCTTGATCGCTCCGTTCAGCCACCATCCGGACGGCGACAAAGACAACACACCGATCAACACATAGAGGCCACGACGTCTCCAGCGGTTGGCGATTGGCGGTGGCAATACAGGCGACACAGTGGCCTTCAATTCTTCGCTCATGGGAATCTCCTGCGACCGAAAGTGCTCTGCATCGAAAGCAGTTTATCGCCACGTCAGCGACCGAACAGACAAAACTCGACCGCGCCGCTGATTCGCAAATCACACCACCACGTCGGCGGCAGTCCCGGCTCTAACACCGGAAAGTACGCATCAACCAGTCCAATGTCCGCCGCCGCACGAAAGCTCAAATCGTTCTCGGCGATGGGCAACTCGGCCGACTTCAACAGCACCAATCGGCTCGCCGGCCAGCGGATCGCCACCCAACCTGCGAGCGAATCGCTGGTCACGTCCCACGAGTGTGGCAGTCGTGTGGTCACATCCGACGCGGTCTCTTCGATGCCGACGAACGACATCAGATCCAGCAGCGGCACGCGGCCTCGACGCCAAGCCGATTCCGCTGCGGCACGATTCGAGACCAGTTCCAATTCCGGCATGAGCGTCAGCAGCAACCGCTGGTTGAGTCGAATGGAGTCCAGCGCCAGCCAATGCGACTGCTCTTCGCTCAGTCCGTGAGTGTTATGCCACCGTCGCACGGCATCGGCGGCCACACCACCACCGCAGATCAAGAGTGGCCGGTCGCCAGCGAGCATCGCCGCCACCGCTCGTAAGCGATCCGGCAATCCCGTGAGATCGAGCAGACTGCCGCCAAGTTTTAGGACAGCGACGCTCATGGCAACTCGAGGTAGCCGAACTCGTGAGAGTTCGGACCGAAGTCTCACGACTTCGGCTACGGAACTCACTTAGTCGATGATCTTGTTGATGCCGTACTCGACGATGCCGCGAGCACCGGCGAGCTTCAGCGCGGGGATGATTGTGCGGACCAGCGACTCATCGACGATCGTGTTGACGTCCACCCAATCGGGGTCGGACAGCGACGAGACAGTCGGCATTTGCAAAGCCGGCAGTTGCTTGAGCACGTTGGGCAAATCCGTCCGGCGGACGTTCATCATCAGGCCGACTTTGCCCTCGGCATTCAGACAGCCGGCGAGCATCAGCACCAGGTTGTCGATCTTGTTCCTCTTCCAGGGATCGGCGGCCGCGGTCTTGTTGGCGATGAATCGCGTCGTGCTCTGCAACAGTTCTTCGACGATCCGCAGATTGTTGGCTCGCAGCGAACTGCCGGTCTCGGTGACTTCGACAATCGCATCGGCCAGCTTCGGCGGCTTGACCTCGGTCGCGCCCCAACTGAACTCGACCTTCGCGGTCACGCCGTGCTGCGCCAGATAGCGAGTCGTCAGGCCAACCACCTCGGTGGCGATCCGCTTGCCTTGCAGGTCTTTGACCGATTTCACCGGCGAATCATTCGGCACGCACAGCACCCAACGCACCGGGTTGCGGCTGACCTTCGAGAACATCAACTCGCAGATTTCGACGACATCGGCGTTCGTTTCCTGAATCCAGTCGAAGCCGGTGATGCCCGCGTCGAGCACACCCTCCTCAACGTATCGCGCCATTTCCTGAGCGCGGATCAACATGCACTCGATTTCCGGATCGTCGATCGTCGGGTAATAGCTGCGCGACTGAAACTTGATGTTGTAACCCGCCCGCTGAAACAGCGCGGCGGTCGCCTCTTGCAGGCTGCCGGCGGGAATACCGAGCTTGAGAACCTTGTCTGACATGTCGAACTTCTCGTTTGTTTTTTTGGAACACTAATCGGCGCTAATCTTCGCTAATTCAAAACTGCGACTTCATGAATTAGCGAAGATTAGCGCCGATTAGTGTTCTTGAAATTCATTGTTTACTTCTTGTAAACCACTTTCGGATCGAAGACGCGGTCGCCGATGACGGTGACGTTACCCGTCGCTGGGTCGACGCGGCGGAAGAAGCAACTCGTGTAGCCTTCGTGGCAGGCCGCTCCGCCGATTTGATTGACCTTCACCAGCAGCGTGTCGGCGTCACAGTCGAAGTAGAGTTCTTTCAACTCTTGGACGTTGCCGCTCTCTTCACCTTTGCGCCACAGCTTCTGGCGGCTCCGGCTGAAGTAGCAGACGCGGCCGGTCTGCAATGTTTCCTGGTAGGCCGTTTGATTCATGTAGGCCAACATCAAGACCTCGCCGGTCGTCACGTCTTGTGCGATGACCGGGATGAGTTCGGACTTCGAGAAATCAGGTCCAGCAGACACGGGGCACTCCTAATTTCAAATCTGAAATCTCAAATTTGAAATTTCAAATTACAGATATTCGTTGATGATGTTCTCGATCATTTCCTGCCGCCCGCTCTCGTTCGGGTCGGGGTTGCCCTTGGCGAGCATGTACTTTTCCAACTCGGCGAAATTCGTTTTGCCTTGCTCGATCTTCTGGCCGATGCCACTGTCGTAGCTGCGGTAGCGCTGCTTGACGATATCGGCCAGCACGCCTTCTTTGCGGATGGCGGCGGCGATCTTCAGGCCGCGAGCGAACGCATCCATGCCCCCCACGTGAGCGTAAAACAGATCGAGCGGCTCGAACGATTCGCGGCGGACCTTCGCGTCGAAGTTCACGCCGCCGGGCGTCAGGCCCCCTTGCTTCATGATGACCAACATGCACTGTGTCGTGAGATAGATGTCGGTTGGGAACTGATCCGTATCCCAGCCGAGCAGCAGGTCGCCGGTGTTCGCGTCGATGCTGCCGAGCGCTCCTTGGATCGAAGCGTATTCCAGTTCGTGCATCATCGTGTGACCGGCGAGCGTCGCGTGGTTCGTCTCGATGTTCAGCTTCACGATCCCTTCGAGACCGTTGGCTCGGACGAAGTTCAGACAGGCGGCGGCGTCATAGTCGTATTGATGCTTCGTCGGTTCCTTCGGCTTCGGCTCGAAGAGGAACTGGCCTTTGAAGCCGATGTTCTGCGCGTGCTCGTGCGCCATGTGCATGAACTTGGCGAGATGATCGAGTTCCCGTTTCATGTCGGTGTTGAACAGGTTCATGTAGCCTTCGCGGCCGCCCCAGAAGACGTAGTTCTCGCCACCGAGCATGTGCGTGATCTCGATCGCCTTCTTCACTTGGGCGGCCGAGTACGCGAAGACATCGGCGTTGCAGCTCGTGGACGCTCCGTGCATGAAGCGCGGATTCGAGAACAGGTTGGCCGTGCCCCACAGCAGCTTGATGCCGGTCTTGGCTTGAGCCGCCTTCAGCTTCGCGGCGACCTTATCCAGGATCTTGTTGGTCTCCGCCAACGTCGCGCCTTCCGGGGCGACGTCGCGGTCGTGGAAGCAATAGAACGGCGCATCGAGCCGGCTGATGAAATCGAACGCGACATCGACTCGCTTCAAAGCATTCTCAACCGAGTCGCTGCCGTCGTCCCAAGGACGGGACATCGTGCCGGGGCCGAACGGGTCCGAGCCGGTCCCTCGGAACGTGTGCCAGTAGCAGACGCTGAACCGCAACCAGTCGCGCATCGTGCGGCCTTCGACGACCTTGTCCGCCTGGTAATGCTTGAATGCCAAGGCTCCCTTTTTGGCCTTGGGATCGAACGGGATCTTGGCGGGAATCTTCGAGAAAAAACTGCTGGCCATGAGTTGCTTTGCTGCGAAAAGAGGGCTGTGGATGGACGTCGAAACCGAGCGGCAACGTGCGGTTTCCGTGCGGGGCGAGAGGGTAGCGGCGGGCTTTCGGACTGCCAACGATCCCATCGAACCGATCACGAAGATTTGCCTTGCTGCAAATTTTGCCGATGCGGTACAAGCCCGATGAAGCTTTGCATTTGTAGCCCGGACGCCTACGTCCGGGGTGTCCGGACGTAGGCGTCCGAACTACGGAAGACTCAGTCATGGCAAGGATGCCCATGCAGAACTCGCGATGGTGGAATGCGATCCTCGGCGGTATCAGCGGATTCGCGCTGGTCGCTGGAGTCAGCCAATTCTGGTTGAACGCGGGGACGTCGCTGCCGGCTCAGACCGCGTTGCTCGCGACGTTGCTGGCGGCGTTGATTGCCCAGGCCGTGATGCCGACTCGGTGGCGAAACGGCCTGCTGTCACAGTCCGCTCGGTTGTTTGTGCTGTCGGCTGGGACGGTCGTGTTGCCCAGCCTGTTTGAGTTGTCTTGGAAGCTGATCGGTACGACGAGCGTTGACCTTTCCAATTCACTGACCGCTCAATGCGTTGGGCTGACAGTCATGGCCTTGGCAACATTGGGCTTGCCGATGTTCTGCACGCTGGGACTGAGTTCCTCCGGACGTCAAACGGTCTTTGGAGTCTCGTTGGCTCTCGCGATTGGAATCGGGGGCATTGGACTGGCCACGTTCATCGGCCCAGACGGTTGCGGACTGTTCGCGGCCGCGAGTGGGCTGGTCTCGTTCTTGGCGGCAATGATCGCTTGGGCTAGAGACGGCAAACTCGCCCAACGCGCCGGAGACGGAATCGTCTCGAGTGCCGATCCGCGTCTTCCGTGTCATCCGTGTGCTGTTCAGGGAGTGAACGGTATTGAGAGAACGCGGATTTCACGGATGACGCGGATGCTGCGGAAAACTCCTTCTCTGGTGATTGGCCAAATCCTAACCGCAGCACGAGCGCTTCGGGCGAGTTCTCTGGCGCTGATGGCTGTTGGCGTTCTGTGGGTGATCGGCCAGCGATTGGTTCGGCAACTGGTGCCTGATTCCTTCGCTCTGATGGCGGTGGAATGGGGGACGCTCGTGGCTGGTGTTGCGCTGGGCCGCTGGTTGGCTCGCGAAGATCGGCGCGGCGGTCTCGTGGCTTGCGGGTTGGGACTATCGTGCTGGACGTGGCTGTGCCTCGCGTTGTTTCCGCTCGGAGTGCGCCTGGCGTTGTGGGAGAACGCGACGATCTCGCAGGTCTGGCTGTTGCAGTCGCTGCGGTTGGCGATGGTGGGACTCGTGCTGGTTCCGATCGGAGTGAGCGCTGGAGTCTTGATTGGACGGAATGGCTCGGTCGTTCACATCGTCTTTGCGCTGATCTCCGCAATGGTGGCCAGTTGGCTGTTGCCAGCCGTTGGTGTGTGGAGCTTCGCGTTGATGGCGACGAGTGTGTTATTGGGCATCGCGGTTTGGAGTGGAATTCGGATTTCAAATTTCAAATTTCAAATTTCAAATTCCAATCGCCGCAATGACGTCAACCAACACAGAGGCGTCTCACTCAAGTCGCTCGGTCGTATCGCGGTCGCAGCAACGGCGCTCTTCACTTTGACCGCGCCGACTTGGGTGCGGTATCGGCCGGAGTTGGCGGCGAAGGTGCTGTTCGATACCGGCGTGTTCGTCGCCTCGCGAGCGGAGACTCCGTGGGAACAACTGCCGGTGCTGGATGAAGGCCGCGTGGCGCTGGTCGTCGAGGGAGATCGCGGCACGTTGACCGCGTGGAAGTTTTCCGGCTCGCGATACCTGGTGCGTGAGAACGGAATCCCGAAAGGGACGTTTGCCGCGAACGCTCAACTGGCTCCGCGATTCGCGCCGGATGTAATGCCGACGGTGTTGCCGCTGGTGACTCACGAACGACCGCAAAGCCTGTTGTTGCTCGGCCTGCGCACGGGTGAGCCGGTCGCAATGGCGATGATGTTTCCATTGCGGCGAATCGTCTGCATTGAAGCGGATCGCGGTGTCCTGGCGTTGAGCCGGTCGCTGTTGTCGAGCAGCAATGAGATCTCGCCCCTGAGCGATGATCGGCTGGAGACGCGCGTTTGCGATCCAGCTCTGGCCGTGCGGACGATGTCAGAACGGTTCGATGTGATCGTGGCTGCGGCGGATCAGCCGTCCTTGCCGCAGGCGGCGAACGGGTTCACGGTCGAGTCATTGCGTGCGGCGGCGGGATGCTTGAACGACGAGGGTGTGTTCGCGATTCGGTATCAGCACATTGATCTCGGCCCGCGATCGGTGCGTGGGCTGGCGAAGACGATGTCGGTGGCGTTTCGCGAAGTCGCGACGGTCGAGATCGCTCCGGGCGAATTGCTGTTCCTCGGCACGAATAGCGAGCGTGGATTTGCCCGCCAAGGATTCATTGAGCGCTGGCAGCGTCCGCATGTGCGGATGTTGTTGGCGTCTGTCGGCTGGGACTGGAGTACTCCGCTGCGGCTGCCGATGCTGAGTCACGAGGCGCTGCAAGAACTCGTGCTTCAGTCGGGAGGTGTTGTGAATGTCGCCTCGCGTTCGACGTGGCCGTTCCGGCTGCCGACGGAAGTCCTGCGCTGGGAGAACAAGCTGCAACAAGTGCAGGCCGAGCTTGCTCCGCACGAACGCTTCTTGATGGCCTGGGGCGGCGACGAGGCGAACAACGCCGACGTTGCCGCGCGGTTGAGCGAATGGGAACTTTCGCGTGCGATCATCCGCCGGCACTCGGACGAGTTCTGGGCGTATCGCAAAAGTGTCAAAGAGCACATGACGAGCTCGCCGCGGGCGATGATTCAGCAAGCCGGCCATAGCGACTCCAATTCCGATTTACATGCGGATGACCGCCGGCGATTGCGTTACTTCCGGACGATCGGAGAACTCGCGAAGAATGCGGCTCCGACGGAAGCGGACCTCGATCGAGTGCGCCAGTTCGAGTCCCCCTTCGATCCGCTGGTCAGCCCGTTCCTGCATCAAGAGCTGGTCGAGTTGACGCCGCGCTGCTCGGACCGCGACGCCGCTGCCGAGCTGCATCATCGGCTCGCCGCGATCTACTTTTCGACACCGGCCGACCGTTCGATCCGCAACGTCGCCGATGCGCTGCAATTCGTGAACTCGACGCCGGCCGCGATTCCCGACGACGTCGAGCGGTACGATCACCTCAACGCGCTGTTGCAGATGTTGCTGGCTCGTTGGAGCGCACGCGGCGAGTTCCGTCCCACGTCCTCGCGCGTCGCGCTCAACGACATCGAACGCAGCATCGCCGCCGCCGAGACGTCTTTCGCGACGCTCGCTGCGCTGTCGGCTCAGGGTGTCGTCCCGGACGAGGAGTGGCAAGCACGTCAGCGGCATCTCGAACGCCGGCTCGTTCGTCCGCTGCGAACCTATCGCGGCCAAGTCTTGCAGCACTACGTCAAGAACGAGCGAACCAAAGAGATCGTCGATCAGAGCGATGCGCTGACGCCTCCCTCGGACTGAGCCGGAACGCGCTAGCGTCCGGTTGATTGGTCATTCGTGCCTACGCTCGCCTGTCTCATTCGTGGCTGCGCGAGGTATAACTTCTCGCGTGGCTCACTTTTCAGGAACCGCCCATGAGCACGGCTTTGACTCCACTGTCGCTCGCGACCGTCCAACACAGCGCGACTGTTGCGCTCGAGAACCCGGAATGCGTTCCGTACGAACAACGCCTGAACCAGAATTCGAGGTGGGCCTTGAGCGAAGGCAGTGTGTTCTTTGAAGACAAAGGTGCGGTCCAGCAAGCCATGCGTCGCATCGCCAAGCGTTTGGACGAACTGGGCATTCCCTACGCCATCGTCGGCGGGATGGCCCTCTTTCAACATGGCTTTCGGCGGTTCACCGAGGACGTGGACATCCTCGTGACTCGTGAAGGGCTGATGACGATTCACGAGAAGCTGGAAGGACGCGGCTATTTGCCGCCGTTCACGGGAAGCAAGCATCTGCGCGACACGGAACTCGGTGTGAAAGTTGAGTTCCTGGTTTCTGGCGGCTATCCCGGAGATGGCAAACCCAAGCCCGTGGCGTTCCCCGATCCAGCGTCTGTTGCCGACGAGATCGACGGTCGAAAATACATCCGCTTGACCTCACTGATCGAGTTGAAGTTGGCATCGGGGATGAGCAGCGAGCAACGGGGCAAGGACTTGATCGACATTCAACAACTCATCAAGGCGGCTCACTTGCCGCTCGATCTTGCGGACCAACTGCATCCCTATGTCCAAGAAAAGTATCGCACCTTGTGGTCGTTGGAATGGCCTGCGGGACGACGCTATCTCCGCGCCTGGCCGCGCGAATCGCTCTCGCCAGCAACTCTCGACGGATTGCTGGCGGAGGGTTTGGTTGTCGATGCGACACGCAGTGCCGACGTTCCATTCGTGTTCCTGGCGACGACTGATCCGCAACTCGCCTTCCGCTACGACATGCCCGACGAGAGCGAGTACCGCGAGTAGGATGGCCGCCCTCGGCCGTCCTTTGAGATTTGAGATTTCAAATTTGAGATTTCAAAACACGGACGGCCGAGGGCGGCCATCCTACGCCGCGACCTCACGCCTCTTCGTAATCAGGGAGACGCCGATCAGCACCGCGAAGCCCAGCGGGATCGTCACGATGCCGGGTTGGCTGAACGGGACAAGTGCCTTCGCGGGATCAATGCCATACACGTCTTTGAACGTGTCGGCGCTCAGCAAGATCCACGACAAGGACGAGATCAGGCCGACGGTGATCGCCGCCGTGATGCCTTGCTTGGTCGTCCCCTTCCAGAAGATGAGCATGATCAGCGACGGCAGGTTGGCGGACGCGGCGACGGAGAACGCCCAGCCGACGAGATAGCTCACGTTCATTTTCTCGAACAGGATGCCCAGCACGATCGCGATCAGGCCGACGACCACCGACGCGATTTTGGCGATGCGAATTTTTTCGTAGTCGTTCATTTGCATCTTCAGCAGAGTGCCGCAGATGTCGTGAGCGACGGCCCCGCTGGCGGCGATGATCAGGCCGCTGACGGTTCCCAGCACGGTGGTGAAGGCGATGGCCGAGATGATCGCGAACAGCCACTCGCCGAAGCTCTTGGCCAACAGCGGGGCGGCCATGTTGCTGTTGGTCACGTCCAAGGCCCCGCTGGTCATGGCTCCCAGGCCGATGTACAGCGTCAGCACGTAAAAGAACCCGATGCTGGCGATCCCCACGATCGTGCTCTTCCGAGCACTCGCCTGGTCCTTGACCGTGTAGTACCGGATGAGAATGTGCGGCAACGACGCCGTCCC
>CAMDDX010000089.1 GCA_945893075.1 Planctomyces sp. SH-PL62 | reverse complement strand
GAAACGCTCCGGTGCCCGCTGGAATCTCCGCAACGCCGAATCCGTCTCCGCCCTGACCAACCTCCGCGATAGCAATCAATGGCAACTCTATTGGTCAACTTGCGACACCACTAAAACTTAACACCGCCAAAATCTCTGGGCACACCCTTGCGGAGTCACCCGGAAAACGGTCTTTTGCGGATCTATCCCGATCGCTACATTCCGCCCCGCTTCGGGGAGCCAGCACGCAGAAATTGCCGGTCGATTTGATTCACGATCGCGTGTGGCTCACGAATCACAGACATGGACGCGGCAGGGATGCCGCACTTATTTGTTTTCGGCGGAAGGGAGTCTGCCATGCCGTATGAGACGTTGCGGTTCATTCATGCGGCGCGTCTGTCAGTCGAGCATCCGTTAAGCGACACCGGAACGATCGCTGCGGATTTGCGCGGGCTGACGCGCGGCGCGACCACACAGGCGATGCGAAACCTCGTGGCGGCATGCCTCGAACACGACATTGATTTCTTGCTGCTCACGGGCGACACGCTGCACCAGTCCGACTTCAGCATCAAAGCCCGCGTCGAGTTGCGACGCGGTTTCGAGCAACTTGCTGACGCCGGCATTCAAGTCTTTCTGGTTCCCGGTGCGAACGATCCTGCGTCGCTGTGGGACGAGTTCCCGGAACTCCCCAGCAACGTCACCGTCTTTCGGCCGGAATCTGACGATCCTGTCGCCGTGTTGCGTGATGGCTCGGTGATCGCCTCGATCCGCGCGCTGAGTTGGCGGCAATCGTGGTTTGCCTGGGACGACGAAGAGCCTCACGCTGACCGCACACAACGCCGAGCAAAAGAAGCGGACGATGCCGAGAATTCTTTTGACCGAACCCATCCGCAAAGCGGTTCGCTGATTGACCAGAGCGACGCGACCGAACTCGACGGCGGTGAATCGCTGGCGGACAACGAAGCCGCGACTCCCGCGCGACGTGAGATTCGCCGAGTGCATTCCCCCGCCGATTTGCGGCCGAATCATTTCGCGATCGCCATCGTGCGCGACGAAGTCGATCAGCCGGGCCCGGATCCGCAGGCCGATTACTTGGCAGTCGTCGGTGGCCGTGAGCGCACAACTTCGAAAGGTTCCGACTGGCTGATGCACTTTCCCGGCGGGACGCAAGGATTGTCTCCCAACGAGTCGGGGTTGCACGGCTGCTCGCTGGTGGATCTCGACAGTGATGGCGTGATCCGTTGCCGCTTCCTGCCGACCGCGCCGGTGCGCTGGGAAAACTTCGAGCTCCCGGTCGATGCGGAAACGACGTTTCAACAGTTGGTGTCCCGTGCTCAAGCTGCCTGCCGTGACCTGTGCGGTGTCACCTCGAAACCAGTCGAGCAGGGTCAGTTGGTCGCGGAGTACGGTGATGCGGCGGATGGCGACGACTCCACCGCTGACGCGGTGACTCAAGAACCGTCTGCGATTTCGGAAACTCTGCACGCGCAAGCCTGCTTCCTGCGTTGGACGATTTGCGGTCATGGTCCGTTGTTCGAGGCGCTGTTTCGTGAGCCCATGCAGGCGGAACTGATCGAGTGGCTCGACGATGACGTGCATTGGCCGTTGGAGATTCCACGCCAACATCTCTTCCGCTTGGTGGCCTCCGAATTGGCCGTCGCACGCGTGGAGTCGGACGAGGAGCAACTCGACGTCCCCGCCGAATACTTTTGGCGAGTCGATCAAGCTCAAACCGTCGGATCATCAGCCTGGAGCGATCTGGGCGGAAATTCCACGGTCGAACGAGAACTCTTCACGCGCATTCAAGGTGCCCACCCAAGCTGTGATGCGTCGGTCGTATTCAGCCTGGCCCGCCGGCGCGGGTGGAAATGGTTTCGTGGAGCAAACACGTAATAACTTGCCAGTTGACTGGTAGCCGCGTTCGCCAGAACGCGGGCAACCCGCACTCTGGCGAGTGCGGCTACGAAAAGCGGACAAGCCACGAGTCGCACAAGGATGAGCACTCGATGAAGATCACTGGTCTCGAAATCGAACAATTTGGTCCGTGGAACGAGCTGTCGTTGCCGATCGCGCATGACGGCTTGACGGTCATCTCCGGCGCGAACGAGTCCGGCAAGTCGGCCTTGCGGCGGTTCATTCGCGGAGTGCTCTTCGGCTTTGCCGCCGAGGAAGCGCACGGCGTCGAACCGTGGTCGCGGCGACGGCCGAGCATCGGCGCGTTGCGCATTCGGCATCGCGGACGTTTGTTGGAGATTCGCCGAGCTGCTCACGAGGGAGGTCAGGGATCGGTGTCGTCGCGCTGGCTTGCCCCCGTGAACGCGCCCGCCACGCATAGCAGCAGCTTGATTGAGCATTGTGATTGGGAGATCGAAGACGACGTCGAATCGGAAAGCACTCACGAAGACACCCCGACGACGCTGCCGCTGACTGACGCACTGAGCGAGGTTCTCGGCGACTTGCCGGAAAAGCTGTTCGACCAAGTCTTCTCGCTGGGACTGCGCGAACTGCACGAACTGGCGAACCTGGCGGACGATGAGGTCGCGCGAGCGATTCATGGCGAAACGCTCGGCCCTTTCGGACAAACGCTGCTCGGCGCGCGGGACGAAATGTCCGACGATGCGGCTCGCTTGTGGGACACCGCCAGGCAGAACGCGCTGCCGCAGTTGCTCACCCGATACGAACAACTCAGCGACCAGATCGCGACCCAAGAACAACGACTGCACCGGTACGGAGAAGTCGTCCGGCTGCGCCGGCATCACGAGCAACGGCTGACGGAACTGCAATCGCGACGGTCGCAAGTTCAGGAATCGCTGCGCGGCTTCACACACATCGAGCGCGTCTGGTTGCCGTGGCAGCGGCTGCGAAACTTGCAGGCCGAGTTGCTGCGACTCCCGCGGATCGACGACTTCCCAGAAGGGGGCATTGCGCGGTTCGATCTCATCGAGCAAGACTTGCAGACCGCGCTGAAATGCCGCGAGGCACTGATTGGTGAGGCGAAGCAGTTCCATCGCGACGCGAAGAAGGTTTCCGTGCCGCGAGAACTGCGGCGTTGCTCGGCCGCGATGCGCGGGTTGCTCGATCAGCGCGAACACACCGGCCGTGTGGAAGAGCGGGCGCGAGCGGTGCATGCGACCGCTAAGTCGAAGAAAGAAATCCTCGATGCGGCTGTCCAATCGCTCGGCGCGAACTGGACGGTCGCGAAACTGGAAGCGTTAGACACGTCGGTCGCGGCGCATTACCGCTTGGTCGAGAAGGCTCGGTTGTTCCGCCGCGCGGTCTCGAAGCGCAACAAATGGAAGCAGCGGCTGATTCAATTATCGCAGCTTTGCCAGCAGCAATCGGACGAACTGGACGCCGCCGCCAAGAAGTTGGACGGGCTCAGCTTGGAAGGGGCGTTGCGCCGAGCACGTCAGCGGCGTGCCGCGCCGCTGGCGATTCCGATCGCGCGAGCCGTGTCGATGATCAGCACCGACGATCCGGAGATCGAGCATCTGCATTCGCGGATCATCGAACTCGAACAACGCCGCGTCAGCATCTCACGGCAACTCGAACGCTTGGAGCCGCGACTGATCCTGCCGAAGTGGGTTCTGGGAGTGCTGGCCTTCTTCGCGGTTGGCGGGATCGTGCTCGCACTGTTGGGATTGGCGACCGGTTTCTCGTCGAACGTGATTGCTGGCGCGGCCTACGCGCTGCTCGGCACCGTCTGCGGCGGTTTGGCGTTGTCGCTGAAGTTGCACTTCGAGCAACAGGTTCGCGACAGCCTCGACGCGATGAACGATGAACTCCGCGAGAACGAAGCCCGCTTGCGCGAAGCGCGTGAGACGTGGCAGACGCTAACCGGCGCTGAATCTCAAATCTCAAATCTCAAATTTGAAATCTCAAACCCTGAATCGGAAATCTCAAATTTCATTACTCAAATTTCCAATCTTCCCGCTCAAATCGCTTCTGGGTCAGGCGAGCAGTCCGTTGGTTTGAACGCCAACGGACTGCTTTCTCAACCGAACCGAGAGGACGAACTCACCGTTGAGGAACTCGAACACCTGATCGAGTTGAAGCGTGAGTTCGCAAGCAATCAACAGAAGCGTGCTCCGCGGCGCGACCGGCACGAGGCGGCGGCTCAGGAGTTGACGACCGCGCGGCAAGCCTGGTGCGAGACGCTCACGCAGCTTGGGCTTCCGGAAAGCGTCCGCGTTTCCGAGACGTTTGACCTGTGGCAGCGACTGGCAGCCGCGAATGAGTTGCTCAAAGCGTTTCAAACTGTGGAAGCAGACTTTAAGCGGCATCTCGAAACCGTGCAGACGACGCGCAGCCGCATCGTCGAAATTCTGCATCGTCTGAACCGTCGCGATCTCGAACAGCGAACGACGGCTGAGGTCTTCCAGGTTTGGGATCAGGATCTCCAGCAATTGACGGCGACGTTGCAGGAACGCTTGCGATTGCGCCGTGAGGAACGCCGTCGCCGAGCCGAGGCGGCGGAGTACTCAGAGAAGATCGACGACTTGCGATTGCAGCGGTCCGCATTGCTGCGACAAGGCTGCGCGACTGACCGCACCGACTACTCGCGCCGAGCGATCATCGTCGAACGCCACGAGCAATTGCTCGATCAGATGGATGCGACAAAAGAAGAACTCGCCGAAGTCGGACGCACCAATCCCGAATTGGCGATCGTCGAAGATGATCTCATGCGGTTTGATGCCAGTCAGCACGCCACCACGCTGACCAATCTGCGCCACGAGGCTCAGGAAATCGACGACGAGATCGAACAGCTCCATGAAGAGCTGGGTCGCGCGCGGCAGGAGATCGAACAACTCGAAGCAGATGACGAGCCTTCCGATTGGTTGCTGGACCGCGAGATCGTCCGCTCGCAAATCACCGCCGTCGCGGAAGAGTGGCTGGCCGACGAATGGACCGGCCAAGCGCTCGACGGCATTCGGACACGCTACGAACGCATTTGTCAGCCGGGCATCTTGGCGGCGGCCTCGCGTTACTTCGCGCGGCTGACGTCTGGCAAGTACCGCACGCTGTGGACGCCGCTGCGGCATCGCTCGTTGCGCGTCGATGATGCGGCGGGTACGACGTGGCGTTTGGATCAACTCAGCGGCAGCACTCGCGAACTGTTGTTGTTGGCGATTCGGCTCGCGCTGATCGACGACTTCAGCCGACGTGGTGTTGACCTGCCACTGTTGCTGGATGATGTGCTGCTGACGCTCGATCCCGCGCGGGCCGCGGTCGCGGCCGGCGAATTGGTTGAGTTCGCACAGCGTGGCCATCAAGTGCTGTTCTTCACCTGCCACCCGCATCTGACCAGCTTGTTCACGAACGCGGGCTGCGCGAATCTGCGGCTCAGTCAATTCGCCGGTAAATCCGAGCGGTTGGCGGGCTAGAGCGTCCGGGGTCGGGTGTTCGGTTTTTCGGAATTGGCGGGAAGAAGTCTCGTTTGCAATCCACGCTTTGCCCCGCCAATTTCGAAAAACCGAACACCCGACCCCTGATTGGCCTTCCGCGCAGAGCGTCTTTAGAGTGCTGCCCGCATCTCGGCCCCGGTTTTGTCCGTGGGCGATTTCCTTGCGATGGGAAACTAACGATGACCAGCACTCTAGAAATGGCTCGCGAGCAAGTCGAAGAGTTTTCGCAACGTGTGACGACCCTCCGCGAATGCCTGCATCGCGTGATCGTCGGGCAGGAACAGACGCTCGACTTGCTGCTGACCTGTGCTCTGACCGGATCGCACGCGCTGCTGATGGGCGTGCCGGGTCTGGCGAAGACGTTGATGGTCAAGGCGCTGGCGTCCGCGTTCGATTGGAAGTTCGCGCGGATTCAGTTCACGCCGGACCTGATGCCGTCGGACATCACGGGGTACGAATTGCTGTCGCGCGAGGACTCGAACGGTGCGCCCGGCATGGTGTTTCGGCGCGGCCCGATCTTCGCGAACTTGGTGCTGGCCGACGAAATCAACCGCGCTGCTCCGAAGACGCAGTCCGCTCTTTTGGAAGCGATGGCCGAACGACATGTCACCGTCGGCGGCCAGACGTATCAGCTTGAGGAGCCGTTCATCGTCGTGGCGACACAGAATCCGATCGAACAGGAGGGGACGTACCCGCTCCCCGAAGCGCAGCTCGACCGGTTCATGATGGAGATTCGGATCAAGTATCCGACTCCCGACCATGAGGAAGAGATCGTGATGAAGACGACCGGCGGCGCGCTGCCGCTGCCGACGTCGGTGTTTGACCGCAAGACGTTTCTCGAACTGCGCGATTTGGTGTTGTCGGTGCCGGTGCCGAAGAACGTTGCGGCGTATGCCGTGCGGCTCTGCGGAGCCAGCCGGCCGGAGGACCAGCGCGTCAATCCGTTCGCGAAAAGCTATGTCTCGTGGGGAGCCGGCCCGCGCGGCTCGCAAAACTTGGTGCTGGCCGCGAAGGCGCACGCACTGCTGATGGGCCGCACCGCACCGACCTTTGATGACGTCAAGAAAGTCGCGCTGCCGGTGCTGCGGCATCGCATCTTGATCAATCACCGCGCGATCGGCGATGCGGTCACCAGCGATGCGATCATCGAGCGGTTGTTGAAAGAGACGACGACTTGATCGAGGAACGAGGGGTCGGGTGTTCGGTTTTTCGGAATTGGCCGGAAGAAGACTTTGCCGGCGGGCAAAGCGTGGCCCGGCCAATTCCGAAAAACCGAACACCCGACCCCGGACTAAGGCACCAACATGCTGACCCGCACCACCAGCAAATTCCTCGATCTGCGAGCGCTCGCGACGTTGCAGCGCTTGCGGTTCACGACGAAGCGGCGGATCGACGGCGCGTACAGCGGGCGGCATCAGTCTCGGCAGTTGGGCGGCTCCGGCGAGTTCGTGGACTTTCGCGAGTACACGCCCGGCGATGATCTGCGACGGCTCGATTGGAAGGTGCTCGCTCGAACCGGCCGCACGTATTTGCGGCTGTATCAGGATGAGACCAATCTGACCTGCACGATGCTGCTCGACGCGAGCGGTTCGATGCGCTTCGGCGGTGAGGCACATGGCGTCGATGGAGTCGGATCGAAGCTCGAATACGCTCAATACTTCGCGACCGCGCTGACACACTTAATCACGAGCGGGCAAGACCAAGTCGGCTTGGCGATCGCGGCCGAGCGGCTGCACAAGTTCCTGCCGCCGGCGAGCACGCCGCAACATGTGGCTCGCGTCAACGCGGAGATCGAACGGATGCGCACGTGGCCCTCGACGAACTTGGGGACGTCGCTGCGGCAACTCTTCGAGCGGCTGACGCGGCGCGGCGTGCTGCTGGTGATTAGCGATTTCCTCTGTGACGATCTCGAAGACACGTTCGCCGCCGTGCGGTTGTTCCGTGCTCGCTACTGGGAAGTGATCGCGCTGCACTTGGTACATCCTTTCGAGGAATCGTTGCCGGCGGGCACAGCGTTTCGCTTCGAGGGACTCGAAGAAGACGGCGAAGTGAATTGCTCACCGGCCGAGATCAGCAAAGCTTACGAAGAACGTTTCGAGGCGCATTGCACGGCGGTCCGTTCGATGGCGCTGGCGACTGGCTGCGACTATCGCCGGGTTTCAACGGCAACGCATTACTTACAGACGTTGAGCGGGTTTTTGGTGGAACGCGCGGGGTGAGCTTGAACGAGGGGTCGGGTGTTCGGTTTTTCGGAATTGGCGGGAAGGAAGCGTGGATTTCAAATGAAACTTTAACCCCGCCAATTCCGAAAAACCGAACACCCGACCCCGATCTAAGGTTCTCTTTCATGTCCTTCCTGCACTTCTGGGCGATACCGGCGGGCGCGGCGGCACTGAGTGTGCCGTTCATCGTGCATTGGCTGACGAAGCCCAGGCCCACACGCATTCCGCTCTCGACGGTGCGATTCGTGCGGGAAGTCGTGAAGCAACGTCGAGCGAGGAATCGGCTGCGCGATCTGTTGATCCTGTTGCTGCGAGTCGCCGCGATCGCGCTCTTCGCCGCCGTCATCGCGAGGCCGTTGATCGGCAGTCGCGCACCGGCGGCGATCGGCGATGCTCAGTCGCAAACGGTGAAGGTCGTGCTGCTCGATGTCAGTCAGAGCCTGGCCGCGACGTCGCAAGGGTTTCAGACGTTCGAGCGGGCTCGGCCGATCGCGGCCAAGCAGGTCGGTTACTCGGCGAACACGCAGGCCAACTTGATTCTGGCGGCGGCGTCACCGCAGCCGATCTTCGATCGGCCTTCGACAAACTTTTCGACGCTGGTCGATGAAGTCGCGAAAGCGAAACCACTGCCGCAGCGTTTGCAGGTGCAAGCGTCGCTCAACGCGGCGGCCGAGATGCTGGCGAATGCCGGCGGCGACAAGGTGCGGCGCGAACTGATCGTGATCAGCGACTTTCAACGCAGCAATTGGGCGGCGGCCGACTTCTCGGTCTTGCCAACCGAGACGGTGATTCAACTGGAATCGGTCGCGCCGACGGAAACTCCGGCGAACCTCGCGATCATGCGCGTTGGTTCGCAAGGGCGAGTCGAACGGGGCCGGACGTTTCGATTGGAGATTGAAGTCGGCAATTACTCGCCGACACCTCGGCCAGTCACGGTGGAAGTGGTGATCGGCGAGTCGTTGTTTCGCGCAACGGGACAATGCTCGGCGGGAGGACGTTCGACGCTCGTCACCGAAGCGACGCTGCCGACGGAAGGCTGGCACGTCGGCGAAGCGCGGTTGGCTGGTGTTGAAGATGGATTGAGCAGCGACAACTCGCGGCCAGTCGTGTTGCAGGTGCATCCGCAGCCGACGTACTTGTTGCTGACACGGCAGTTGGCTGAGACGCGGCCGTCGTCGAGCTATTTCTTGGAACGAGCCATCTCGCCAGTCGCGGCAAAAGAAGGTCGCGCGGCCGAGAAGATCGTGCGCGTCGATCCGTCGCGGGCGACTCGCGAGTCGATCACCGAGGCCGATTTGTTGTTGCTCGATCATCCCGGCAAGCTGTCGGAAGAGACGCTGCAACTGCTGGCTGCGCTGTTGCGACGCGGACGTGGTGTGTTGTATGTCGCGGCCGAACCAATCGACGCGACGAACTTGAAACTGCTGGCGAACGCAGCGGGGACAAGTCTGCAAATGCCGGTCGAGTTCGCGCCACCTCCGGCCGGGCAGGTGCGCAAGAATTTGTTCCTTGCGAACGTGCGGCAGCGGCAAGTGCCGTTCACGGTCTTCGGCGAAGAAGCGTCGGCGATGTTCTCGCCCGTGCGCTTCAGCGGCGGATTGAGCAGCCGCCGAGTGGAAGGCTCGCTGCTCGACGATGTGCTGGCGACGTACAACGATCAATCGGCGTGCTTGGTCGTCACCGCGTGCGGAGCAGGAACGCTCGCCGTGCTGAATGCGGAATTGAATTCGTCAAACCTGCCGTCGTCGCCAGCGTTCGTGCCAATGATCGGCGAGTTGACCGGGCATCTGCTCGGCCGCGATCGCTCTCAAGAAGCGGTTGCCAGCGGCGAACCGTTGGCGGTCTATCTGCCGAGCGCGGCGAGTCCGGTGGCCGGGTTGCGGATCATTCCACCGGCGATGAACACGCTCGAATCCGGATCACTCGGCGAATTGCACGAAGAGAACGTCGGAGTCATGTGGCAAGCGGCCGAGGCCGGACCTCCCGGCGTGTACGAAGTGAAACGAGCGTCTCAAACCGTGTTCGCACTGGCGTCGGCGATCCCGTCGGACGAGGCAGATTTGGCGACACTCGCGGCCGACGTGATGACCGACCGCCTCTCCGGCGGCCGTGATGTGAAATATCGTTCCGCCCTGCGAGACGATGAACCGCGCGACGACCTGTGGTCTTGGCTGGCGGTCGCGTGTCTGAGTTGTGCGCTCATGGAGGTTCTGGGATTGAGACTGTTTAAGAGTTGATTTTGTGGTGCGCGTGCGGCAACGATAAAGTTCGCACGACCAATCAGGAGACAAAGCATGGTGACGGAATCCAAGTCCACCCGAATCGACGAGCTTGTCGACGAGCAACTCGCGACAGGTCGATACGAAAGTCGCGATGACGTATTGCTCGAAGCTCTCCGAAGCTTGTCCGAGCGGGAACAGACGCTGGCCGACATTGATCGGGGATTGGAAGACGAAGCGAATGGGCGAGTGCGCGAAGTCTCAGTGGCGTTCGCGGAACTTCGGTCGAAATATCAGATTCCCGTGAAGCCATGACACACACGCTGGTGCTCACGGATCGCGCTTTTGAACAACTCGATGCCGGGTATGTCTGGTATCAGCAAAATGTTCCGCACATCGCCGCCGACTGGTTCAACGGCTGGATTGACGCGCTCGAAGAACTGACCCAAGACCCCGATCGGTTTCCGTTGGCTCATGAAAGTCCCTTGTTTCCGTTCCCGTTGCGTCAATTGCTGTATGGCGTCGGCAAACGCAAAACACATCGAGCATTGTTTGTCGTCCGGCAAGAGTCCGTGGTTGTGTTGGCGATTCGGCATGTGGCCCAGCGGGATTTCACGCCCGATGAGATGTGAGTAGCTGTCCCGGAAATAAGGATTGCAGAGTAAGGATTGAAGAAGTCAGAGGGACGGACAGGTCGTCCCGACTTACCTTCTTCCTTCTTCAATCCTTACTCGGCAATCCTTATTTCCTCCGAACACAAACAATGACTCTCACCGTCGAACCGCTGATCTCCTTCGCCCTCTGGCTGACATTGGCCGTGGCTGCGATCGGGTTGTTGGGTTGGTATGCGTGGCGGCGGCCGTGGGGAATCACGCGAGTTCGTTGGGCGATGATCCTCGTCCTGATGGCGACCAGCGTGGCGTTGCTGTTGGGGATTTTGCTCAACCCGACTTGGAACGAACGGATTCCGCCGCCGCAGGGGAAGCCGAGGTTGGCGATTCTCGTCGATGATTCGGCCAGCATGGCATCGGCGGATATGCCGGATGGTCGCTCGCGCTATCAAGCGGCGGCGGAGATTGCGAAGGCGTGTGCGGCGAAGCTCTCGGACCGGTTTGAGATTCACACGTCGACGTTCTCCAAGAGCGTGTTGCCAACGAGCGTGGAGGAGTTGGAGAAGAAGACTCCGGCCGGTTTGGTCACCGACATGGCGAACGGGATCGCTTCCAGCATCGAGCCCAACCGGCCGGCGGGACAGGCGGTGTTGTTGCTCAGCGACGGCAATCACAACGCGGGGGGTGGGACACCGCAGGTGTTGGCTGCGGTGGCACTCGCGCGAGCAGTCGATGCACCGATCTTCACGAAGACGTTCGGCAGCGATGCCGAGATTCATGATCTCGCGCTGCGCCTGCACGCTCCGCAGCAATTGGCGTTCGTCGGCCAGACGGTCCCGGTAACCGCGCTCGTGCGGCGACGCGGTCGAGCGCCCGAAGCAGTGACGGTTGTGTTGGAGCACGACGGCAAAGAAGTCAGCCGGCAGCCGGTGTTCGTGGCGGGAGACTCGGAAGCCGAGGTGCGGTTTCAAGTGCAGCAAGAGACGCGCGGGCTGTATCGCTATGAGGCTCGCGTCGAACCATTTGAAGGAGAAGTGACGCAGGTCAATAACTATGGCACGTTCCTACTCCGCGTCGTGGATGAACCGATCCGCGTGCTGCTCGTCGAAGGAAAGCCGTATTGGGACTCGAAGTTTCTCGCGCGCACGCTGGCGTCTGATCCGTCGATCGAACTGGTCAGCGTGGTCCGCATGGCCGAGAACCGCTACCTGGAACGGACGATGAAGCGCGTCAAAGTCGCCTCAGGCGAGCGGGGCGGCGTCAGCCCCCCGGTTGAATCGGCGACTGCGAACAAGAAAGCGGAAACCACCGGGGGGCTGACGCCGCCCCGCTCGCCTGAAGCGTTGCCGGTCACGGAAGCGTGGCGTGTTTTGCATAACGGCGCGGAGGTGCTCGCGGATGCGAAGTCGCTCGGCACGTTTCAAGTGTTGGTGCTGGGGCGCGATTCGGAATCGTTCCTCAGCGAAGCGGCTCTCGACAACCTGCGGAACTGGGTGGCCGGCGATAGCGGGGCGCTCGTCTGTTATCGCGGGCAGCCGATGGCGCAGGTGAATGAACGGCTCGAACGCTTGTTGCCGGTGCAGTGGAAGACGTCGCGCGAGGCGCGCTTTCGGATGACGCTGACGGATCGAGGTCGCGACCTGCGTTGGTTTGAATCGCACAGCACAGGCGCGTCGAACGACGTGTTGCCGCAGTTGCCGGCACTGGCGACATCGTCAGCGGCCGAACACCCGAAGCCGTTGGCGACGGTGCTTGCAACGATCGCGGGCGGCGCGGGTGAGGAAGCGCCGGTCGTGACCTATCAGCCGTATGGCGGCGGTCGAGTGGTCGTCGTCGAAGGTGCGGGAATGTGGCGCTGGGCGTTCTTGCCGCCGGCGTACTCCGATCACGACACGACCTATGGCACACTCTGGCAAAGCTTGATGCGGTGGCTGGTCTCCGGTGCGGGATTGCTCCCCGGCCAAGACATGGCGCTGCGCACCGATCAGGTGACGTTCGGCAGCAATGAAGCCGCGACCGCAACGCTGCTCGTGCGACGTGAAGCGGCGCAGGGACAGATTCCGAATATCGAACTGACGGGCGACGGCATCGACGGGGTGCGCACGGTGATTCCGATCGCGGCCGGCGAAGGACCGGGAGTCTTTCGAGTGTTGTTCGGTGAACTGGCCGAGGGACGTTATCAGGCTCAGATCTCCGGACAGCCGGCCGAGAAATCTGGCTCGCGCGCGGTGTTCGATGTGCGCCGACTTCTGGAAGAGCAACTCGATTTGAAAGCTCGACCGGACTTGATGTCTCGTATTGCCACCAGCACGGGAGGATTGGAACTCAAAGGGGACTCACCGGGCGAGATCGCGGAGACGTTCACCGCGCATCTGGAACGTGGCCGTCCCGAACGCATTCGCCGGACGACGGCTTGGGATCGTTGGTGGGTGCTGGCGGGGACGTTTTTCGTGTGGACGATTGGCTGGAGTTTGCGTCGCAGCGCGGGGTTGGTGTGATGACGCGTGAGGGGTCGGGTGTTCGGTTTTTCGGAATTGGCGGGAATCAAGTCTGATCAACGAATCACGCTTTGCTCCCGCCAATTCCGAAAAACCGAACACCCGACCCCGACCTTTAGATTTCAAATTGCCGCTTGGAAATCAACACAACTGCTTGGACAATGCCACCCGCCGGTCTGGGGTTCCCCATCAAAGGATCAATCGACATGACCCCGAATTCATTCGACGACACGTTTGAGGCGTTGAAGCACCGAGTGCTCGCGATCGGCGGCGCATCCGGAGCCACGTGGGGATGCAGTGCCGCGATCGGTTTGTTGCTGGCGAGCATGTGGCTCGATCTGGTTTGGGATCTGTCGGCGGCTGCGCGATTGATCGCGGTGCTTGGCGCAGTGATCGCTGGACTGACCTTGCTTGCCAGCTTTGTTGCGCGAGCCATTCGTCGAGCACAAGACTCCGTCTTGGCGAGACGGCTCGATGAAACCGGTGAAACGGGTGGCGAGATTGTTTCAGGCTTCGAGTTGCAAACGGCAAGCAGCTCAACGACGAGAATGGTCGGGCTGACGCACGCTTTGGCGGAGTTGGCGGTTGTGAAAGCCGCGCGACGAGCCGCTCAGATTCCGCTGGCCTTGGTGGCTCCGACTCAGCCGGTGCGACGTGCGGCGACCAGTTTCGCGGCGCTGAGCCTCGGTTTGGTTTTGATCGCGATGTTCGCGCCGCGATTGGCGGGGACTGAGTGGCTGCGCTTCGCTGATCCGTTTGGAGATCATCCGCCGTTCTCGCAAACGGAGCTGCGCGTCGAGCCGGGTGATGCGAAGGTCCGCTATGGCGATGGGCTGGATGTCTTCGTGACGACGTCCGGTCCGCCGGTCGATGAATTGGAATTGGTGCTGCGGACCGGCGACTCCAAAACGAAGGTGCATGAGGAAGCGTTGCCGATGTTTCCCGATTCACCGGGCCGTTGGCGAGCCTCGGTCGCGGCGGTCACGACTCCGGGGCAATACTTTGTGCGAGCACGCACGACGCGCAGTCATCGCTTTCGGCTCAACGTCATCACCGTCCCGCAATTGGAAGAGGTGCGCTTCCGAGTCACGCCTCCCGCGTACACGCGCGATGCTCCCTACGAAGGTCCGCTGCCGCAGGGGGGATTGTCTGCACTGGCTGGTGCGACAGTCGAAGTGCGAGCGCGCAGCAACCGGCCGTTGTCGAGTGGCGCTCTGGTAATCGCCAACGGCGAACAGCACGAGACCGTGCGGTTGGAACCGGTCAACGCCGTAGCCGCACTTGCCAAAGTGCGGGCGAATGACGAGTCGACCCACGTTCTGGCGAACGTGGCTACGTCCGATGCAGACGTTGAATCTGCCTCAAGCCACGAAGTCCTCGGCTCGTGGACGATCACTCGGCCGGGGACGTTTCAGTTGAAGGTGACTGACGTCGCGGGGCAGGATTCGCGCGACTCGTTCACTGGCACGATCAACGTGCTGAAGGATCAAGTCCCGTTCGTGCGGTTGCTGGAACCGGCTCCGCAATCGCTGGCTACGCCGTCGATCACGCTGCCGGTCGTCATCGCGGCCGAGGACGATTACGGCATCACCAAGCTGCAACTGTTCCGCAGCTTGAACGACTCGCGACCGATGCCGATGTCGCTGCCGACGACCGATCCGCCATCACGGCGGCATGAGGAACAGACGCCGCTGCCACTCTCGGCGTATGGGCTGCGGCCGGGTGACGTCATCAAATTGTTTGCTCGCGTCGAGGACAACGATCCGGCCGGAGCGAAAGGTTCGGAGAGTCCGGTCGCGGTCATTCAGATTGTCTCGGACGAAGACTTGCAGCAGATGGTGCGGACGCGCGAGGGAGTCGATGTGCTGCTGTCGAAGTATCAGCAAGCTCAACGCCGGCTCGAAGCGTTGCAGGAAGAGATCGAGCAGTTGAAGAAGCAACTCGAAAAGCGCGACGCCGACGGGGCGCTCAGCGATGAGGAAAAACAATCGCTCGAAAAACTGGCCGAACGGATCGCCGAAGAGGCCGAGGCGGTCCGCGAGTCCGCTAAGCACACGCTGCCGTATGACATCGACAAGGCTCTGAACAAGGAATTGGAAAAGCTCGCCGAGCAGATGGAGCAGGCGGCTGAAGAAACCAAACAAGCCGCGTCTTCACCCAACGGAAAACCCTCGGCGGGGAAGGCGGCGAAGAAGTTGGACGAAGTGCAGAAGAAGCTGGCTCAAGAACGCAAAGAATTCAAAGAGGGAGTCAACGATCCGCTGGATCAACTGGCGCAGATTTATCCGTTGTTGGAAGATCAAAGCCGATTCGTCGAGCTGTATCACAGCCAGCGGGACTTGGCCGAACGGCTCGCTTCGCTGAAGGATCGCGACAACCCGGAAGATCCGGCAACGAAGGCTCGGATGCGCGAACTCGAAGAGGAACAGCGTAAGAACCGCGAAGAATTGGAGTCGTTGCTCAGCGACATCGAAGAGCACGCTTCGCGACTGCCGGACGATGATCCGAAATTGAAAGAGCTGGCGGAATCGGCTCGCGAGTTCGTCGAGGCGGTGCGCGGCAGCGGCGCGAATCAAGCGATGTCCGATGCGGAATCGGGCTTGGCAGAATTCTCCGGCAAGCGGGGACACGGCGAAGCCAAACACGCGGCCGACATCCTGGAAAAGTTTTTGTCGCGCTGTCAGGGCATGGGCGAGCAAAGCGAAGGAGCTTGCAACAGTTTGAAGTTCAAACCGGGTGAAGGCTGTCTCGGCGACACGCTCAGTCAGATGCTCGCTGATGCCGGGTTTAAGCCGGGCGGTGGGAAGCCGGGACAAAACGGCGCGCTCGGAGCCGGCGGTGGCTTCAGTGCTCGGCGCAGTTCGCTGAGCAACATTGGCCTGTACGGCAACCTGCCAACGCGCGGCAACCCGACTCAATCGAAGAGCGGCGGCGGCAAACAATCTCTGTCGGTCGGCGGCAGCTATCGCACCGACGCCGATCGAGTCACCTCCAGTCGTCTCGATCCACACGGACTCTTGAAAGCCTCCGGAGCCGGCGAGACCGCGGTTCCCGCGCGCTACCGCAGTCGAGTCGAACAATACTTTCAACGCATTGCTGATGAGACCGGCAAGTAGGCAACTCTTTTCGGCTGGAGTTGTGTCACATAGCCCGGCGGAGGTAGGTAAAAGATGATCGGTAAAAAATGGAACAAAGTCTGAAGTGAAATGGGGCAGCGAATCCACGACCTTCGGGTGATCTCCTTTGTGTCATCTTTTACCCAACATTTTTTACCTTCTTCATGATTGGATTGCGGGCGAAGCCGGCGAGAGAACAGAGCACGACAAAACCAACTTTGACATTGGGAATCAATCAGGGTCGGGAACATTCAAGGAATTTGCCATGACCACGACACATCGCATCGGAACGATTTCCGGCCTGCTGACGATTCTGCTGGCGACCGCGATCTTCGGTGAACCGCGCCCTGTTCGGCCCAGTGCGCCGGGCACGAAGCCGACCATCGTCAACGTCCCCGAGCCGCAGCAACCCGGCGGCGAACCGCAGGGCATCGTGCAGGTCGCGAATCTCGTCTATGCCGGAACAAAGAGCAGCAAATGCTTCTCGGATCACTTTCTCGTGAAGGCCGAAAAGGAATCGGTCATCTCGACCAGCCGGCGGTTTCACGCGGTGAAGTTGGCCTCGGATGAGTTGTTCGCCTTTCCGCTGGTGATCATGACGGGAGAGGGTGATTTCATTCTGCCGGACAAAGAGCGCGACAATCTGCGGCGATTCGTGGAGCGTGGCGGAATGCTGTTGGCCTCGGCCGGATGCTCATCGACGGAGTGGGATCGTTCGTTTCGTCGCGAGATGGCGAAGATCTTCCCGGATAACAAGCTCACGGCGCTGGGTCTGGATCACGCAGTCTTCCATACCGTCTACGACATCGCCGAGCTGAAAGCCAAGCACGGCAAACCCAAGCCAATGGAAGGTGTGTCGATTAACGGACGGTTGGGAGTGATCTACTCGCAGGACGGTCTGAACGATACGGAGCACAGCCAAGGCTGCTGTTGCTGCGGCGGCAACGAGATCACGAATTGCCTGGACGTGAACGTCAACATTCTGGCGTACGCGCTGACGTATTAGACCCTGGAGTGCTGCGGCTCGACGCAGCCCTCCATTCAATTTGGAATGAAGACTTGAGAATCGGAGTCAGCGGTCGTCAGTCAGGCGACGTTCGTGGCGGCGGTTTTTGGAATATCGAGGGTCGCTATTCCAATTGAATGGAGGGCGGTGTCGAGCCACCGCACTCCAGGAGCGAGCGCAACGGAATGGTCGTCACACGGCAAACAGATCGCTCACCGAGGCACTGGCCGATCCTGATGTGCGGGTTGGTCTTCACTGCCGTTGCGTGCCGCAACAACGATCGAGCGGCATCCACGAACTCCGTTCGGCCGCTCGCAGTTATCGTCAGTTGCGACACCGCCGGTTGGATCGTTCCCTGCGGTTGTTCATCGAAGCAAGCGGGCGGGTTGCTGCGTCGAGCGACCTATGTGCAAGGCATTCGTGGCGGCTCGGACGTGTTGCTGGCGGATGCCGGCGGCGCGCCGGGTGGGACGTCAGCCTATGACCGCGCGAAGTTTGCAGCGGTGCTGCGCGGCGAAGTCGAAATGCAGACCGCCGCGCACAACATCGGCGCGGCGGAAGCGGAACTCGGTGCGGAATCGCTGCGCAGCCTGGCCGAGACGACGAAGGCTCTGCTCTTGAGCAGCAATGTTCGCGACGAACAGGGGCAAGAGATCGCGGCGGCGCATCGCTTGGTGACGGTGGGAACGAGACGCTTCGCGGTGCTGGGCGTGCTGTCGCCGAAGTTTGCTCGCGGCGGACTGCGCGTTGATGATCCTGCTGAAGCCGTGTTGCGACTGATCCCGACGTTGAAAGGTCGGTACGACCTGCTGTTGGTGCTGGCGTATCTGCCGGAGGACGAATTGGAAAGTTTCGTGGCTCGCGTGCCCGAAGCCGATCTGGTCGTCGGTGGTCCGACTCAGCAGAGCATCGCTCCGCGCCGCACTGGTCCGACGACTTGGGCGGCGACCACGAACAAAGGGAAGTTCCTGGTGCATCTGGAGCAGACTACGCGCGGTGCCGCTTGGAACGGGAAGATCGTCGAGCTCAACGACACCTTTGTGGATGATGCGAGACAGGTCGCCAACCTCAAACATTTTCGCGACGAGTTGGCTCGCACGGATTTTGCCGCCGATCAAACCAGCTTCTCTCCGTCATTGCCGGCTGATTTGCCGAAGGATGTTTTCCGCGTCGCGGGAACGGACGCTTGCCGCAACTGTCACGCGAACGATTGCCAGTCGTGGAGTGGCAGCCGGCACGGACACGCTTGGAAGACGCTGGTCGAGAAGGGATCGCACGTTGATCCGTATTGCCAGCATTGCCATTCGACTGGATACGGATTGCCGGGGGGCTTCGCGTCATTGGCCAAGAGTGTTTCATCGCGCGTCGATGTTGGCTGTGAAAGCTGTCACGGCCCGTCGGTCGCTCACGTTCTGAAGCCGGCAACGAAGACGATCTACGACGCGCGCGAGCGGTGTGTTCAATGTCACGATCATGAGAACAGTCCGCAGTTCGCGTATGACAAGTTCTGGGAACAGATCGCTCATGGCGAAGCGGCAAGCGCGGTGGAGGGCAAGTGACATGTCGAAACAACGATGCACGAGTTTCGGAAATAAGGATTGCCGAATAAGGAATGAAGAACGGCAAAGGCCGGACTGGGCTGCGGCTGTCGTTGCAGTCCTTCTTCCTTCGTCAATCCTTATTCTGCAATCCTTATTTCTTCCGACTCTCCGTGCCGACGAAGAATCAAACAAGCCCGCCGAAAAGAAATTGCTGTCGTGGCATCACAGCCTTGCTCCGGCCATCGACGAAGCGCGGCAGCGCAAGACGTCGATCGTGGTGCGAGTCGGTGCCGAGTGGTGTGGTTGGTGCCGCAAGCTCGACAAGGAAATCGTGCAACCAGACGTGCAGAAGGAGTTGGCGAATTGGGTGTTGGTCGAACTGGATGCCGACGACCATGCGGATGAAGTGCGGCGGTTGAACATCGGGCCGATCCCTGCACTGCGAGTGCTCAATGCCAGCGGCCGGACGATGAAGTCTCACGACGGGTTTCTGCCGGCGGAGAAGCTGATCGACTGGCTGCGCGGCCGAGACAATCCGGCCGAAGCCGATTTGGCGGACGAGGTGACAGAGGTCGCGGAGCTGACGGCGGAGACACTGCCGCGACTGGTGCGGTTGTTGGGGCATCGCGATGCCAACGTGCGCGAAGCGGTGATGCGGCGGTTGTCGAGCAGTCAGGGACTGGCGGGAACGGCGGTGGCGAAAGCGTTCACGCGCGGCAATCTGGCGATGCGGTTGTCGGCGTTGGAAATTTTGAGCGGCTGGCAAGCTCCGATGCAGGACTTCGATCCGTGGCAACCGCGGACTCTGACGGCGGCGCGGCTCAACGATTTGGAAGAGTGGGCCGACAAGCTCGACCCATCGGCCGGGTTGCCCGCTCAGCCGGCGGTCGAGCCGCTGACGCCGGAGCAATTGATCGAAGCGCGGTCCGATATCGCCAAGTTGCTCACGGCGGATGCGACCGAGGTGGAAGCGATCGGCGCGCGATTGGCTCGGCACGGCAACGCTTTGTTGCCGGAAGTGCGTGAGCAACGGCAGAAGGCCGAGACAGACAAGACGCGCGAGCGGTTGGATTGGTTGCGATACCGTCTGGTCGCGTCCGACGCGCTGGCGCTCAAGTGGCCCAGCGGATTGAGCAAGCTCGCGGCGACGGATGCTCAGACTCGGCGCGATGCGGCCAGCGAGTTGCCGAAGGTGGTGACCAGCGGCGAGGAATCGTTGCTGATTGAGTTACTCGGTCATCCCGATCCGCTCGTCCGCGAGTTGAGTTTGAAGGCCCTTCAAGGCGTCGGCGGAGTGCGGGCCAATGCGGAGCTCGCGCGATTGCTGGCCGATCCCGAACCCAACGTCCGCGCGGCGGTGCTCAAGCAGATGGCTGAGAAGCCCTCGGCAAAGGTGGTTCCGCAGATCGCGGCATACATCGCTCAAGAAAAAGACCCGGACTTGGTGGTACATGCCGTTCGCTTGCTGCGCGAGATCAAAGGGAAAGAGGCGGTCGTGTGCCTACTGACGCTGTTTGCTCATGCGAGTTGGCAGGTCCGGGCTGAAGCGGTGGATGCCGTCGGAGAAAGCGTTTCGGAACAAAGTCATCACCGGTCCGGCGGAAAAAATGATGCGGACGAATCGCTGCGTGCGGATGCCTATGCAGCGATCCTGGAAGTGCTCTCCGATGCGGACGGCTTCGTGGTGAGTCGTGCAGTCAACGCGCTTAAGGATGCGGATCTTGCGATCGCGGCTCAGCCGTTAGCGAAGACGGCGGAGCAACATCCCGAATTGGCGAAGTCGGTCGCCGAATCGTTGACGGCGGGAGAGAAAATTCGCGTGAAGGCCACGCCGTTGTTGAGAGCGTGGCTGAAGCACAACGATGCTGCTCTGCGAGCGGCGGCGCTCGCGGCGTTGGGGACCATCTCCGAGTTGGACGGCGAAAGCGATGTCATTCCCGCGCTGTCCGATGCCAGTCAGCCGGTCCGCATCGCGGCCGCCGAACAATTGTTGCAGTTTTGCGAGCGGCAGCGACCGACCCCTCACGAAGATGCTGGTGCTTCGGACCGTGTGGTCCCCGCGCCCACATCATTGATCGAAAAAGCCGCCAAGTTGCTCGGCGACGTTGTGGCGAAGAAGCCGGACGAAAAGAACGCGACCGAGAACAGCGATGACTTGGAAGCGAACCATCCTCTGGAAGCTTGGTTGACGACTTACCGAGCTGGCATGGGGCAGCCGAAGTGGATGAAGCTCGCAACCGAACCGCTGCACAAGTTGCTGGCGTCAGACTCGGCGGAAGAGCGATTGGCGGGTGGGGCGGCGCTGATCGCGTTGGGTGACGACGAGAAAGCGTTGCCGGAACTCCAGCGCATCGCGACCGAGCAACGGCATCTGGTGCCGGCGGTCGCCAAATCGTTGCGTTGGTTGCCGTGGAAACAGCGTGTCGAGTTCTTCGCTCAATTGCGCCCGCTGGCTGCTGACCCGCATCCGCTCGCCGCGCTGTGCGAAGAGTTGGTCGTCCTCCGCGACACTCGCGCCAGTTCTCTGCTGTGGGAAGTGCTCGCGGGAGAGCAGGTCAATGCGGAGTTCTCGCATGCGGTATTCAACAACCTGTTGCACAATCATGGCATGGAGCTGAATTCCCTTTTTGGTTCGGACGAGCCGCTGAAGCCGATTGGGTTGAGTTCAGAGTCCCTGAAACCATTCGCGACGTCGAAGTCGCTGTGGCAACAACGAGTCGCACTGGCTTTGCTGTTGCTCATCGACGAGTCGGCCGCCAGTGAGATCTCTAAGTCGGTGGCCGCTGACGAGCAGGCTGCTCCGACCGCGCGAGCGGATGCGTTTTGCATCGTGTTGCTGAGTGGTCCACCCAAAGAAGCGAAGCAGGCGGCGGTGTCGGCGCTCACGAATCCCGACTCGCCGCTGCGCCGGCCGGCATTGGCGTATCTGACGCTGGGTGAGTCGGGAGTGCAGTCGCTCGCCAACGGCGAGTTTGAACTGATGCGGCGCGGCGGTCATGTGTACTTCGGAGGGGAAGAAAAGAAAGACGAACTGCCCAAGGAACTCACGGCCGAGCATCTGCGGCCGTTCCTGACCAGCAGCGATGACGAGGCGGTCGCTCAGGCCGCGTATCTGCTGGCGATGTTGGGTGAGCCGGAAGGGATGGACCGACTGATCGCACGGTGGCGAAAGGCTCGGCAATCGCATCACGGCGAGCAGTGGGAGAAGCTCGTGATCGAAGCGATTGCCGCCGGCGACGAGCCGCGATACGTACCTCTGATTGAAGAGATCTATCGTGCCATGACCGGCGAACGAGCCTATGAGGTTCGCAGTTTGTATTGGACCATCCGCTCGATGCACGGGCCGGAGATCTTGAAGCTGCGAAAGAAGATTCGAGACGAAGTTGGCATGGACCAACTGCGGTAACACCCTGGAGTGCTGCGGCTCGACGCAGCCCTCTATCCGTTTGGAATAAAGACGTTGACCGCCACGAACACGGTTGTCTCTGAGTCGAGTTCTGCGGCGACAGGTTAGGGGACTTTGAGAGTCGCTATTCCAATTGAATCGAGGGCGGTGTCGAGCCACCGCACTCCAAGGTCAAAAAAGGAATCCCCCATGAAAAAGTTACTTTTCCTGCTGGTGTCACTCTCGGTGGTGGTTGTTCCGTCGGCGAACAGTCCTGCGCAATTGACTTCGGAAGAAGGCATCCACGGGATGGGTGAGGTTGTGTTGGAACGGAAACCCGAAGTCATGCGCCTGCAAGTGAACCTGCTGGCGAAAGGCAAAGACTTGCCGGAGGCGATTACGAAGCTCAAGGCGCGGCGCACGAAGGTGGAGAAACAATTGGAGACGCTGGGAGCCGCGAAGGAATCGGTGAAGTTCGGCGATGTTGAGTTGGATGCAGCGCAGGATGATCAACAGAAGCAAATGGAAATCATGCTGCGGCAGCGCATGGCTCAACGCCGCGGTGGCAAACGTCCGGCCGAGAAAGACGTCTCCGTCAAACCAGTGAAGGTGATGCTCAAGCTCACGGCCGAGTGGTCGCTGAAAGCGGCGGACACGGCGGAACTGTTGTTGGTCTCCAAGAAGCTGCAAGACGCCATCAAAGCCGCGGATCTCGGCGGCATGAAAGACGCCGAAGAACCGACGCCCGAAGAAGCGGAACTCGCGGAAGAGACGGAAGAGATGGCGATGAACTACGGCGGACGTGAAGGTCCGAAGCCGGGAGAGCCGGTGTTCGTGTTCGTCGCGAAGATCACGTCGGCCGAGCGGGAGAAAGCGCTGGCCGAAGCGTTTCGCGCGGCGAAGCAAGAAGCGGCTCAACTGGCGAAGGCTGCCGAGTTGGAACTCGGCACGCTGCGCAGCTTGCAGGGAGGCGGCGGCATCGAAGTGGAAGACAGCACCGATTATCGCCTGCTCTATCAAACCTCTTTCGGAGCCGCGATGCGTCAGCAAATGACCGGCCGCGATCACTCGGGAGAAGCGATCGGGGCCACGCCCGGCCTGCTGAAGTTCAAAGTCACCGTCAACGCGACGTTCGCCGTGAAGTGATGGATCGAGCGAAACTCGGTCGATGGCAGAGATGGATTCGACCGTCGCCTCCATCGACCTTTCGTCTTTGGTCTCTACACAACCCTGCGGTCACGCAGGCTTCCCATTCGCTGTCTCTCTAAATTCGCTGTCGCCTCGTTGCATGGATTGAGAGATCGACAGCGAATGAAGGGAGACAGCGAATGCGAGAATCGGAGACGCAATCCAAGAGACAAGCATTGATCAGGGACTCGATCGTCACGTCGTGTAGTCGGAATTCAACCGCACGTATTCGGCGGTCAGGTCGCTGGTCCAATAACGGACGCGCGCGTCGCCGTGTTTCAGAGTCAGCACGATGTCCGTGTCGCGCTGGTGACGGATGAGGTCGCTGGCTTGCTTGGGGTCGAAGGGCAGGGGAGCGCCGTCCCGATACACACCGAGACCGTTGATGGTCAGCGACATGTCTTCCTCGCGGAGTGGGACTCCGCAGTAGCCAGCGGCCGAGATGATGCGCCCCCAGTTCGGATCGGCCCCGTGGATCGCGGTTTTGACAAGCGGGGCGTCGGCGATGGCTTTCGCGATGCGGAAGGCTTCTTCGCGCGAGCGTGAACCGATCACGTCAATCGTGATGAAGTGCGTCGCCCCTTCCGCGTCGCGGATGATCAAGGTGGCCAATTCGGAGCAGACTTCATTGAGCAGTGTTTGAAATCGTTGCTGACTCTCGGCATCTAGCGGGCCGGTGCCGGCGGCTCCGTTGGCCAGCAGGATCACCGAGTCGCTGGTGCTGGTGTGGCCTTCGACGCTGATGCAGTTGAAGCTCTGATTGACAGAGGCTCGCAGCGCCGAGTCGGCATCGGCGGGAGTCAGTTCGGCATCGGTCATGATCGCGCACAGCATGGTGGCCATGTTCGGAGCGATCATCGCCGCACCTTTGCAAGCGCCGCTGATGCGAACGGTGGCGGAGCCTCGCGAGCCGCGCAGTTCGGCTGATCGCGTCACCTGCTTCGGGACGGTGTCGGTCGTCATGATCGCTTGCGCGGCGAGCGCAAACGCGGCGGGACTGGTTGCCAGCGACGCGACCGCCTGTGGAATGCCGGCCTCGAGCTTGTCCATCGGCAGGAAGCGACCGATCACGCCGGTCGAGCAGACCAGCACATCGCCCGCTGCGCAGTTGAGCGATTTCGCGACGACCTCGGTCATGCGCCGAGCATCGGTAATGCCTCGTTCTCCCGTGCATGCGTTGGCGTTTCCGGCGTTGATGACGATGGCTCGACCGGTCGCGCGGGGGACTCGTTCGCGGCTCACTTTGACGGGTGCTCCGCAGACGAGGTTGGTGGTGAAGACTCCCGCTGTCGTGGCCGGGCGATCCGAGACGAAGAGCGCCAAGTCGAGCCGGCCAGTATCGCCACGCACTCCGCAGGCGACGCCGGTCGTTTGAAATCCGAGGGGCAAGGAAAGTTCAGACATCTGGTGCGCTCCCAAGTTGGTCAATGCGGTGAACACTCGGCGGGCAATGTAGTCGGGAAGCGGTGCGGCAAGAAATCGTCGCGAGCGATGGGGCGAAGCAGGAGCGATGAATGGCCTGTGTTGATGGGTTTGTTCCAGGCCGAAAACGAGTGAATTTTGTTTCGTGTCTTTGCCCCAACGGGGCAAGACTCGATAGCCCAAGGCGCAGCCCTGGGTGACGGCACGACAATCAAATGCGAGCCCCAACGGGCAACGCCGTGAACGATTTGGCGTCGAAGAAAGCTGGGGTTTCAGAAACGAAGGAGAGAATAGAAAAGCCAGATTCCTAACAGGACCAACTGAAAACGCTTCAGTCAGAAAGGAATCTGGCTCATGGATCGAAGGCAG
>CAMDDX010000088.1 GCA_945893075.1 Planctomyces sp. SH-PL62 | reverse complement strand
CAACACGACGACCAACCCCTGCTCAAAACCGTCGACTACAAGTTCCCTCAAAAACGATTCACCGAATAACCAACAACCCGACCTAAAGGTCGTGTCACTTGCCAATCACGAAACGTTTCACTGACCTAAAGGTGCTGTCACCTGCCCCACACCTACTAATCGGCGTTGCCGAAACATTTCAGCGCCGTGACGGAACCCCTCAAACGATGAGCTTCGCGTCTTCCGGGGAGGGTCGTCTTTCCGGGCCTGACGCCGAGTTGTTTCTTGAGGTGTTTTGGGACTTGTTTCGCCAAGGAATCATCACGCTTGGCTGCAACGACTCGAACCGTCAGTTTCCATTCTTCCGAGTTTCATCCTTCGGTCGTCGGATACTTGATGGACACCAAGCCTACTTCTTTCACGACGTTTCGAGTTACACAAAACTGCTGACGGAAGCTGTCCCGAATCTCGACAACGTGACGCTGCTCTACGTTCAAGAAGCCATGCAAGCGTTCAAGGCGGGCTGCTTGCTTTCGTCGTCCGTGATGCTTGGCGTAGCCGCCGAGCACACGTTTCTTCTGCTGATCGAGACGATTGAAAAGAACGCCACCGAATCAGCAAAGTTCGCGGCGGTGAGCAAGGAACGGACGATCCTGCAAAAGCTCAACAAGTTCAAAAACATCCTCGACCAGCAACTCAAGAGTCTTCCATCCGACATCAAGGAAGACCTCGACACGCACTTCGCCGGCATCATGTCGATCATCCGCAACTTCCGAAACCAGTCTGGGCATCCGTCGGGCCACCTGATCGACCGCGAGCAAGCCTACATCCTGCTTCAACTGTTCGTGCCGTACTGCAAGAAGATGTATCAACTCAAGGCGTTCTACTCGTAGAACGTCGCCCAACGAGGATGAGCCAATGCAATTCTTCAGCGAGCAACTGATTTCGACCGGCTACCTCGACCGACTGAATCAAGACTTGCAGCGAGCTGACTTGTGCCGTTTTCTTGTCGCCTACATTTCACAGGATGGATTGCGAGCCATCGACCGAGCGGCTCTCGTCCGAACACTGCGGCACGAGGATTCGTTCGGACTGAGTTCTCTCTCGTGTGCTTGCGGCTACGAACCGCTGCTCAAGTTGCAGTGCGAAATCGGGGATACCGACGTCCGGCTCAAATACTTCATGGACCCGTTGGTCACAAAGACCGACGAGCCGGATGGCATCGCTCTGTTCCATTCCAAGCTCGTCTATCTGCGACTGCCCCGCGAAAACAAATCGGTCATCTACATCGGCTCACACAACTGGTCCGGCCGAGCACTCGGCTTGGGCCGACCACACAACGTCGAAGCCTCGCTCCGGTTTGAACTCGACTACGCGCCGGAACATCTCACCGGTAGCGACTCGTCGATCGCCAGCCAGGTCAACCGCCATTTGTTGGCGGCTTTCGTAAAACCAGCGTGTTTCACTGCGACGCCGAACAATAAATTGGCGTTTGAACAATGGACTGACAAAGGCTGCCACCGAGCAGAACCGTCCCCACTGGACGAAATCAGGGTCATTCTTGCCGTGCGCAAAACCGGGACTGCCGCGACCGCAGGCGACTGGTCCAACCTTGAAAACCAAGGCATCTACTTGCAGGCCCTTGAAGAAAAAGAGGGCAAGCTCATCCACTCCGCCGCTGAGAAGTTGCTCGTTATGGTGTGGGACTCACACTCCGACCTTGCGGCTGGACGCCCGCCAGTGCTCTTGCGCTGCCGAGAATCCGCGCATAACGAAGACGGCACAAACAGAGCGCAGTCCCCGATGGAAGGTTTCGGAGCCGCCATCTATGACGAAGCTCAATTGCTGGCCAAGCAACGGAACTCGCGCGGCCAAAGATCATCCATCGGCATTTGGTCCGGTCGCGATGTGGAGATGTACGACTTCGAGTTCCGTCAGCAGCCATCGGATTCCGCACAGATCGACGGCGGAATTCGTCCCCCATATCAGTTTCATCTCGAAGTCGAACACATCATTTTCCCAACGGATCGCAACCCGCTCATCAAGCCGACAATGCTCTGGACGCCGGGGTCGTTTGCCGTCGCCAAATCAAAAGACGCCGCGAAACTTGAACGTGTCGAAGGCTATTACGTCCCGCCCGAACTGCACACTCAAATCCTACTCTATCTGACCGAAGAACTGTTGATCGACCGCGACCAAGCGAAAGTCTGGCCTGTCTCGCACTACGACCAAGCCAAAGAAGGCAAACGATTCTCGAAACACCCGCTCCACGACACGTTCTTCGGCCCGGACGCCGAACTTCGTCGTGATGAGTTCTACGGGCAGGCCAAACGCGGGTCGCTGGTCGCGGAACTTGACGACCAAAGAGGAATCGGACACGAACTTGCAAGGCCGCAAAAGATGAATGCAGAACCGATTGAACGAGTTCAAAAGGTCTTTACGACGAAGCTGGCATCGTTGGAGGACGAATGGCGTTCAATTGCGATGGGCAACAAGCCGAAAGACGAACATCCGGGAAAAGAGGAGTAGGTTGCCGCGCGAGTGGCGAGAAAGCTTGCGACCGCTGAATCCCAAAATGAAAGGCACTGCTCGCCTCGTGCCGGCCGGTTGCTGTAATCTGTTTTGCATCGGGTAGCCGTTCGAGGGTTGCAAACCGCGACGGCAGAAATGGCTTGAGCCAGCGCGGAGAGTTAGTCGCCTTTCACTCCGCGCGGCTCTGGCCGACCCGAAGTAAGAAAGGCGAAATTGTGGCGGACCAGTCTCCGAACGGCGAAACCGCCGACCTGCACCGACTTCGGTTGTCCGAAAGCTCACCACTCATCGAGGCGTTGGGACAGTTCTTACGAGATTTGGACCTTGTTCATTCCACGTGGCTGAATTCGATGAACGAGTTAGTAGATTGTCACGAGCACTTGTTTCGTTCGAGGAGTCGCGTCAAGGAGCTTGTCGATCGCGGAACAGTCCCACCGCCGGGCCAGACGGGAACTCAGTTTGGAGCTGGGTTGTTGAACCTTATCGAAGAAGGTTGGCATCTTTGCCGATTCGTCCGCTCCCTTCCGCCGAATGCCAAGTTCACGGATGCTGATGATCGGAGGCTCCTCGCCAACATGCACGAGCGGCTGCCGGCAATTCACGACGAGTTGCGAACGGCTTTGCTGCACCTGAAACATGTCGCATCTTTGGAAGCTGACGGGAACGAGTTCCCAGCAAGTGAGAGCCGAATGCCGGCTCCGAAGGCGGAAGCGACCGAGCACGCCAGAAATGCGAGCAACGAAGGCCGAATGACTTCCACGCTTGAGGCTGTTCGTGGAGTTTACGATTGGGCGATGTCGCAGATTCCGGGGGCGGACGCGATGACCATTCCGAAGTTGTTCGTCGCGATACAGCAACATCCCGAAATGCAGAGCGAGTTCTTGGAGAGACTTCCCGACAATGCTGACACGTTCGGAGCCTATCTGAGACGGGCGGGGATTCGCCGCTACAACACTTCCGGCAACCGTGCGCGCCGATCGAGCCGACGTCCGCGAACGTGAATGGATGCTGTCTGTTTTGCTCAAACGGACATTTTGAGAATTCTGGCAACAAGTTTTGTCCGACAAATCGCGGCGTTTCTCAATTTGTCTGTTTGTCCGATTCGGGGTCTGAAACGGCCAACGGTTGTACGCAGCGTTGCTGACGACCGGGCCATGAACCCGAAACGGACGAAGTGAAATGAACTCAGCAGTTCTAAACGCTGCCGCAGAGCGAAACGGCGGGCCGGAGTCGCGGGCTGTCGCGACTGCTACTCACGTCGATGCCGACGCCTGCGCGAGCCGACTCGGCATTAGCAAAAGACACTGGCTGCGTTTGGTCGATCGCGGCGCGGCACCACAGCCCACGCGACTCGGCCGGCTCGTGCGCTGGAAAATCTCAACTCTGGATGAATGGGAAACCAACGGCTGCAAACCGATTCGCCAAGTCGGACGAACGAAGTGAATGACTCGCAAATTTTCAACGGGCGTCATTCCATCTTCGGGAGCAACGATCATGGCGAAAGAAAACTGGATTCGTGTTTCGCGTGACCGGCGTTGTCCCGTCTGCGAAGGGGCCGACAACTGCTCGGTGTCTCGCGATGGTGCAGCGGTTTGGTGTGGTCGCATCGCGGAGGGTTCGATCCGACAGAATGCCGGCGGACAGTTCTTTCACGTTCTGCGCGAGCGAGACGATTCGCCGACATGGCCGCGACGACGTGACGATCCGCCGATGGCCCCAGCAAGTTGGCCGAAGGGATCGACAAACCGAGAGCCGAAGTCGCCAACGAAAGATTGGGGCCGCATCGCCAAACTGGCGTCGGAGTGCGCGGGAGCGGAAGCCGCTCGGCAGGAATTGGCCACAAGGCTGGGAGTCGATGCCGATGCCTTGCGACGACTTGGCGTGGGCTGGCTCGGTGTGACTCGCGGCTGGTCGTTTCCCGAACGGGACGCAACCGGACAAATCATCGGCATCAATCGCCGGCTGCTCAACGGTCAGAAACGTCGCGAACAGGGCGGGCAAGCGGGCCTGACGTTCGACCCCAATACTTGGTTGAAGTCGGTGATCGAACCGGAGTTCGTGTTTCTTGTCGAAGGTGGGTCGGACACCGCCGCGTTACTGACAGAAGGGCTGTCTGTTGTCGGACGACCAAATAACACGGGTGGAGTCGAATTACTGGCCGAGTTACTTCGCGCCGTGCCAACGGATCGAATCATCGTCGTGGTCGGCGAGCATGATCGAAAATCTTTCGAGGCTCTGTCGTTATCACAAAAGACGTGGCACAAGCCGACATGCGATGGTTGCTCGGCATGTTGGCCGGGGAAGTACGGCGCGGTGACGACGGCATCAAAGTTAGCCGTTCGGCTGGGCCGTCAAATCGCTTGGGCGTTTCCACCAGAGAACGCGAAAGACGCGCGGGCGTGGTTGAACTCACAACCGACTGACGAACGAATCGAGTGACCATGAGCGAACGCGGACATGATTTTGTCCGCCGACTGTCGCTCACGTTCAATCAACCGCCAACGATCAAAGAGGGTGAACGTCCCACGGGGCCGGAACGCTCGTTGAATGAGTGGCGTGGGGACATCGTGCGAAATCGGCGGGACGTGATTGGACATCCGGGGATGTACCTCGACCGCTCACCAACCGGTTCGGGGAAATCGACGGCAGACATCGAAACAGTTCGGCGAGTGGGAAGAGCGTTGATCGTGACACCGACTCATGAGAACGGTGAGGAAATTGTGGACGACATGCTCACTGCCGGCATCAACGCCATGAAGTATCCGGCTCGTTCGACCGAGGGCGAATACGTCAACTGTCGGAACAAACTCGCCGACGATGCGGAGCGTCTCGGTTTGTCCGCGGTGGCTGCCGTCTGCCGCTCATGCGAGCAAAGGGCCGAGTGTCAGCAACTCGGCTATCTCGCTGAGTTGGCTGCCGTGAAGTCTGCCGCCGTCGCCGTCGCGACACACCAACGAGCAGTCTTCACCGGCTTTGACAAACTCGCTGAAGGACGTGGCGAATTCATCTCGGTTCACGAAGACGGCGCGAATACCGTCTGTCCCGATGCCGTCATCTCGGAAGTGGACCTGCAACTCGCGAAAGTGATCGTCAACCGAATGCTCACCGATCCGAAGTGGCTCGACTGGTTGGGACAGACGGCGAGTCGAGACGAAGACGGCGTACTGATCCCAGACGAACGCCTCGCGGAGAGGCGAAGCAATCTCAACCAGTTCGTTCGCCGGCTGGCGGATCTGATTGATTCCCTCTTGGTGCAACTGCAAATCGCGGAGCGAACGCAACCCGCGACAATGCTCGCTCCGATTGCGAAGGCCAACGGCATCGAATGGCTGTTGCTCCAAGTCTTGTTGGAAGCGAAAGCCGAATTCTCCGAAAGCCCGTGGCGGCTGTTGTTGGCCGCAATCACGGGCGAACTTTTTTCTTTGGGAGTCATCGTCGATGAACACCACAAGCCAAAATCTGAGTGAGCCAAAAGCCGGCACAACGAAACGTCGAATGCTCCACGGATTCTGGAAGAACCTTCCGAGCGAAAACGCGGTCGTGCTGTTCTCGGATGCGACCGCGAACCGCGATGACCTGGAAGCGTTATTGGGGCGGCCGGTCAAAGACGTCACGCCGGTCGGTCATCTCGCCCACGCGAAGCGAGTCGTGCAATACACGATCGACTTGACCCGCCTTGCCTCACCCACACGGTTTCTGTCCGTGGTGCGCGGGGTGCTCACCGAGTTTCCCGATGCTCGCCGCGTGGGCATCATCACACATCGTCCGTTGGTGGCTGCCCTCAAAAAACTGGTCGAGCCTTTCGCGGGACGAATCGTCAAATCGACGTACTTCGGAAGCGGTGCCGATCGGGCGTCAAACGTTTGGCATGACCGCTGCGACCTGGTCATCGTCGGCGGTACTCCCCGCGTTCCTAGCGACGTTGTGCAACGCCGGCTGATTCAGTTCGGTGACTTTACGTCCGCCGCTGAAGACGGACGCTGGGGGGAAATCCATTGGCGAGGCCAAACCGAGACCGGTGAGGAAGTGATCGTCACCGGCTTGGGCTACGGTCATCCGGCTTGGGAGCGTGCTCATCGAAGTCTTGTCCGAGCTGCGATCGTGCAAGCGGCGGGACGCGGCCGAACGCTGCTCGAAACCGGTTGCGACGTGGCCATCGCCTCAACTGAGGAATGCGGCTCTCCCGTGGTCAACAACACGGACATCGAATTCTCGGAGTCCGAGACCACGGCACTGGCCATTATCACCGGCTTATCGGAACCAGAGTCTTATAGATCTATTAAGACTCTGGTTCCGATAGCCGTTCCCGACCGGCCGACCGTTTCGACCAGCGACATTGCTCACCGGATGGGACTGACAGGACGCGGCACGCAAAAGATTCTCGCCCGGTTGGAATCCCGCCACTTGATTTGCCGGGTTGGCGAACGCGGCGGCTGGATGCTGGCGGCAGAACCGACAACGGCGGGAGCCGTGAAAAACTGAGTCACAATTTTTTTCTTGCGTGAATTCTCACCAAACTTTTTTTCTCACGTACTTTTTTCATCGTCGCGAAGTTCCGTCATGGCTCACGGTCGCATTCTCGGATTGGTCCGCTCACCGGTTGCTGTCGCGTTGACGGCAACTCCGCGATTGTGTAATTTCCGTTACATCATGGCCAAACGACTGACGATGACCGAGGTGCTGAGACGAAAAATTGAGGAAAGCGACCTGCCATTCCTCACGCTGGAACAGCAAACGGGCGTCTTGCGGCAGTCGTTGATGAAGTTCGTCCGAGGCGAAACAACGCTCCGCCTGGATGCCGCCGACAAGCTGGCAGAGTTCTTTGGCTTGGAACTGGTCGAACGGAAAGGGAAATGACGATGGGAACCGTCTTCAAACGAACTGCGACGAAACCGCTGCCGGTCGGGGCCGAGTTCTTTGTCCGCAAGGGCGAGCGGTTCGCTCGTTGGAAGACAGCGAAGGGGAAGACCCGGACGGCTGCTGTCATTGTTCCGACGGAAGGGAAGTATGCGGGGCAGGAACGCCTCGCCGTCGAAACGCCCACCTACACGGCGAAGTACCGCGACGGCGCGGGACACGTTCAAACGGTCGCGACCGGTTGCCGAGACGAATCGGCGGCGCGGGCGTTGCTCGGCGAATTGGAAAAGCGGGCCGAATTGGTGAAGGCGCGGGTGATGACGCCGGAGCAAGACAATGTTTCCAATCAGCAAGACGTGCCGTTTCTGGAGCATGTCGAGGCGTTCCTGAATCGTCGCACAAAGCGGGCACCGAATGGCGTATCCGTGATGGGACGGAATAACTCGCTCGCTCGATTGACGCGGCTGGCCAACGAGTGCGGAATCAAACTGCTGTCCGACTTGCGAGCGGAATCTCTCGACCGTTGGATGCGGGATCGGCTGGCGGATGGTATGTCGCCTGCGAACATCAACGAGTTTCGCCAAGAGGCGGTCATCTTCGCGAACTGGTGTATCCGCCACAAACGGCTGTTGGTGAACCCGTTCAAGGGAGTTGAGAAGCTGGACGCAAGCGCGAACCCGCGACGCAAGCGGCGGTCGATGACCGAAGCGGAGTTGATCACGTTGTTGCGTGTGGCTCGTTGGCGTCCGCTCGCCGAATTCGGCCGGCTACCGATCCCCGTGAAGAAAAAAGACGGCGAATCACAGACCGAATCGGCCAAGAAATCGAACCGCAAAGAATGGACCTATGCGCCTTTGGCGCTGGCCGACTTGAACGCGGCAGTTGAGCGAGGCCGTGAGCGACTCAAGAAAAGCCCGCAACATGTTGTGAAACTCGACCGGCTCGGCCGGGAGCGGGCGTTGATCTTCAAGACGCTCGTTCTGACCGGACTGCGCAAAGGGGAGTTGGCAGCGGTCACGGTCGGGCACTTGGAACACAACGGGCCGATGCCGGTCATCGTGATGAACTCCGACCAAACGAAGAATCGTCAACGGGCCGAGATTCCGCTCCGCGCCGACTTGGCCGATGACCTGCGAAAATGGCTGGCAACGCTCCAAAGCGAACGACAGGGGGCAAGCGATGTTTCTGGCGAGCGAATCGCTCTGACGTTCCAACGCGACACGGGCGACGCTCTGCCGCTCGATACGCCGCTGTTCAGAGTGCCGAAAGCCTTGGTTCGCATCCTCGACCGCGACTTGGCCACGGCTGGCATCCCGAAGCGTGACGAACGAGGGCGCACGATCGACGTTCACGCACTGCGGCATTCGTTCGGGACTCTGTTGAGCAAGGGCGGGGTTGCTCCGCGCACGGCTCAAGCGGCGATGCGTCACTCCGACATCCACTTGACGATGATGACCTACACCGATCCGAAGTTGCTGGACGTGCAAGGCGCATTGGATTCTCTGCCATCGTTGCCGCTCACTGATGCTCCGCATTCACAACGCGAAGTCGCGAAAGCGACCGGGACGGACGATCTGAGGGCGTCAACGGCCAAACCATCCGTGACACCAACGGTGACACCTGCCGCCGACGTTTCTGGCCATTCGGAGTCGTTTGCTGTCGTCACATCAGGAAACGCTGATCGTCGAACGACGCGGAAGGCGAATGCTGAAAACCCCACAATACCAAGCAAAAAAGCCTTGCTCACAGAGTTTGCGAGCAAGGCTTCCAAGGTCGGGATGACAGGATTTGAACCTGCGACCTCTACGTCCCGAACGTAGCGCTCTAGCCAAGCTGAGCTACATCCCGATGGGCGGGCGGATTCTAGCGGGGGCCGAAAATGCGTCAACGATGGGTTGTCGGCTCAAAGAGTGACTGCAAATCGGTCGCGGCGAGTCGTGCCAGCGTTTGTAAAAAACGTGCGGCGGGTGCTCCGTCGAGCACGCGATGGTCGAACGTCAGGCTCAACGTCATCTGGTGTCGAAGGCGTGCAGAGTCGGCTGTTGAAGTGGCTGCTTGAACGTGAATGCGGCCGAGTCCGAGAATGGCGGTCTCAGGAAAGTTGATGATCGGCGTGAAAGCGTCGATTTCGAGCGAGCCGAGATTCGTGATCGTGAACGTGCCCCCTTGCAGGTCTTGAATGGTGAGTCGCCGAGCGCGGGCTCTCTCAATCAACTCACGCGACTGACGAGCAATCTCGAAGACGGAATGGCGATGTGCGTCTCGCACGACCGGAACCAGCAGCCCTTCGTTGGTATCAACGGCGATGCCGATGTGGATTTCGTTGAAGAGTTCGAGGGCGTCGTCTCGCCAGCGTGCGTTGAGCGTGGGGTGCTCCTGGAGAGCCAGAGCGACAAGTTTGACGAAGCCATCGGTGATCGACGGGATCAGCGTTTGTCCGGAGCGTTTGAGTTGCTCACGGAACTCGACAATCGCACTCACGTCGATTTCCGTGGTGAGCGTGACCGGCGCGGTTTGTTGCAAGCTGGCCACCATTCGATTGGCGATCGTGCGTCGCAGCGGAGTGATCGGAATGGTGTGTGTCGCGGTCGATGTGTTGAGAGGCAACGCGATGGTGTTGTTCGCAGCGGCGAGGATGTCTCGTTCGCGGATGCGGCCGGTCGAGCCGGTGCCGGGAAGCTGTGTCCAATCGACTCCGAGCCGTGCGGCCGAGCGTGCGGCGCGCGGCGAAATCGTCGGCAGAATCCGGCTGCGGCGAGGGACGGCGGACGAGCGGATCGCAGGTGCAGAGGGAGTAAACGGTTTCGATTCGATGACGCTCGGCAGGAATTCACCTCGGCTTTGCAAGTAGCGGCGGCAGACGTCGGCTTCCGAGATGCGGCCCGCCGAAGTGAGCGGCGCAAGATCGACGCCGAGTTGTCGCGCGAGCCGACGCACGGCGGGCGATGCGGGCGGGGCAAAGGTCGTGACATTTCGCTCGCGAGATTCGGCAACGGCCGGAGCGGCGCGAGTGACCGTAGTCCGGACGCCTACGTCCGGTCGATTGGACGTAGGCGACCGATCTACTCGCGGAATAGGCGGAGCCGTTTCTCCAACAGCGAGCAGATAACCAATGACGGCACCGACGGGGACGATGTCGCCTTCAGCGGGATTCGTCGCATCGAAGTGCAGTGTGCCCGCATCGACGGCTTCGATTTCTTGGATCGCTTTTTCGCCTTCGAGCGTGAAGAGCGACTCGCCTGGTTGGACATCGTCGCCGCTGTTTTTTAGCCAGCCGACGAACGTGCCTTGTTCCATGGACCAGCCGAGGCGCGGGATTTGGATTGGATGGGGCATGGTTGTTTTTCATCCGCCGCGGCGGATCGAATTTGAGATTTCAGAAAGTGGGATAACAGCCATCAGCTTTCAGCCATCAGCTTACGGCCGGACAATGACTATTCGGCGACGAGTTGGCGGATCGCGTCGGCGATTTGCTTGGGTTGCGGGACCATGACGGCTTCGAGCGGTGGACTATACGGTGTTGGGCAGAAGGCTCCGGTGAGCCGACGGATCGGGGCATCGAGACTGTCGAAACCTTCGGCGACGATGCGGGCGGCGATCTCGGCTGCGAAGCCGCATGGGGCGGGAGGTTCGTCGACGATCAACAGCCGGCCGGTCTTCGCGACCGATTGCAGGATTGTCTCGGTGTCGAGTGGACTGACCGTGCGCGGATCGACGATCTCGACCGAGATGCCTTCGCGTTCGAGTTCCTCGCAGACGCCGAGAGTGAGATGAACCATGCGAGCCAGCGCGACGACGGTCACATCGCGGCCTTCGCGCACGACGGAGGCTTTGCCGAATTCGATTTCGTAGTCCCCCTCAGGGACCGGGCCTTTGACTTGCAGGATTTCGCGGTGTTCGAGGAACAGCACTGGGTCGTCGCAGTTCAACGCTCGCTTGAGCAGTCCTTTTGCGTCGGCAGGCATCGACGGCACCACGACGCGCAGGCCGGGGACTTGCGCGTACATCGCGTAGTAGCTGCCGGAGTGATGCGTCGCCGCTGAATGTCCGATGCCGATGCAGCCGCGCAGCAGGACCGGCATCTTGAGCCGGCCGCTCGACATGTATTGCATCTTCGCGATTTGGTTGACGATCTCGCCGACGGAGTCCATCACGAAGTCGGCGAACATGAAGTCGATGATCGGCCGGGTGCCGGTCATGGCCGCTCCGCAGGCGAGGCCCACGAAGCCACGTTCGCAGATGGGCGTGTCGCAGAGACGTTCGCCACCGTACTTCTGGAACAGTCCGTCGGTCGTCTTGAAGTTGCCGCCGCGAACGCCGATGCCTTCACCCATGACGAAGATGCGCGGGTTCTTGGCCATCTCTTCGGAGAGCGCTTCGTGCGTGGCTTGCGAGTACGTGATCTCGCGAGTGGGGTGAGGGGCGAGGGGCGAGGGGCGAGGGGAAGGCGCGGCGTAGACATGATTGGTGGCCGTACTCGCATCGGGCCACGGGCTCTTCTCGGCGAACTCTCGCGACTCTTTGACCATCGCCGGGATTTCGCGGTCGATCGCGTCGAACTGCTCAGCGGAAACCGAGTCCATACTAACCCGACGCGCAAGCGAGGAGTTGTGTTCGTCGCTGACTTCCGATCCCTCGCTTGCGCGTCGGGTTAGTGTGCGCAGCCTTGCGATCGGGCACTTTTTCTTCCACTCCTCGACCTCTTCGCGAGTGCGATAGGTGAAGTCGCCCATCCCTTCGGCATGAGCACGGGTGCGGTACGTTTTGCATTCAATGAGCGTGGGGCCGCCACCGGCGCGGGCTCGTGCGATGGCTTCGCCGGCAACTCGATGAATTTCGAGTACATCGTTGCCGTCGAGTTCATAGCCGGGCATGCCGTAGGACGCACCGCGACTGCCGACGCTCGGATTGCCGGCGGCGTAGGCATTCGGAATTTCTGTCGCGAATTGGTTGTTCTCGCACACGAACAGGACCGGCAGCTTCCAGATGCTGGCCATGTTGAGGCCCTCGTGGAACGCGCCGTTGTTCGACGCTCCGTCGCCGAAGAACGCGACGGCGACATGCGGCAGCTTCATCAGCTTGAAGCTGTATCCGCCGCCGCACGCCTGCAAGATGCACGGGCCGACGATGCCGCTGGTCCCCATCATGCCGATCTCCGGCGAGAACAAGTGCATGGACCCGCCGCGTCCGCGCGAGAGACCAGTCTCGCGGCCGAACAGTTCGGCCATCAATTCTCGCGGATGAGCACCCTTCGCCAGCGCATGACCATGTCCGCGATGCGTGCTGAAGACGACGTCGTGCTCCGTGAGATGAGCACATACGCCGCTCGCGATCGCTTCCTCGCCGACGTAGGTGTGACACGCTCCGAGAACCAAGCCTCGCTGATGACAGCGAGCCAGCTCTTCTTCCGTCTGCCGGATGATTTGCATCGTGCGATAGAGACGCACCACGTTTTCTTCGCTGACCATTACGTTCGTTCTCCACAATTCTTCAAGATGGCTTGAATGAGATCCTCTGTCAGCCAGAATCTCGCGAGGCGACGCAAATCGTCCAACAATGGAGCGATTTCGGAAATCAATCCCCGCTTCTTTGCGAGTGTCAGGCAGCCGACAGTTCCCATGAATGACAACTGGTGATGTCCGGCGGCTTGTCGTGCCGCCAAGTCGTCCAGCACCAACAGCACTTTGGCGGGTTGTTCCAACGCGAGCGCTAAACACTCTGCCTCTCCGAGGTGCAAATCCAACGTCAGCGTAGCCACAACAGCGGCATTCATCGGAGTTGCTACTCGAATGAACGCAGCATTCGGCACGTCGGCCGCCAACGGAAAGAGGTGGCGTTTGGCACTCAATTCAGCAACGACGGCAGGAGGAAGCACGACCTCGCCGAACAATTGTTGCAGCAAGTCCAGCCGTCCAATTTGAGCGAAATTGATCAGCGGAGTTGTATTGACGATGACTAGGCGTTGGTCTGCCATGCTTGCAGATGCTCCAGGTCTTGCTCGAAGTCTTCAACGCCATATTGCTGGCAGATACCAGCTTCGCCGAGAAGGTATTGGAACTCCGCCTTGGTCACGCCAGCGATGCGACACGCGCCGGCTCCTGAGACAAGACTCGACCTGTAGAGTTGCAACGCCAAATGTTTCTTCAATTCGGAATCCAGATCCTGGCGAGCAATCTTCACATTCGCCAGTGCTTCCCCCGGAATCGAAACCAGCACGTCGTTCATGGTCATCTTCTCCACAATGGATGATCGCAGTCTATTCGTGGTCGGTGGTGACAGGATACCGCCGAGTCCCTCCTGCGTTCATCGCCAGATTCCCGCCGTCCATCGGGATGATCGCTCCGGTGATCCAACTCGATGCGTCGGATGCGAGGAACACCGCAAGTCCTTGAATGTCAGTCGGCTGCCCCATGCGGCCGCGCGGGATGCCGGACTCGAAGCGAGCCTGCAACGTCGGGTCAGCGACCATCCGTTTTTCGAGGCTGGGGTTCACGACTTGAGCGGGCAGGATCGAGTTGACTCGGACGCCGGCGCTGCTCCATTCGGTGCTCAATTCGCGAGTCATCTGCACGACGGCTCCCATCGCCATGCTGTAGGCGACGTGGCCTCGGCCGAGCGCCGTTTGACTGGCGATCGAGCCGATGTTGACGATGCTGCCTCGGCCTTGTTTCAGCATGCGACGGCCGGCTTCCTGACACATGCAGAAGCGGCCGAGCACGAGGTTGCGCCAGGACTGCTCGACATCGGCCAGCGAGATTTCTTCCGGCTTGCCGAGGATGCCTTCGCCGGCGACGTTCGCGAGAAAGTCGATCCGGCCAAACTCGCGGTCGAGTTGCGCGAACATCGGCAGAATCAGTTCTGGTTTCGAAACATCACAGCGCACCGGAATCGCTCGGCGTCCCAGCTTCGTGATCGCCTCCGCCGTTTGCTGAAGTCCGGCTTCGTTGAGATCGGCCAACATCAAGTCGGCTCCGTGTTCAGCCAACGCCAGCGACATCGCTCGGCCCATGCCTTGAGCCGCGCCGGAAACGAGAGCTACTCGGTCGGTGAGATCGAACAGGTTGCTGGACATGGATTGGCTTTCTGTCTTTGTTCGGCTGAAGGCCGAAAGCTGATGGCCGTTGTTTCAACTCTTGGCAAATGAAATTGGGATAACGGCCTTCAGCCAACAGCCATCAGCCCACAGCCGGGCACGAGTTCAATACAGCACGATCGCACGCCCTGGTCCGCCGTGACAATCTCGGATGCGGAGTGCGGCGAACAGGAAGTAGCCACCTGGCGGAATCTTGGCGGTGTTGTGCAGGAACTCAACGCCGACCATCTCGCGGCTGCCGAGCGCCCAATAGGTCATCAACGCTCGCTTGGAATTCACGCCGCCGAGATCGGGAGCGTCCGTCGCGACGCAGCGAATGCCTTTATTCTTGAGGAAGACAACTGCGTCGGGTCCGAGCGCCGGCCAGCCTTCGCTTTTGCCGCTGAGCGGATCGAGCCACACGCTCGTGTCGTTCGGCTGCGCTTTGAAGTGCCGATCGAGGTGCCCGGTGCGAAACAGCACCACCTCACCCGGCTTGAGATCGCCATTCTTCTTCTCAAACTCTTGGATGAGAGCTGGTGTGATCTCCGGCGATGCGGGCCACGACTTCTTGTCCGTGCTGCCGATGAGCGAGGTCACATCAATCACTCTCACGGGTCCGCACGCCCAATCGAGCGGCACCTTCTCGGTCGTCAGCGAACTGGTGCCGCGCGGGCCGTACTTCTTCTCGTATTCTTCGAGCCAACCGCGAATTTCCGGCGAGTACGCTGGCTTCGTTCCTTCCGGTGGCAACGCGAACGACGAAGGCACGAGGTGCGTCCCGGCCATCGCGTCCATCAGGTGCGTGTGATGCCACAGGTCGAGGTACTCGGAGTACAGAAAGTCGAGCTTGAGATAGACCTGCCGATGCTGTCCGGTGCCGGCTCCCGGCGATGTGACCGGCAAGTTTGGCGCGAGTGTTGGCGAAAGGTCGATTGCTCGTTTCGCCTTCGCCGATTCGATCAGCCGCTTCGGCAAGTCACCGCCGACGATCGAGAACGCTCGGCCTTCGCTGTAGGGAGCACCTTGATGCTTCGGCCCGATCATGCAATAGAACGCTCCGGTCGATGGAAGCTCTTTGAGGTTTGTTGCACTCTCGGTCCAGATCATGCCGTGCTTGAGTCCGGCGTAGTGCGTCGGCTCGGCGAGATCCGGCAACGGCCCCATGCTGGCGCTGTCGGTGCCGAGAGTCATTACGCCGCGCGTCGCGAGGAACTCCATGCAATCGGGATCGGGGTCGGGAAATCCGGGAGCTTTGCGGTCCAGCGCGTCCGCGACGAAGCGGCTCCCTTCGGGGAAGGGCCGGTAGTATTTGTCCGAGTAATCGCTGCGGAACAACACGACGTCGCCGAATCGCAGCTTGCGATGCTGCTTCTCGAAGCGCTCGACATGCTCGCGCTTCACCAGCGGGCTGACTCCCTTCGGAGCCTGATCGAGCAAGTCGCGGACATCGACGACACATGCCTCGCCGCCGAACTGCCACGCTTCGATCTTGTCGGTGTACGCCAAGCCGAGCGGCCCGGACTTCTCCCGCTTCAAATCCGGCCGAGCCACCGAATGCGGCGGCACATCCAATTGCGTCCCGGTGTTGCCGTCGATCAGCAGCACATCGATGTTGTACGCCGAGTCCGGCCCAATGGTCCGTTGATGAGTGATCTGAAAACGTGGAAACGGATGCGACGGCCATGTGCAAGGAAACTCCGGCGCGATCAGCAGCGAGTGATCGAAAAACTTCGGCTCGTCGGCCGGTGCTACAGCGAGCGTGGCCGAGGCCAGAATCCACACGAGGCAACTGTTGAATGCAATTCGCGATTTCATGGTGTCGCTTTCTCGTCGAGGTCCGCGTCGTTAGCTCTGCCGTTCGAGCGAGGAGGGAAATCGGCCAGCAACGACTCCCGGCACGGTGACGTCTTCATCAAGCGCTTCCCAACGGAGTGCGAAGCCATCGACTTCGAGCGTCACCTGTTGCAACTGCTCGGACGACGCATTTCGGAGTCGAGGAAAACGATCCGCAGGAAAGCCCACGATGCGGCCATCGGTGAGTTCCAAAAAGACCATGCGTCCCTCGACCCACGCCCGCAATGCCGCACACTCGGATGCCATCACAGGTTCAACGACGGTGGTACTCATGAAACTTCTCCGCCAGGAATTGTTCGTGCTCAATGACCAACCGTTCGATTTCACGCAGGTGCTGAGCAGCCAAGCCACGATTTCCCGCCAAGCACACAGGCTCCAACCAGAATTTGCATTCGCCGTCCGCCGAGCGGACGTGAATGTGAGCCGGCTCATTCGCTTCGTCGGAATAAAAATGGAATCGAAAGGGACCAATCCGCAAGACGGTTGGCATAATCGACTGTCCCCAAAGATCAGGCCATCCCCGAGCCCCGTTATTAGACACTATCCGTCATGATGATTGACGGCAAGAACGCCCCGAACTCCACCTGACCAGACGAAGGCAAGAACATTCGCCGCATCTTTGCCGGTCGCTCGCGTGAACTCGCGAGGAAAGAACATCTCGTCTACGTCAGACCGCTCCACGGCGACGATCAGTCGTCTTGGCTTGAACTCCTCACATCAACTTAACCACCGACTCGTTGCAGCGCCTGCCACAGCCAATCGGGAGCGAAGAACAACGCGATGCTGGCGACCGCACACAACGAGACTCCGACGAACGCGGGCACTCCCGTCGTTCGTCGCGTGTCATCGCGGCTGGGTTGCAGGTACATCACGCCGATCAGTCGCAGGTAGTACCACGCGGCGATGGCGGCGTTGATGGCCAATAAGATGGCCAAAGTGCGGCCGTCGGTGCTGTGACTCCACGCGGAGAGGAACAACGTCAGCTTGCCGAGGAAGCCGGCGGTTGGCGGCAAGCCGGTCAGGCCGAAGAGCAGGACTGCGGCGAGGAATGCTCCGGCGGGATGCGTCTTGCTCAGGCCGGCGAGGTCATCTCTGGTTTCGAGCGGACGATCGGGACGCGCGAGGCTGGCGATCAGCGCGAACACGCCGAGCGTCGTGACGCCGTAGACTCCCAGATAGAAGAGCAGGGCGGGTAGACCGCCGACGGAACCCGCCGAGGCGGCGGTCGCGTCGTCATTGATCTGCGGCACGCTGACGGCGACGCTCAGACCGACCAGCATGTAGCCGGCGTGAGCAATACTCGAATAGGCCAGCAGCCGACGCACGTTCGTTTGCAGCAGCGCCAGCAAGTTGCCGACGAACATGGTCGCGATCGCCAGCAGGTACAGCAGGCCGCCGCTCTTGGCCGCGAGGCTCCAGTACTCCAAGTGAATCGCGGCGGTGACGCTCGGCTGGCCGAGGATGCGGACGAGGGCGATGAAGCCGGCGACTTTCGGAATGAAGCTCAACAGCGCGGCGGCCGAGTTCGCCGTCCCTTGAAAGACATCGGGGGCATAGAAGTGGAACGGCACGGCAGTGATGCGAAACGCCAAGCCGGAGACGATGGTCACGATGCTCACCAGCAACACCGTCGGCATCGCATGGATTTGGTGGTTCTTGAAGACTAGATGCAGCGCCGTCAGGTTCGTCGTGCCGGCAACTCCGTAGAGAATACTGAAGCCGTACAGAACCAGCGCGGACGAGAAGACACTCAGCAGAAAATACTTCAGCGTCGCTTCTTGCCCCGAACGATCTCGGCGAGCGACGTACAAGAAGAGATACGTCGGGATGCTGACCAACTCCAGCGCGAGGAACAGGATGACAAGATCGTTGGCCAGCGCGATCAAGTTGGCTCCCGCGAGGATGAACAACAGACAGGCGTGCGACTCGGCCGAGTCACGCTCTTCGGTTTGGCTCCAGTTGATCAACACCAGCACGACGCCGGTGACGGTCGTCACCAGCCGGACAAAGCTGACCAGCGAGTCCGACAAGAACGGCGCGAGGCCGGTCGCTTCGACCACCGGAGCGGGCACGCATTGCAACCAGGCGGCAATCGCCAACGCGATCAGCGACCACAGGCCCCAGCGATGCTTGAGACCCTTCGGAACCGTGCCGTCATCGCCGATGAGAAACGGCCCGACCGCCAAATTCACACAGGCCGCCACGAGCAATACGACTTCTGGCAGGACTTGGCTGATGGCGGATGTGAGATGCTGATACACGCGAGGCTCCCAAAAACGTGAGCGATTTCTAATTCGAAGACAAGCGATGAAACCAATAACCAGGGCGACGGTGCGCATGATGCACGGCCAACACACGCAGATCCGTTGGACGTACTTCAAACACAATGACGTAAGAAAAACGCGGCATGATGGCTCGCCGAACATTCCGCCATCGGCGCGATCGCAGAAACTCATAGCGAGCGTATGACTCTGGGGCGAAGCAGAGGCTGCTCAGGCATTGATCAAACGCGGTTGCGAATTCATCTCCAAGCCCACGCGCTTGATTGTCGAACCATGTGGACGCCGTGACGATTTCCGCGGCAGCTTCCTCGTGAAAAATCACGTTCATTGCGATCGCCGCTGGGCTGCCAACGCCTCCTCGATCCGCCGCATGACCTCTTGGCGAGTCACCGGGACATAGTCTGCTTGATCCATCTCCTCCAGACGTCTCGAAATGACTTCGGCCCACATCTCATCCGCTTCACGTTCGCTGATCTCTTCCTCGTGAGGCTCCAAGAGTTCGCGAGCCAACGCGATGCGGTCGGCAAACGGCAATTCGAGCGCTTGGGTTCTGATGTCTTGGACTGTTGTGGCCATCGTTCACCTCTCAGATCCGCGAAGCCATGAGACCGTAGCCTGATTCTCCGAGTCGGGAGAATCCGCAGCATTGCGACCCGACTCGGAGAGTCAGGCTACGGTTCTAGCACAAGTCGTTTTAGATTCCATCGGACTGCGTTTGGCTCAAGGTATCAGGCTGACGATGCGGCAGGAAAGGGGCCGGCGGCGATAAGTTTCTTTCAACGTGAGTCCACTGCGAGGTTCATTCCCTCCAGCGACCGAGCACCGAACAACGGCAAGTCCCCGTCTTCGGCGAAGACGACCTCGTCGATCGTGAAATGCTCGCCGCAGCGCACGATGGCGAAGCCGATGTTGCGGGTGATGAGTTGTCCGTTGGCCATTTGAAAAGAGAGGTCTTTCTTTTCTCGCTTCACGCCGATTTTCTCGAGCAGCTTTGCTGGAACCCAAGTGTGCTCGCTGCCGGTATCGACCAACATTTGCGGCAGGTCAACCGACTTCCCACGGCGAACCATGTGCTCGATTCTGCCTTTGACGTAGAACGTTCCCATGTTGTCCCTCTGTCATTCCGGCTGCCTGATCTGGGCGACTTTCGTCTTCGATTCCGCCGCGTCTTTCTGCGGGTACATCTTCACGACCGCTCGCACGTCGTCCTCAATCGTGTCGAGGAAGGGCTTCGGAAACACTCCGATCCACAGGCAAAGGATCATCAGCGGCACGACGGCCAACGCTTCGCGCATGTTGATGTCGAGGATCGGGCCGTGAACCGAGGCCGGTTCTTTCAGCGGACCGAAGAAGGCTCGGCGGAGCATGTCGAGCAGATACCACGCGCCGAGGACGACTCCCGTCGCGCCGATGGCGGCGTAAATCGGGTTGGCTTTGAACATGCCGATCAGCGCGAGGAGTTCGCCGACGAAGCCGTTCAAGCCGGGCAGGCCCGCGCTCGCCAGGCAGATGAAGACCATGCAGACCGAAAGCAGCGGCAGGCGCGTCGCCAAGCCTCCCAGTTCGCTCAGTTCGCGCGTGTGGTAGCGGTCGTAGACCATGCCGACGAGCAGGAACAACGCGCCGGTCGAGAGGCCGTGGTTGACCATTTGCATCACGGCTCCGGTGATCCCTTCAGAGTTCAGAGCGAACATCCCCAACATGCAAAAACCGAGGTGACTGACCGAGCTGTATGCGACCAGCTTCTTGATGTCGCTTTGAGCGAGTGCTCCCAAGGCTCCATAGACAATGCCGATGACAGCCATCGTCGCGTAGATCGGCACGCCGAACCCGGCGACAGCGGCAGGCAGGATCGGCAGACAAATTCGCAAGAAGCCGTAGCAACCCAGCTTCAACAGGATGCCGGCCAGCAGCACGCTACCCGCCGTCGGTGCTTCCGTGTGCGCCAGCGGCAGCCACGTGTGAAACGGGAACAGCGGCACCTTGATGACGAAGCCGGCGCTCAGCGCCAGCAGCAAGCCGATCTGCCATTGATCGGACAGAGGATGTTCTTTCAACGCGGCCGCGATGTCGGGAATCGAAAACGGAGTCGCGGTCAGTCCGGATTCCATGACCTTCAGTACGAGGGCCACCAAGCCGAGCAACGTGATGACGCTGCCAGCCAGCGTGTAGATGAAGAACCGATACGCCGCGAACTGCCGCTGCACTCCGCCCCAGATGCCGACCAGGAAGAACAGCGGGATCAGCGTGAACTCGAAGAAGACGTAGAACAGGATCAGATCAAACGCCACGAACGCGCCCAGCATCCCCGCTTCGAGCGCCAAAAGACAGATGTAGAACTCCGTTGCGCGATCTTGAATCGACTCCCACGAAATCAGCACGGCCGAGACGGTCAGGATCGCGGTGAGGGCCAGCATGAGCACACTGATGCCGTCGGCTCCGAGATAGAACTCGAGGCGAATGGGACGAGATTCATGAACATGTTGCCCACTCCCAAAGATCAAGGACATCGTGTCTTGAGATTTCACGACATTGGCCGCGTCTTCCGCCATGTCCTTCTTCGCCTGTTCGCCGTCCTGCGCGGTAGTGCCGACGCTGAAAAAACCACCGCCGCCAGCAATGTTGGAATCGCCTCGAATCGTCATCCACGTCCGCCGCCATTCGAGCTTCGGCTGCACCGGTCCATCGACCGGGCGATCGGCATTGGCCAGCGGATGTCCTTCGCGAGCGGCAGTCACTTGCGAGGCGATCCCCAACGAGATCAACAACGTCCCGATCGCCGTGAGCAAAGCGACCCAACGAGCGACGGCGCGCCCGCCACCCAGCAACGCCAGGAGGATTGCGGCGAGAAGCGGCAGTAGAATGATCGAGAGCAGGAGCATTTTGAAATCTGATTTGAAATTTGAGATTTGAAATTCAGCTGTCTTCATTTTCCGCCCTCCATTTTCCGCCAGCTCTTCGGTTTGAGGAAAAAGCTGGCGGAAAATGGAGGGCGAAAAATGGAGAGAAACAAAGTCAGCCGGCCAACGCTCGCAACATTTGGATGAGGAACAGCACCACGCCCAGCAGCATGACCCAGGCGTAGTGGGACACGAGACCGTTTTGGATCGGACGCACGATGCGGCCGATTGTGGAGGGGATCGAACCCACGAAGTCCAGCAAACCGTCGAGCACATATTTGTCGAACAGCGTGCAAAGCAGCGCGAGCACTTTCACCGGGATGACCAGCACATAGTTGAACAACTCGTCGAGGAAGAACTTGCCGAGCGACAACCGATGCAGCGGTCTCAAACCACGTTCCAATTGGGCCGGCACGGCGGGAGCTTTCACATACATCCAACGGGCGAGTCCGTAACCGGCGAAGAAGATGGCTCCGCTCAAGGCCATCAACAGAATGTTGTGCGGGTGATCGCCGTGACCGGGGAGCGACGTCGATTGAGCCAACTGCCGCGCGTAGACGCCAGTGGGTCCGAGGAACAAGCCGATCACCAGCGAGAACCCCGCCAGCACAAACAACGGCAGAGTCATTGTCGGAGGTGATTCGTGCGGATGATGAGCCTCCTCCGGGAAGCGTTCCTCGCCCAGGAACGTCATGTTGTAGGCGCGGAAGGAATAGAACGCGGTCAGGAACGCGGTCACGACCGCGACGCCGAGAATCACCGTGAAGAAGGTCTCATGGCCGCCCCTCTTGGTCCCTTCAAACAGCGCGACGAGGATGTCGTCTTTGCTCCAAAAGCCCGACAGCAATGGGCAGCCGGCCAAGGTCAGCGAGCCGATCAAGAAAGTAATTCGCGTGTGCGGCATCACATGCCGCAGACCGCTGAAGCGGCGCATGTCGATGACGTCCCCCATCGAGTGCATCACGCTGCCGGCTCCGAGGAACAGCAACGCTTTGAAGAAGGCGTGCGTGAAGAGATGAAACATCGCGGCCGTCACAGCGAACGTCGCCAACTTCGGGCTGACGGAAGCGGCTCCCAGCGCCATGAACATGTAGCCGAGTTGGCTGACGGTCGAATACGCGAGGACGCGCTTGAGGTCGTACTGGGTCAGCGCAATGAGCGCGGCGAGCAAGGCGGTGATCGCTCCGATCCCGCTGACCACCATCTGCGCGGTCGGGGACATCGCGAACAGCGGCGTGCTGCGAGCGACCATGTAGACGCCGGCCGTGACCATCGTCGCGGCGTGAATCAACGCCGAGACCGGCGTCGGGCCTTCCATCGCGTCGGGCAGCCAGACGTGCAGCGGGAACTGAGCCGACTTGCCCATCGCTCCCAGGAACAGCAGCAGGCAGATGGTCGTGAAGACTTCGGGATTCGACGCGGCGACGTAGGGGATCAGTTCAAAGACTTCGGAGAACTTGACCGTGCCGAATGTTTTCCAAATCAGAAAGATTCCCAGGATGAAGCCGAAGTCACCGATGCGATTCACGACGAACGCTTTGCGAGCGGCGGCGGCGGCGCTCGGCTTTTGGAACCAGAAGCCGATCAGCAGGTAACTGCAAAGTCCGACTCCCTCCCAGAACACAAACATGGTCAGGTAGTTGTCGGCCAGCACCAGCATGCACATCGAAAACACGAACAGCGCGAACGCCGCGAAGAACCGCGGATAGCCCGGATCGCCGTGCATGTATCCGCTGGCGTAAATCGACACGAGCAGCGACACGAACGTGACCATGCAGAGCATGATCGCCGTCATCGCATCCATTTGCAGATCCAGCCGCACTTGCAAGTTGGCGGTGTCGGACCAGGTGTAACCGGGGGTCGTGAGGACCGGCGGCGGGGCGAGCGGCGTGTGGTCGCCCGGTTCCTGGTGGAACGACCGTGTGCTCGGGTCCGGCTTGAGATTTGACGGCGCGGCCAGAAACATCAGCATCAAGGAGCCGGCACACAGGGTCGAGACGGCCAGCGCGGCGACGCACGGCACATGGCTGCGTCCGCGCAACAGCGCCTTGCCGAAGAAGGCGATGAACACGCTCGCGAGCAGCGGTGCGACTGGAATCATCCAGAGCAGGGCCGGCGTGAGTTCAGACACGATGCGCAGTCTCCTTCTGGAACGGCGGAGATTTTCCGGCCGGCGTGAGGTGCGGGAATTCTTGGGCCGGCTGAGTCGTCGGCACCGCCGGTTCCTTTTCGTGCGGCGAGTCGATGTCGGCGTCAGCGAGTTGGCTCCAGAGATTCACGTCGAGCGACTTCGTGCGTTTGTAGAGCGTGAGGATCAACGCCAATGCCAAACCCGCCTCGCACGCGGCAACCGTCAGGATGAACGCCGTGAAGGCTTGGCCTTGCATGTTTCCGTGATATTTCGAGAACGCCACGAGGTTCAGCGAGACGCCGTGCAACATCATCTCGGCCGACAGCATCATCGTGATGAGATTCCGGCGGGTCAAAAACCCGATGGCTCCCAGCACGAACAGGATGCTGCCGACGATCAGGTAGTTCGTCAGAACGGTCATGAACAGTTTCCTACAACTTTCCGCTCGATCGTTTCGGAGCGATGACGATGGCTCCAATCGACGCGATCAGCAGCAACGTGCCCGCGAGTTCCACCGCGAACAAATAATCGCCAAACAACGATCGGCCGAGACCGCGCATGGTGCCGAACGTTGCGGTGGTGGTCGTACTGGTCGATTGTGGTTTTTTAAGCGAGGGGCCGAGGGCTTCCGGAGCCAGCGACACGAAGCCCGTGTGCATGGCAGCCAAGTCCGGCTGCTCCTTCGAGGGCAACAACACGAACAGCAACGCGCCCAGCAGCACGAAGCCGGTCCCCACGGCGACGACCGGCTGACGCGAGTTTTGGTCGTAGTTCGTCGCTCCCGCCTGCTGCGCCAGCATGAGCACAAACAAGAACGTGACGATGATGGCTCCGGCGTAAACGATGACCGTCGCGGAGGCCAAAAACGGAGCCGATTGCAGCAAGAACAGCCCGCAAACGGCGAGCGTTACCACCGCGAACCACAGCGCCGAATAGGCGGGATTGCGGTTGGTAATCATTAACACGGCCGCCACGATCGCGACACCGGCGAAGAGATGAAAGAGGACGTCTGGCAGCACACCATCGGTCGGCTTGAGCAATGTTCCGCCGAGGATTCCCAGCGCCGCCAAACCCAACAGCCCAGCCAGCCAGGACGGTTTCGATGCTCCCTTGGGCATCAACCACGCCACCGCGACGGCCCCCAAGACCATCGGCAGCACGAGCAGCCAATGCTCCGTCAGCCACTGCATTCCGGTGTCCCTCAATCATCAAACGCCAAACGAGCGATCTCCAACGCGGGTCGTAATGTAGTTGGCTCCCCGAACGATGGGAATGCAGTCGGACGGAGTCTCCATGTTCGGGTGTGCCCAGAGATTTTGGCGGTGTTAAGTTTTAGTGGTGTCGCAAGTTGACCAATAGAGTTGCCATTGATTGCTATCGCGGAGGTTGGTCAGGGCGGAGACGGATTCGGCGTTGCGGAGATTCCAGCGGGCACCGGAGCGTTT
>CAMDDX010000087.1 GCA_945893075.1 Planctomyces sp. SH-PL62 | reverse complement strand
CGATCCCCAAACTCGAATGCAAAATCTAAAGCAGTCTGTAAACTCATCGCGGCCTCCGTGCGTGTTCTGAAGTGGCTTTCAATCCAACCACTTAGATGCGCGAGGAGGCCGCTTTTGTTTCTAGCCGTGAATAATTCAGGCTAGCGCCGCGCGGCTAATTTCTGTGACGCGGATGAGACACAACACCGATCCATCCAGAAGTCCCTCACAGTCCGAAAGGCAATCACACCGTGAAGCTTTCCCACCTGGGCACCGCCCGTTGTCCCCGCACTCGCAGCCGATTCTGTGTCGCGGCTTGTCTTTGGTTCATGGCAGTTCCCGCGAGCTGGGCGGCAGATGAGTTACCGATCATCACCGCCCCTTCGAAGCTGCATTGGATTTGGACGGATCAAGTCGATGCCCAAGCGGAGACGGTCGTCTTCGAGAAGACGTTTACTTTGGAGAAGAAACCGACGGGCGGGCGGATTCGCGTGATGTCAAATGCCGGTTGCACGGTGACGATCAATGACGAGGTCGTGGGCGATCAAACCGACTTGAAGCGGCCCAAGGACTTGCAACTCAAGAGCCAGCTCGCGGCCGGCGAGAACAAAATTCGCATCGCAGCGAAACGCGGTGGCGACACCGACGCCGTCGTCTTGAGCATCTTCGTCACGGAAGCGGACGGCCTCCGGCGACGGCTCGATACCGACGGCTCATGGCAGGTCGTGCCGGCGAGCGGGAAGGCGGTCGCGGCCAAGCCACTGCACTCGTATGACAAGTCGCCATGGGGCGATGTGTTCGCGGTGTTGCGACCGTCAGTGACGAAGGCAGACGCGATCAAAGTGCCGGACGGCTTCCAAGTGGAACTGCTGCATGCGCTCGATGAAGCGGAAGGTTCGTGGGTCGCAATGTGTGTGGATGGCAAAGGGCGGCTGATCGCGTCCGACGCTGGAGGCCGCATGGTGCGGATCACTCCGCCGCCGATTGGTGGCGATTTGAAGCTGATAAAGATGGAGCCGATCGCTCTGCCGGTCGGTCATGCGAACGGACTGCTGTGGGCGTTCGACAGTCTCTACGTCATGGTCTGCCAGGAAGGGGTCTATGAAGCCGGCTCCGGCGTCTATCGAGTGCGTGACACGGACGGCGACGATGTGTTCGACAAGGTTGAGCTGCTTCGCAAAATTCATGGCAGCGGCGATCACGGGCCACATGCGTTGTTGCTCTCTCCGGACGGCAAGTCGATCACGGTCGTCTGTGGCAACGCGACGCGCATGACTGAGATTCAGCAGCACCAAGTGCCGCCGATTTGGAAGGATGATCTCGCGCTGCCGAAGCTGGTCGGACATGGCTTCATGCTCGGAGCCGGAGCACCGGCGGGCTACATCGCGCGCATGTCACCGGACGGCAAGGAATGGACGTTGGCCGGGATGGGTCTGCGCAATCAATACGACGCGGCGTTCAATCGGCACGGCGAGCTGTTTACCTACGACGCCGACATGGAATGGGACATCGGCATGCCGTGGTATCGCCCCACGCGCGTCTGCCATGTGGTGGATGGTGCCGAGTTCGGTTGGCGCAGCGTTTCGGGGAAGTGGCCTGAGTACTACGTCGATTCGCTCCCGCCAGTGATCAATGTTGGTCGCGGCAGTCCGACGGGAGTCGCGTTTGGTTATGGAGCGAAGTTTCCCGCGCGGTATCAAGAGGCCCTCTTCCTCGCCGATTGGACCTACGGCAAGTTGTACGCGGTCCATTTGAAGGAAGCGGGCGCGACTTACTCCGCTCGGCAAGAAGTGTTCTTGGAAGGGAACGGAACGAAGCCAACCGACATCGTCATCGCTCCCGATGGGGCGTTGTATTTCGCCGGAGGAAGCCGCAACTCGAACAGTGCTCTGTATCGCGTGACCTATACCGGCACCGAAAGCACGGCACCATCGCCGATGGTCGAAGACCCGAAAGCGAAGCCGTTGCGAACGCTCCGCCACAAGCTGGAAGACGCCTATCACAACACCGACGACACATCGCTCGCGTTGGCTCTCGAATGTTTGTCGCACGACGACCGTTTCATTCGCTTCGCCGCGCGGACGTTGCTGGAGTTCCGCCCGGTCGATACCTGGCAGGACAAGGCACTGGCTCTGACTCATCCGCGAGCGATTGTGCAAACGACGCTGGCGTTGGCTCGGCTGGAGAAGTCGGACGCAAAAGAACTCGTGCTGCGACGTTGGGAGAGCTTGACGTTACCGAAGCTCGATGCGGAGACGCGACTCGATGCCGTTCGCGCGTTGCAAGTCATCGCGATTCGATTCGGTGATCCCGAAGGGGAATTGAAAACGAAGCTGCTCGACAAACTGCATCGTTCGTTGCCGTCGAACGATGATCGCTTCAATGCGGAAGCGGGGCAGTTGCTCGCGCGTTGGAAGTCGCCGTTGGCGGCGAAGTTGATCTACCCGCTGTTTGAAAAAGCGGCCAGTCAGGAAGAGCAATTGGCTTACGCCGTCAGCTTGCGATTTGTTTCCGAAGGCTGGCCGAAGGGAGCTCGCGAAAAATTCTTCCGCTGGTTCTTGCTCGACAAATTTCAGAAGGCCGCGCATCTCTCAAAGTTCATTGCCGACATTCGCAAGAATGCGGTGGCCTCGCTGTCCGATGCCGAGAAAGCCACGCTGCAGCCGATCCTCGACGCGGCTCCCGAAGTCCGTCCCGAGCCGCCGTTGGCCTCGCGGCTGTTCGTCAAGAATTGGGACACCGAGGATCTGTTTCTCGAAGTCGAGCCGTTGTTGAAAGGGAAACGCGATCTGGCACGCGGCAAGACGCTCTATCGCGAGACCGGTTGCGCCGCCTGCCATCTGTTCCGAGGCGAAGGGGGAGTCACCGGCCCTGATCTCACGCTGGCCGCCAACAAGTACGCCGCGCGCGAACTGCTGATGCACATCACCGAACCGAGCAAAGTGGTCAGCGACCAATACGCCGCGACGCTCATCGAATTGGAAGACGGCACGGTCATCACGGGGAGGCTCATCAACAACGACCCCCAGAAAGTGCAGATCCAACCGAACCTTTACGTCCCCTCGGACGTGCGCGAGTTCGCTCGCAAGGACATTGCCGAGATGCGTCCCTCACCGGTCTCGCTGATGGCCGCCGGTCTGATCAACACCTGCCACTCCGATGAAGTCGCCGACTTGATCGCTTGGATTCAGTCAGGCTTGCGAGCGACGAGTGCCACGCCTTCGGTCCCGATCAAAGGCGTGCCCACACCCATCGCACACTGGAAACTCGACGATGACATTGAAGCACGCGACAGCGCGGGATCGCATCACGGCACGATTCATGGAGCCGTGTCGCACGTAGGCAAGTTCGACAAGGGACTACTCTTCGAACGTGCGAAAGAGCAGCACGTCGCCATTCCTCATTCACCCGACTTCGAGATCGGTACATTCACGGTGTCGGCCTGGGTCTGGTTGACCAAGGAGCCGACCTTCTTCGGAGTCCTCGGCACGCGAGCCGGCGGCGAGTTCACGTTCGACATGAAAGTGAACGCCGACAAAGTCCACGGCGACATCGGCGACGGCACTCGTTGGATCGACACGGCGATCAACTTCTACAAAGACGACGTCGGCAGCAATGGCCAAGGTGGCGATCTCGAAACGAAGCGCTGGTATCTGATCACGTTCGTCGTGGACAACGAACACAAAGAGTGCCGGCTATATCTCGACGCCGATCGCAAGAAGACGATTCCCTTCAAAGGCGAACCCCGCTTGATGCGCCCCGGCCAAACCATGCGGATCGGCAGCACGGGGAACGGCGAGTTCATGGACGGCGTGATCGACGACGTTCGCATCTGGAAGCACGCCCTCGTGGATGAGCAAGTTCGGAACCTGATCGCTCCTTGAGCGAGTCGTGTAGGAACAGATTCATGACCAGACAGATCAGTGATTGCAGAGCTGTTCGGCTTGTCTTCGCGGTCCTGGCGATCACCTTGGCGATTGCCGCCGAGCAAGTCGCGTCGGCGCAGAACTCGAAGGCCACGCCGGCAAAGTCCGCTGAGCCGGAACTTGTCGATTTCTACCGTGGCGACGAAGTCCAGTCGGTCTACTTGCGAGTCGCCGAAGAAGACCTGCAGCGCATGCAGGCGGCTTTGCCCGAGCGAATCTATGTGCGGGCGTCGTTCCGGTGGCGAGGTATTTCCGTGGAAAACGTGGCGATCCGCTTCAAGGGAAATAGCTCCTCGGCACCATCACAGCAGCACAAGCGGAGCTTCCTGATCAAATTCGACGAGTACGCTGACGGCCAGCGATTCCTCGGACTCCGGCGAGTTTCCTTGGACAACGGCGTGCAGTTCGGCAGCGTTTTTAGCGAGCCGATCATCACCGAGATTCTTCGCGACCAGGGAATCAAAACGCATCGCTGCAATTACGCCAAACTTTTTCTGAATGACAAGTACCACGGAGTCTATGTGAATGTGGAGCGGATTGATGACTCGTTCATCGAACGCCATCTCCCCGATCCAAACGGCCTGTTGTTCAAGGTCGATGAAGGTCGCCCTGGTGCCAATCTGCAATTCCTCGGCGACGATCCGTCGGCCTACAAGCAAGCCTTCGAGCCGGAGACTAAGTCCGCGAAGAAAGGACAGCGTCGGCTGGTTGAGTTCATCAAGTTGATCAATCAGTCGCCCGAGAAGGACTTCGCGGCAAAGCTGGATTCAAAGATGGAAGTGGATGAATTCCTGCGCGTGACAGCCGTCATGCTGTTTTCCGGCGCGTTCGACCAACTGACCGGCTGGAATCCTCACAACTATTACCTGTATTGCGACGGCAAACAGGACCGCTGGCGCTACTTGCCCTGGGATCTTGACGTTGGGTTCTGCGAAGTCGCCTTCGGGCAAATTCATGTCCTCGCCGATTGGAACGCCGCCTGGCCGGTGGCCGGTCAAATGCCGAATCCGTTGCTGGAGCGTATCGTGGCTGATCCCGCCTTGCTGAAACGATACCGCGACACAGCCCGAATCATTCTCGACAAATATTTTGAACCCGAACGACTCTGCTCCATCATCGATGCCAAGTATGCCTTGATCAAAGATGATCTCGCGGCAGATCCATTTCCTCATCGACGTGTCACCAATCCTGAAGACCAAAGCTACGACGATATCGTCGCCTCGATGAAGAAATTCGTTCGCAAGCGTTACACAACCGCGAGTCAGCAGTTGACGACTCCCGGCCAGCGGCCGGAGATCGTGCGTCGGCCACAAGGTGGGCCAGGCGGCCCGCCGCCGCAACTCGTCGAAAAGATTCAGCGAATTCAGCGGGCGGCTGAGCAGATGCAGAAAAACGGAAAGGACGTGCTGCCCATCCACAAGTTGATGCAGCAAGTCGGTCCGCTGCTTCAACAGGGGCGGATAGACGAGGCCGAGAAGCTGATCGTTGAGGCGCTCAAGCTGGCTGGTGAGGATCCAGGCAAAGGGAAAGAGGACTCACCGCGCGACAAGCGAACCCCTCGACGCTCTCCAGACTCCGGCCTCTGACGCAATTTGCGACTGGACGGGTAGCGTCCAATGGCACTCACTCTGCCGACAAAGTAGCAGGCACATTCCATGTGCCGTCCGCAATTCTCAGGCTGACCGCACATGGAATGTGCCTACTACTTTCTAAAGCGAGTGCCATTGGGGTAGCGCCCTGCGGCTCATTCGATTTACGCGACAGAGCCTGGCAGTTACTTGAACTGCAGCTCGGTCTTGGTCAGCAGTAGTTTGATTTTGGCCTGGGTCTCAAGTGTGAAGGGCGTGCTGGAGGGGACGAGCCGCATAGATTTGAGGAAGGCGAAATCTTTGAGCAGCGCGAGTCGTTCATCGGGAAGATTGATCCCGCCGAGTTCCAGGTGCTCCAACTGCGTGATGCTGGCGACGACTTTCAAATCGGCATCCGTGAGAGCCTTGGCGTTGGTGAGCGTCAGACTCCGCAGTGTCGGCATGTCTTTGATGAGGGCGATCCCTTCCGGCGTGTCGAGGCCATCTCCCAGTTGCAGGTATTCCAGTGGGAGCTTGGCGATGTGCTGGAGGCAGCTCGGCGTGGCATTGCGGGTGCCGATTTCTAGCCGTTTGAGTTTGGTGAGCTTGGCCAGATGAACGGCACCGGCATCGGTGAACTTCGCATGGGCGAGGCTAATGCTTTCGAGATTAGGGAGGTGCTCGCAGAGTTGTCGCAGACCTTCATCGTCAATCGAACTGCCGCGATGGCTGACTTTGATGAGCCGCGTCCAGCCTGCGAACTTGGCATAGGCGTGGCCCTGCATGCCGGTGCCGACAAACGAAAATGTTTCGAGGTTCTTCAACCCGGCAAGATGCTCCAATCCGACATCGGTCAGTTTGCCGTTGTTTGTGAATCGCAGCGATTTCAAGTTTGTGAGTTTGCCCAGCGGTGCGATCCACTCATCGCTGAGTTTGGTCGCGATGATGTTGAGCGACTCCAACGTCTGGATGTGTCCGAGATGCTCAAAGAAGGCAGCGTTGTAGGGATCGACCTTGCGATGGTCATGCGGTCCCGCGTTGGGCATGGCCAAGTCCACGAGCTTCAGTGTGTCGAAGATCGCGATGTCGCCACCAGCGGCCTTCTTCAGGCTTTCGGGGGTCGTGTTGATCTTCTCGACCTTGCCGGGAGAGGCCTCGACGGCGTGCATGACGGCTTCGACGTGCGCGTGTCGTTCAGCGGCGGCCAGCAAGGCGACGGCGTGTTTCTGGAGTGCCTGTTTCAAGTCTGCGTCAGTCGTGGCCGCGATGACGGCTTCGAGATTACGCTGGGTTTTGACAGTGGCGAGCGCGGCGGGAGACTCGGCGGAGAATGCCGAAGCCAGCGCACCGAAGGACGAAGCGGCCACGAGTAATGCGTAGAAGAAAGAACGTCGTTTCATGGTGAAGTATCTTTCGTTTCTGTTTTCCTCTGTGTCCTGTCGCGTCTCTGTGGTGCTCTTCCCCACGTCCTCAGGGAATTCGTTGAGTCAATAAGGACACCACAGAGACGCGACAGGTCACAGAGGTCGGAGGACTGCGGGAATCTTTGAGGTTCGCCCTGAAGTGTCGTCACTCACGCCCGTGGAATTGCTCCTCATGAGGCAGCGCGTTGACTTTCCAAGGGGCTGGATAGAAGCGGACGATCCGGCCGGGGCGGTGGCCTTCCAGCAACATGCAGCACTTCACTTTGATCTGCACTCCGCTGCTTCCGGGTTCAATGGGTACTTTGCCAATGGTGATGTTCCCGCCCTTGCGATCGTTGACGGGGTCATACGTCATGAGGCTTTCTCGCGCGACAGCGATGCCCCCTTTCGGAGCTTTCGGATCGTCCTCGCGTTTCGAGAATGGCCAGCCGTGAGGATCTTCGTTGATGCCCTTCAGTTCGGCGAAGAGCGGTGCGTCCACTCCGTCGAAAAAGGTGATCGTGACGATTTGTGCTTCGTCATCGACCGCGTCGATCCAACCGGGCAAGCCGTGATCACGGACATGGTCGCGGTGACGCTCCAACTGCTGCGCGGTCGCCAGTTGGCGGCTCGGTTCGTCGAGCCAGATTTCCAAAATGCGGCCCGGCCCATAGAGCGTCGCCCAAGTGATGTTGAACTGCACGATCTGCCCCGCCGCTAACGACTCCAAAGTTCCGAACCCATCGCCCGTCCGCACACGAGTGCTGGCCAGCAAGTTGAAGAGTTTCATTTTTCCGACGGCAGTCCCTTCGTGCTGCAACGTGGCGCTGAGTTTTCTTTCCGCCACGTTCACAGCATCAATCTTCCAACTCTGCTTTTGCCGAGCGAAGAAACTGAAGTCATCTTCGAGTCGCAGGCAACGTTTGAATGCGGCTTCGGAAGTGACTCGGCGATACGGCCCCACGGTGGACGGTGACTTATCGTCGGGGGCCTTCAGGTAATACGCGCCGTGCAAGTGCGTGCCCAAGGGGATGTCTTGCAAGGCGGCCGGCGCACCGTGGTAGTAGATCGAACCGTAGGGCAGCATGACGCTGTCCAACGGCAGATCCATGAAGCCCGCTTGCTGGCTGTCGTCGCGATCGACTCGCAGTTGAAACCGGCGTTCCAAGTGGTCCATCTGGATCAATTCGCCGGAAATGGCGTGCGCCGAGTTCTCCGGCGGAAACTGGCCATCCACGAGCTGAAACCACGGCAGCGATTTATCGGGGTTGGCGTCCGTACGAAATTTGGGAGCTTCTGCGGCGTGCAGCCACGCAGCGGACATGCTCAAGCAAAGGCAGGCAAAGAGTGATCGGTTTCGATTCAGCATGGTGAGGAGTCGTCCGACGTTTCATGGTTCCGGAATTTGGACAGGAACATTTGGGACAGGAAGATGAAAGTAGCCACGCTCGCCAGAGCGTGGGTGTTTTGAATCGACGGCCCACGCTCTGGCGAGCGTGGCTACGGCAATCAGGCCAGGACTTTCGAGATCGTGCCGAGGCTGTCTTGAAACTGGTCGGTCTCGACATCCACTCGTTGCAGCATCGTCAGCAGCAGATTGCTGAGCCGCGCGTTCTCGTCCACGGGGCGCGAGCAAATGCGGTAGTGGGCGTTGGCATCGGCGACGTTGTATTGGCCGATCTTTGGCAAGTTGAAGTCAACGTGCTGACCGTGCTGATAACCCAGAGCGCGGCCTCCGGCGAGGATCGTCGGCAAGTTGGCGTTGCCGTGACTATGGCCGTAAGCCATGCCGCTCCCCCACAGCACCTGAGTCGTATCCAACAGCGGGCGGCCATCCTCTTGATGGGCCTTGAGTTGATCGAGGAGGTAGCTGAACTGCTCGATGAGGAACGTGTCCGTTTCGGTCAGACGACGAAGTTGTTCCGGGTCGCCGTTGTGATGCGACAGCCCGTGCCGCGTCTGCGAGATGCCGATGTCCGGGATCGCTCCGCCATTCGACTCGCTGCAAATCATGCAGGTGATGACGCGCGTCGAATCGGTGCGCAGAGCCAACACCATCAGATCCGAGAAGAGTTTGTAGTACTCGCGGACCTGCGACAGATCCACCTTGCGCGTCAGCCGAGCTTCATCAGCCGGGTCGATCTTGGGCTTGGGGATATTTAGCCAGGACTCGGCCCGCTCGGTGCGCACTTCGACTTGCCGCACGGCGGTGAGATACTCGTCGAGCTTCGAGCGGTCTTCGCTCCCCAGCTTCTGATTCACGCGCTTCGCGTCGTCTGCGACGACATCCAGAATGCTGCCGCGTCGATTGAGACGGCGACTGATCGCGCTCTTACTCTCCTTTTCGACACCAAACAACATGTTGAAGATGTTGCGTGTGTTTCGCTCCGCCGGGATCTGAATGCCGTCGCGCGACCAGGCGAGCGAATGGCCTTCGATGGCCAGTTCCAGCGATGCGTAGCGCGTGGACGGCCCCTGCACTTCGGCCATCAGTTGGTCCGTCGAGACCGTGTTGCGGAAGGCACCGCCATCGCCGGGCACGTTCGCGCCGGTCAGCCAAACCTTGTCACAGTTGTGATGCTTGCCCAGCACCAGCGGATGATGCAGCCCGCTGATCGGCGTGACGTCCGCACGATGTCGCTCCAACGACTGCATCGGCTTCGAGAATTCAAACTCCGCTCCGGCTTTCTCGATCTGCCAAGTCAGCGTGTTGACGCCGTTGGGGATGTAAAGAAAGACGCTCCGTTTGGGCTTCGTCGGTGTCGGTAAACTTGGGGCCGCCATGCTCGGCGCAGCCATGCAATCGAGCAGCGGCAGAGCGATGGAGGCACCAACGCCGCACAGCATCTGGCGACGGCTGATCTGCCATCTATTCGTGTTGACGTTACTCATGAGTCACTTCCTTTGATTGTTTTGAGAGTGGGGGGCGGCTGGCTGTTGGGGCAGTAGAGCGATCGCAACGCTGCCATTCGGAACCACTTCGATTCGCAACTCGTGACCAGTCAGGAGCCGCATGCCAATCAGCGATTCGTCGCCAATGATGTTGACCAGTATGGGAAGCCAACGGCCGTCCCAGAACACGTCTGCCGCATGAATCTCGTAATGTCGAACGGAACCGTCTGCGAGCACTGCGACACCACCCGATTGCCGAATGAGGCCCAATGCAGAAACAGTTGCCGCAGGCAGTGTCAAAGCGGAGCTAAAACCGGAATCAACGATCGAATCCACTTCAGATTCGTCTCCGTTGGGGCCCCGGACTCGCAGTCTGACGATCGCCTCGTGGCGCGAGTTCACGACACCAGGAATCATCGGACGACCCCTATCCGGCAGGTCGTTGGGAATCCGGCGCGAGCCAGCCACATGTCGGCATTTGGCTTCCGCAACCGGAGCCGCGCGACGGCGGTGTAGTCGTCTTCGTCGATTTCAAACTCGCCGGTGTTCACGTCAAGGGCGACGAATTTGCCGTGGTCCTCAGCATGGAGAGTCGGCTGCACGCGTTGCTTCATGATTTCATCGCCCAGCCGGGCGAGTTCGTCGAGCGAATGCGGTGAATCGGTCATGGCCATTGCATTCTCCAGAAAACAGATTGATGAGAGTTCGTCGCACTAATCCAGCACGATGCTCTTTGATGAGTTGTCGATCAATAGCTTTCGATCTGCCAGCAACATTGTTCCGAGAAGACGATCCCAATCATTGAACCAACACTCCGAGATGCAGGGCGGCGGAATGCCCAATTCGTAACGTATGCGTCAACCGATCGGGAAAGGCGTCGATGGCGGCGTTGACGGCGTCGTCAAACGTCTCGCCAATGAAATGGTTGCCAGACGATGGCTCAATGCAGACATACCGGTCGGGGTAGTCCCGTTCCAATGGCTGCCGTAACCGCGACTCATAGATTTTCCGTGCCGTCTGGGCCGCTGCTTTCGATTCTTCTGAGATCATGGCAATTCCTCTGGGAATCGGTGCTTCATCAATTGGAGAACGAATCGAGTCTATCTCTGGCGGCGAGCACCGTCACTCTTCGCTTTGCTCGCTCATCGCTTCTGAAACAGGTCGGAAAGAACAAACGCCTCAACGAGATCTCGGAGTCGGTAATCTTTGGCGCGGCTGGCTTTCGCAATCGCCGCCAAGTCGTTGCGATCGTCGAACGACAGGCTGCGACGCAATCCGTAAGTGGCGAGCTTCTCGATGAACGCCGTGTTGAACGAGTCGATGTCGGCGAGCAGCAATTGCTTGAACTCTTCCGGCGTTTGATAACTGCGACCGTCGGGCAGTTTGCCGCTGGGATTCACTGCGGGATTGTCGCCGGTCCCTTCGACAATCTCCGTCGTGCGCCAGCGACCGATGGCGTCGTAGTTCTCAAAGGCCAGTCCGAGCGGGTCGATCTTGCGATGACACGACGCGCACTTCGGATCGTGAATGTGAGCTTCCAATTTCATCCGCAAAGTCGCTTTGGGCGAGTCCACGGGGTTGGGCTCGATGGGATCGACGTTGGCGGGCGGTGGTGGGGGAGACTTGCCGAAGATCGATTCCGAGACCCACTTGCCTCGATGCACGGGCCGATGCCGCGTGCCATCGGACGTCAATGACAGGATCGCAGCCTGAGTCAGCAAACCGCCGCGACGACTCTCCGGAGTCAGCGACACCCGTTGAAAATCAGAGCCCGCGACGGCCGGCAAACCGTAGAACTCCGCCAACCGCGAATTGACGATCGTCCAATCGGAATGCAGAAACTCGCGCAGTGTCAGACCGCGTTGCAGCACTTCGCGGAAGAACTCGGTCGTCTCGCCGACCATGCTTTTCTCCAGCGACTTGTCGTAGTCCGGATAGAGTTTTTTATCTGGCGGGAACATGCCGACCTTGCGCAGGTTCAGCCATTGGGACGCGAAGGACTCGGTGAATCGTTCGGCGCGAGGATCGGCCAGCAGCCGTTGAACTTGTCGTCCGAGTTCCGCTTTGTCGCGCAGCTTGCCTTGCTCGGCGAGCGCGAACAATTCGTCGTCCGGCATGGTGCTCCACAGTAGATACGACAACCGGCAGGCAATCTCCCAATCGTTGAGCGTCTGGCGATTGGCGTCCTCATCCCCTTCGGCCAAGAAGAGGAAACTCTTCGAACACAGGATCGCCAACATGCCGGCTTTGACCGCGTCCGGGAATTTTTCTCCGGCGGCGAGCTCCTCTTTCACGATGCCGACGTAGCCATCCAACTCTTCGGAGGAAACCGGTCGCCGGAACGCGCGTCGCGCCAGCTTGCCCAACCCGCTGCGGACTTGATCCACGTTGCCGACTTCCGCCGACCAGTATTCATCGCGCCGTCGCTGTTCCTGTTCGGTGATAAATGGGCCGCGCCACGAGACCTCATCCATGATGAGGAACGGATAACGCGGGCGGCCTTGCTCGTCGGTCAGCTTCATCTGCCAGGGAATGCGACCGTCTTTCGTGCTGATGAAGGGCTTGTTGCCGTGACGTCCCGAACGAAAGTTGTTCGAGAGTCCCGGCACGTTGTTGATGACGTCGATGCTCGGTCTCCCTTTCGGCAGGTGAGCCCGGAACGTGATCGTGATCGGCTTGTCTTCAGGGGCGATAATGTCTTGCTCGAAGAGGACGCGATCGAGCGATTTCTCATACACGAACAAACGGGGTGCTCGACTCTTCTCCGGCTTCAGGCCACTGAGCGTGTAGCTGATTTCATAGATGCCCGCCTCCGGCAAGTTTTCCCACGCCGAGTTCCGAAAGATATCCCCCGCCCACATCTCAAACCGCACCTTGTCCAAGAGTCCGAGTTCTCGCAGACGTTCGCGATGCGTCTCGTCGATGTGGTCCGCTGGTACCGCCCGCTTGGTGGATTCAAAAAACGTCGGCTTCTTCGCCGGGTAAGCTTCGGCCAGGATCACTTCGGTGGCCGCGAGATACTTTTCGATATTGGACGGTGACAGCGTCAGCACTGAGCCGAGGCGTTCGAAGCCATGCCACTCCGGATCTTCGGGGAAGCCGGTGGGATCCGTAGCATCGAAATGGACGCCGATCAGATCGCGCATCGTGTTGACAAATTCGTCGCGAGTCAGCCGGTTGTAGGAAACCCGCCCCCGCTGCGCCATGCGAGCGGCTTCGCCTTCCTTAATTCGCGCCGCCAACCATTCGACAATCACGGCACTCTCTTGCGCGGTCGGCAGATTCTTCAGCTCTTTGGGCGGCATCTCACCCGAGCTGATCCGCTCCATGATCTCCGCCCATTGCGGCGTATTCTCACGACCGACGTTGCGCGACAGGTTGTCGATCCGAAAGTCGCTTTCCTGTTTCTTCTCGCCGTGGCAACGGAGGCAATGCGTCTGGAAATAGGGCAACACGTCTGTCTCGAAGTTCGGCGCAGCGGTCAATCCCCCAGGAACTGCAACAGACAGAAACAGCGCGATCGCAAGCGTTTTCATCTTCGCATCGTAACGCAGAGGACTCATGTAACCCCGATTTCTTCGCAGGCTTAGCGAGCCATTCCGTGAAATACACGGACACTAGCGCCAGGGTATTCCCAGTCAACAGTCCCGGTCAAAGCTCCAGACAACGCCACGCCAAGCTGTCCGGTGAACCTGTCGCGCGAGGTGCGTGTCGAGTACACGGCAACTACGATGATCTGTGGCGACCAGAGCCGTGAGATTCCATTTCTGACTCACAGCCCGGATTTTTTCAACCTGACTTTCTCGGAGCCTCGGAACTATGAAACCTTTTTCTGTTTTCGCTTTGTTACTAGCGGCCCTCGTCGCGCCGATCCCCAACACGTTTAAGCTGCCGGGGACTCGGTGATGCAACCAGCCTTATCGGGAAGCCAGCACATCATGCGACAACTCCAACTGGCATTTCTACTTCTCGCACTCATCTCAGCCAGCGGCTTCGCTGCCGAGCCGGTGTCGAGTGCGTCACTGATCGCGAACGGTGACTTCGAAGCCGACGCGAATTCGGATCAGTGGCCGGATGGTTGGGCTCGCGCGAAGAGAGGTGTCAGTTGGCGAGCGGAAGAGGACAATCATTTCCTGCGGCTGGTTTCCGAGAAGCCGGGTGAAACGGTCATGCTCTTTCACGCGGTGAAACTGCCGGAAGGCTGCCGAGCACTCACGCTGAGCTGGCGGATGCGTTGCTCGAATTTGAAGCCGGGGAAGCAGCCGTGGTTCGATGCGCGGATACTGTTGGAGTTCAACGACTTGGCAGGCAACAAGCTCGCGGGCGGCCCATCGGCACCGTACACGCGCAAGAACACCGAGGGCTGGGTCGAACGCCGCGTCAGTTTCCTTGTGCCCGTCGGAGCACGGACGTTGGAGTTCATGCCGGCGCTGTTTCAGGTCGAACGCGGCACGTTGGATCTCGATGACGTGGTGCTCAAGCTGACCGACCCAATTCCACTGCAAGAGGCGGCGAAGATCGCGGCGGCGGCCGCTCAAGAGAAACAGAGGAAGGCGGCGGCGGTTCGGCGTGCGAAAGCCAGTGCCGCGTTGGAACGGGACGGCTCGCTGCTGTCCAACGGCAACTTCGAGGCTGACAAGAAGCCCGCGGGCTGGCCTGATGATTGGGGGCGACTCAAGACGGGCGGACGTTGGGAATCGGAAGACGGCAACCACTTCTTGCGGCTGACGGCCGACGAGCCGGGGCAGACGATTCTGCTCTATCGAGCCGTTGATCTTCCGGCTGGCATCGAGGCGTTGGAGCTGTCGTGGCGGCAGCGCATCAGCAATCTGAAGCCGGGCAAAGAACCGTACTTCGACGCGCGCATCATGCTGGAGTTCACGGACGAGGCGGGCCAGAAGTTGTCGCAGAAACCATCACCACCATACACGCGCAGCAATACAAGCGGTTGGGTCGAGCGACGCATTCAGTTTCTCGTGCCGGCAGAAGCACTCACCTTGGAGTTCATGCCGGCGCTGTTTCAGGTGGAGCGTGGCACGTTCGATCTGGATGACATCGCGCTGAAGCCGATCGACGCGGCACTACTGGTGGCTGCGGCGAAAGCGGCAGCGGAGTCCGAGAAGTTAGCGACGGTCGCTCCGGAAGCTCCGCAACGCGCGAAGTGGCCGCCGGTATTGCACGTCCTCGGCAATCAGATCGTGAACCCCGATGACAAGCCGGTGTGGTTGCAAGGAGCCAACATCGTCAGCCTGGAATGGTCGGCCGGTGGCGAGCGAGTCATGAAGTCCGCGCTGGTCGCTGTCGAAGTCTGGAAGGCCAACACGATTCGATTGCCGGTCAAAGAAGAGTATTGGTTTGGAAAGACGACCGGTCAGAAGGACGGCGGCGCGGCTTATCGCCAGCTCGTCGAGAATGTCATCACGCTGGTCGCCAATCGCGGTGCGTATGTCGTGCTCGATCTGCATCGCTTCCGAGCTCCGAAAGACGAGCACGTCGCGTTCTGGAAAGACGCGGCCTCGACCTACAAGAACCATCCGGCAGTGTTGTTTGACCTCTTCAACGAACCACATGGCATCTCGTGGGAAGTCTGGCGCAACGGTGGTTTCGTCACCGAGCCGACTCAACCTGCGAACGCTGACGAAAACGCGACAGCGGCAAAAAGTTTTCAATCACCCGGTATGCAGCGACTGGTGGAAGCGGTGCGCGAGACCGGTGCTCGCAACATCGTCATCGCGGGGGGCTTGGATTGGGCCTATGACCTCTCCGGGATTGCCAACGGTTTCGCACTGACCGAACCGGGAGGCAACGGGATCGTCTATTCCACGCACATCTATCCTTGGAAACGGGACTGGGCCGGCAAGGTGCTGCTCGTTGCCGATCAGCATCCGATCTTCGTTGGCGAAGTCGGAGCCGACATCAAGAAGATGTCTTTTATCCCGGCCGAAGCTCAGGAAGACGCGGCGACCTGGGTTCCCGAAATGCTGGGCCTGATCCAGAAGCACAAGCTCCATTGGACCGGGTTCTCATTTCACCCGAAGGCGTCACCCGTGATGATCACCGATTGGAATTACGCACCAACTCCGTTCTGGGGCCAACTCGCCAAGGACGCTCTGTCTGGCAAGCAATTTGAATTGAAAAGACTCCGTTGAGCTTGCGAACAAGCTCGCAAAACGGACGCTTCTGTCCTCCTCGGATCCATCAAATCTTACGCCCGCCAGGCCGAGCCGAATGACTTGCCGAGAGTCGCTGGATTCGGCGGTCATTGGGGAGGCTTCGTGACTGAAGACCCTGTGTAGCCACGCTCGCCAGAGCGTGGGAGTTGTGAGAGTTTGCTCACGCTCTGGCGAGCGTGGCTACGGTTGGAGAACCCTGAAATGCCGAATGTCCTTTCTCGCGCGGTCGCTACGTGGCTGCTCGGTGTTCCCGTATTACTCTGGACGGTGTCGAGTTTTGCCGCAGACAAATCGGACACGCCAGCGAAGGACGACTCCGACAGCGTGTTTGGGCTGACTCGCGTTTGGAAGATTCATCTGCATGTCTCGGCCGAGAACTGGAAGGCGATGCAACCACCGGCCGGAGGATTTCCTGGCTTTGGTCCGCCCGCAGCCGGAGGGAATCCGGGAACCGAGCGCAAGCCGAACGACGCGGCTCGGACGCCGCCAGCGCCTCCGGGGCCGGGAACTCCAGGCGGCGCGTTTCGGCCCGGCAGCTTTGGCTACGAATTTGAGTACGTGAAAGCCGACGTCGAGCTCGATGGCAAAACGCTGCGCGACGTGGGACTGCGGCTCAAAGGCAACGGCACGTACATGCTCTCTTCGGCGTCTCGCAAGCGGCCGTTCAAGATCGACTTCAATCGCTATGTCGATGGCCAGAAGTTTCACGGAATGCAGCAGCTCAACCTGCACAACAACGTGATGGACCCGACGCATGTGCGACAGGCGTTGTCGTATCCCGTCTTTCAAACAGCCGGAGTCGCTTCGCCGCGCACGGCGTTCGCCCAAGTCTCACTGACGATCGACGGCGAGTGCGATCACGAGCCGCTCGGCCTCTACACACTGGTTGAAGAGATCGACAAGGCGTTCTTGCGGCGGCATTTTCAAACCGACAAGGGCCTGCTGCTCAAGCCGGAAGGAACTCAAGGACTCGAATACAAAGGGGAGGACTGGGCGGCGTACTCGTGGTTCGAGCCGAAGTCGAAACCGAAGAAAGGTGAAGCTCAACGACTGATCGACCTGACGCGGTTGATCCACAAAGCGGACGATGCCCAGTTCCGACGCGAGATCAGTTCGCTGCTCGACACGGATCAGTTCGCAAGTTTCCTCGCGGCCAACACGCTGCTCGCGAACATGGACAGCTTTCTGACGCAGGTCCACAACTACTACATCTATCTGCCGCCGAAGTCTGATAAGTTCGTCTTCCTGCCGTGGGACATGGACCTGTCGATGGGAGCCTTCTTCATGGCCGGTTCGGCCGAGCAGTTGCAAGACCTCAGCATCAGTCATCCGCACGTCGGCGAGAACAAGCTGATCGAACGGCTGCTCGCGTGGGACGAGTTCAATCAGACGTACCGCGAGCACCTGCGCAAGTTGACCGAAGACTGCTTGAGCGAAAAAGGACAGACCACCAAGAGCCTGCCGATCGTTCAAGCGGCGCTCAAAGAGTTGATCGCTCAAGAAACCAAACGAGCGGCGGAAGCTCAAGCGAAACAAGGTCCGGGCGGCTTCGGTCCTGGATTCGGTCCCGGCCCTGGCGGCCCCGGAATGTTCGGTGGGCAACCGTCGCTCGAAACATTTCTCGTCAAGCGGCGCGAATCCATCCTCACGCAGTTGGCGGGCAAATCAAAAGGCAAAACGCCCGGCATGAGTTTCGGTCCTCCCGGCGGCGGCAGACCCGGAGGTGGTGGCTTCGGCCCCGGCAACTTCCACGCGCCGCAGATTCTCGCGGCGGCTGATGCGGACAAAGACGAAAAGCTCTCGCGGAAGGAGTTCCTCGATCTCAGCGCCAAATGGCTGCGCGATTGGGACAAAGACAAGAACGGCTCGCTCAATGAAGAGGAACTGAAGAACGGACTCAACGCCGCGCTCGGTGCTCCGCCGAACGCGGCACCCGGCGGATTCAAACCTCCGGCCGGCTTCGGTCCCGGCATGTTTCTCGGCCCACCGCTACTCAAAGTGGCTGACGCGGACAAGGACCAAAAGGTCTCAAAGGACGAATGGGCTGCGCAGTTCGGCTCGTGGTTCAAGCAATGGGACAAGAACAACGATGACCACCTCGACAACGCGGAACTGATCGCCGGACTCAACGCCGCATTTGGTCCGCCACCCGGACAAGGTCCACCCGGTTTCGGCCCGCCTCGCGCGCCGGACGACAAACCCAAAGACAACAGCCGCTCTGAACGCGCTGCGCCAACCCCGCCCGTCGAGTTGACGACTCAAGAAGATCACAAGCGATTGCTGGATTTGTTGGGCATCAAGGAGCTTCGTCGCGGAGCTAACGGCAACGATCCCAAAGCTCCGAACGCAGCCAACTACGATGAGTCCAAGGTTAATCAAGATCTCAAACTTCCCGATCCCTTGGTGCTGAAGAACGGAGAGAAGGTCACGACGGCGGAGACATGGAAGACTCGGCGACGACCGGAACTCGTCGAAGACTTCGATCGCGAGATTTACGGCCGCGTGCCGAAGGTCACTCCGAGCATCAAGTGGGAGATCACGGAGACGAACGAGCAGAAAGTCGGCGACACGCCGGTCGTCACCAAGAAGCTGGTCGGGCATGTGGACAACTCGGCGTACCCGCTGATCACGGTCGATATTCAATTGACGCTGACGACTCCGGCAGGTGCGAAGGGACCGGTGCCAGTCATCATGGAGTTCGGTTTCGGCGGATTCGGTGGCCGAGGATTCGGTCCACCGCCGGGTGCTCGCAGCGGCCCAACTTGGCAAGAGCAGGTGATCGCCAAAGGCTGGGGCTACGCGATCATCGTTCCCAACAGCATTCAGGCCGATAACGGCGCGGGCCTGACGCGCGGCATCATCGGCCTGTGCAACCAAGGGCAGCCTCGCAAAGTGGACGATTGGGGCGCGCTGCGAGCGTGGGCTTGGGGGGCGAGTCGCGCTCTCGATTACTTCGAGACCGACAAAGCGGTGGATGCGAAGCGCGTGGGCATCGAAGGCATGTCGCGCTATGGCAAGGCCGCGATCGTGGCTCAGGCGTATGACGAACGGTTCGCGATCGGCTTCATCGCTTCATCGGGTGAGGGCGGCGTGAAGCTGCATCGCCGCAACTTCGGCGAGTTGGTCGAGAACGTCGCGAGTTCGGGCGAATATCATTGGATGGCCGGCAACTTCATCAAGTACGCCGGCCCGCTGACCTGGGACGACTTGCCGGTGGACTCGCACGAGTTGGTCGCGTTGTGTGCTCCGCGTCCAGTCTTCATCAGTGCCGGCGCGAACGGTGATAGCTGGGTCGATGCGAAAGGGATGTTCCTCGCCGGTGTCGGAGCCGGCCCGGTTTACAAGCTGCTGGGTCAGTCCGACTTGGGAACCAACGAGTTCCCGCCGCAAGAAACGCCGCTCATCGACGGCGCGATCGCCTTCCGCCAGCATAGCGGCGGCCACACAGCCGGCCCCAACTGGCCGACGTTCCTGCAGTTCGCCGATCGCTTTTTCAAAGAGCCGGCAAGCAACGAATGACCGTCGCCTCAAGTCGGCTGGCTTGCTCCGCTCAATGGCGGTGATGCGAATGTCGTTGCTCCCGTACCGGCCGCGCGGTGCAACTCGTCCCGCAGTTAGAAAAACGTTCGCGGTCAAGTGACTCGAATCTTGTGCCACTCTTCCGCGGCCACGAAGCGTGACAAGTGGCCGACGTTGGTGGTGGCGATGACCACCTCGCCACCCAGCGTGAGAGCTTGCCCAGCCAGCAGCACATCCGCGTCCAGCGATTGGTCACTGGCGGTTTGACGTCCCTGCTGCCGCGCCTCCGTCCAGCACTCTGCGGCTTTGCGAACAGCGGCCGTGGTCAACGGGAGATATCCCAACGAACCCGCCAGCGCGTCGAGCTTGGCGACGCCACGCTCTTTCTTGGCTCGTAGCAATTCACGCCGAACTTCGTAATCGGCAATCTCCGGGACGAGCACATGGACGCCTCCAGCCAACAATTCTTGCAGCCAGCGCGTACATGCCAGGTTGGACGGCGACCGATTGGGATTCGTCGCCAATCCCAACGGACCAGCATCGAGCAACACCGTGCGGCTCACCACGTCACGCCCTTCAGTTCCGGCGGAAACAGTTTACGGTCAGCGAGCCGATCGGCATCCAGCGCTTGGATCAGGAAATCGCCGGTCGCTTTCTGTTCGGCGACCTCCGCTTCATCAGCGTCAATCCAGGATTGCAAGAGAGACACCGCATCCCGCGTCCGATCCACGGGCAAGCACTCGTCAAGAACCTTCACCGCAAATTCTTCGAGGTGCAAACCCTGCTGAGCCGCTGCGGCCGTCAGCCGGCGTTCCAGGTCTGGTGGCAACTTCAGTGTCATAGGAAATCTCCGACTTGGCATGGGGCGAACGGGAATGATGTTAGTTCAACAAAACAAACTCTTGCGAGACTGATTCGACATCAACCCTGGCCACGCACATCGACGGCCAGCTCGTCCCGCTGTTTCATCCCCGCCTGCAAAAATGGGACGAGCATTTCGCTGTCGAAGGAGATCGGATCGCCGGCCTGACTCCGATCGGCCGCGGCACCGTCGAATTGCTCAACAGGAATGACGAGGATCGACGCGAACTTCGCTGGGACGCGTCCCAGGATGTTTGACGAGCCTCACCGCGCGCTCCGACGCACGCGGACTATCTCAAGTGCCGAGCGGTTCAGACACGACGACAGAACCGGACATCCCGCTCGCTTAGCCGTCGGTCGTGATTCGCGTCCCACGGCACGACGCTGGCAAACCAAGTGCCGGTGTGCGGCGCGGCTGGTCGGCAAACTGCACAAGCCGGTGCTCAATGCTTAGGAGCCACTAGCGGCCACGAGTTGGCGGGCGATAGGACGATCCGACGACGTGGGCACGCGAAACAGACTCGATGGCAAGGTGGTCACCGCCACGGTTCGGCCGGTCATGTCAAAAAACTCGACGCTGTAACCAACTTCCTTGCCGGGGACGTCATGGCGCTCGACCAAGGTGCCCACGTCGCCGGCGCGCAGGCCGTGTTCCGGCAGGTCCACGTTGAGAATCACGTCTTGGTACAGGTCAACATTCATGGCGTCACTCCGGATACATTGTAATCTCCGCGCCGGTGAGCCGGGTTCAACAAGTAATCGCACAGCTTGTCTGTGGCGATGACCGCCTTGTCGGCCTTGGGAATCTTCATTTCCCCGTCCTCTCCTCCACGAGTTTGAGTTGCTCAGGCGTCAGACCGTAAAGCGCATACACCAAATCGTCTACCGGCCGCTCCTACGCGATCGTATCCGCCTTCGCAAAGTACTCTCTGGCTGCGAGAAACAGTCTTTTCGAAAGGTCGAGAACCTTTGGAGTGCTGCCATCGCCCAGCGGAGCCGGCTCCGGTTTCCGGACGATCCGCCGAGTCGGCGATCATCGCGAGATTCCCGTCGACGTCCGCGTGATCGCCGCCACCAATCGCGACCTCTACGAAACCATCTCGGCCGGGACGTTTCGAGAAGACCTCTTCGATCGCTTCTCCGTCTTCTCGATCACCTTGCCGCCGCTGCGTGAGCGTCGCAGTGACATCCCCCACATCACTGACCGGCTTCTGACACCGATCAATCGCCAATTCGAGCAGGAGAAATCCGGTGACATCCTTCAGCCTCTGATCTCAAAACAATTGCTTCGAAAGGTTCTGGGGTCGGGCGTTCGCGTGAACGACCTCGAAAACAGAACGATGGATCGCTCGCTTCGAGAACACGGCCCCGTCTTGCTCATTTGATCGTGGCCAAAAAATCAATCGCTGTGGACTTGGATTGAAACTGACCTCTGATTTCATCGCCATTGTTGAAACGCACAATGATTTCATAGCGGGTGAATTCCGGACGGACATCGGCTTGGTCGTGTGCCTGCAAGAAAACGATCGCCGATTGTGCATCCGCCATCTCGTACGTCTGACCGTGGAGCGGCAAAACGAACACGGTCACGACGCGCCGATTCAGCGACACTTCCAAGGCGGCGATGAAGTCCGCCAAGTCGGAAGCGTGCTGCTGCCGCAGCGACTCGGCGATCTGACGCTTTTTTCGGTCAGACAGAGCCTCGAACCGAGCGACTTTTTTAGCTAACTCGCGATCTGGCGTTTCCTCGTCGAAGGCCGCGTCGATGCCAACTGTCGCAAAAGCGGCGATCACGCTTTGGTACGTAAAGTAAACGAGTTGAAAACCGTGAGAACGAAGTTGAGTCAGCGATCCTGCGGTGAAAACACCGGCAAGAACAACACCCAGAAACGGATGCGACTCGCGGTACGTTTCGGCCAGCGGAATGATCGCTCCCTGGATCTCCTGCGCTTTGTTGCGTGAGTGCTTCGTGTAGCGTCGCCAGGCGATTTCGATGAACGCCTTCGGAAGGCCGAGAGATTCCTCGGTTCCACCCAACTCGATGACGTAATCGAGATCGTGCGTGTTTCCCTGGAGGTCTTTCCACGCGACCTTGTTGAGGCCCTTCCGAGCGGCTCGCGGATGTTTCGAATCCAGATACAGACCGTGCCGACGGCAAAGGTCTTCGAGCGGCCCTCGAATCGCGACTTCAAGAACCTCGCCGATGAGTTGGCCGAAGCGGTGAGCGGGAGACTGTGCCATCGTTGCCCTTCAACCTTGAACCCACAAACGGCCTTCGCAGAGTGGGACGCGATGTTTGCGATTCTTCCACTTCACGTTGCGGTCGCGAGTCCGCTCAAACCGAAAGCTGGTGAAGCCGGCCGCGACAGCCAACCGGCCCAGCCAGTCGATCACCGGCACATAAAGTCCATACGGTGCCGAATCGCCCACGACGAAACACACATCACTGGGCGAATCACAGACCCGACGCAGTGCGATCCAAACGCGAGCCAAATCCAAGAAGTAACACGCCACCATCAAGTGGTACGTCTTCTTGCCCCCCTTCGTCAGCCGGACTTCGGCAAGCTGCTGGCAGACGTCGGTGATCTCCGCGCGAATCGGATCGAGCACCGGATCAGCCAGCACTTCTGGCAAGTTGACGCTTCGTTCCGGCACATGCTGGCTACAAGATCGCAACAAGTGACAACGCACTTTCGCTTGCAGTTCACTCCAGCTTCGCAGTTCGCCAAAGAACGACATCTCCAACCGCGTGGCGTCGGCATAATCAAAATTGTTTGGGTATGGCGGTGACGTCACAACCAAGTTGGCGAACCCGTCCGGCACTCCCTCGCAGGTTCGAGCATCCCCTTGAATCAAGCGTGCGGCCGGCCCGGTTCGATCCGCGAAGTCGAGCATGTCGCGGTAGATCGTGCGGCTGAGATTGTCGAACGCGATGTCCGGCGTCTGCGGCGAGCTTTTCGATTTCTTCGGCAACACGTACTGCCACTGCGCGGTCCCGGCGTGCGAGCACTTCCGCAAGATGCCCGTCAACGCGAGCCACGCCAACTTCGCACTCGGCGAACTGTCATCGAGTTCAATCACCGCTCGCCGCAGCCCATCCAACGCCGACAGCGTCTCGTCGTCGTAGCACTCGCGAATCAGCTTCGGATATTCATCCAACTCAGTCGTCACCGACCCCGCGACCGTTTTGATCTTCTTGGCCAACGCGCGGAACGCTTCGGGATCGCTACGCCAAGCCAACTTGGCCTCCGCCATCCGTGCCACAAATGGCTGAGCCTCCAGCCCACAGCTTTCAACGCCCAGTTGCTCGGCCGCCAACAACGTCGTGCCGCTCCCGGCGAATGGATCAAACACTCGCGTCGCAGTGCAATCGCCCGCATCACGAATCACCGACTGCGCCCATTCGGCCGAAAACCCCGCGCTGTACCGAATCCAGCCGTGTACCGGCAGTCGCATGTTGTCCACAAACGTGGACGACGTCGCCTCGCGTGTAGGAATCGAGTCCTCATCCACGTCGAATAACATCGCCTGCTTCAACACCGGCATTCACTCGCTCCTTCAAGGCCAACCATTTTTGGCAAATCATCGCGATGATTCTGACACCATGACGAGCAATTAGCGAACTCGCCGATCGCGATCATCGCGAGATTTCCATCGACGTCCGCGTGATCGCCGCCACCCATCGCGGCCTCGACGAAACCATCTCGGCCGGGACGTTTCGAGAAGACCTCTTCGATCGCCTCTCTGTCTTCTCGATCACCTTGCCGCTGCTGCGTGAGTGTCGCAGTGAAGGAGCACATCGACCGTACCGAAGACCGGGCTCCTCCACAGAGCTTCAGGGCGTGCCACTCGGTGTACGAGTGAAAGCGATTGTTCGCGCTCGTCTATCCCAAGACATCCAGCGCCTTCTGCGCGAATAGCCGCACTCCCTCTGGGGTCAGCGGAGTCATTCCCGGAACATCGTCAGTGGCGTGATGACTTGGCAGTGAGGCATCGTTGATGGACTCCAACTCTGGGAGTTTCGCCTGCAGCACATTTAGCCGCGAACCGGGTCCACTGGTTCGTATTTTCGCAATCAGATCACCGAGAGCGTCACGAGTCTGGAAAGGCGGCCCTGGAAACAGGTAACGGAGTCGCTGTTCCAAGTACGGCCGAATGCACGCTGCTGCTGGTCTGTGATCTCCGCCGTGCTCAAGGAAGGCGCGAAGCGTGAGGTAATGTTCGACGTACTCCGTTTGCGTTGCGCGATCTACGTCCCACGGTGCCAACTGGCTGCCCTTGTTGGTCCTTTCCACCTGCAATGGAACGATATTTTTCAGCTTCTTGTCCCGCCACATCATTGCAGCCAACCGCTCGTCGTGTGTCAGGACAACAACCTGCGCGCCACGGGCACGCAAGTCTCGAACGACCCATTCGATGAGAGTGCGGCGAGAACTCCCGAGGCTGTTGACTGGGTCATCAAGTACCACAATCCGTCCAGCCAGATTGCCGTGGTCCTTTAGTCGTGCGAAGAAGAACGCGAGCGCGAGCGTGTATTTATCTCCCTCGCTAAGAACCGTCTCAAAGCAAGGTTCATCTGCAGAGAGACCGAGTGGCGGTCGTGAATCTCAAACGCAAGTTGCCTGAACAAAGGAGAGGTTGAAGAAAACATCGCTGGGAGATTCGCATTGGGGTGTTTGGAAAGAGGCCCTTTGGGAATGGAGTCCCAGCGATGCACAGGCACTTTACGTTTGAGGAGCG
>CAMDDX010000086.1 GCA_945893075.1 Planctomyces sp. SH-PL62 | reverse complement strand
AACAGTCTTATTGAGCAGCGTGCAGTCTAATTCAATCTTGCACTGACGGCTGATCAATCCTGTGGGCGAGAAGAATGCCAAGGAAAATGCAGCTCGTCAATCAAATCGGTTGAGATTGTTTCACGTCACGATCGCGAGTTAGGCAGCGTGCTGCCTAACTCTGTTAGCACTGCATGCAGCCTAATTCTGTTATCCCCGCACTCGGAGGCAAGCAATCTGGCAGGCATGGCAAAACGGGAAACCGTGGAAACGAAGGCTACAGGCGAGCCGCCTGTGCTACGGGGTCTCGCGAGCTTGGAACAAACTCGGCGGACCGCCCTTGATCGGCACGCGGAACTCGGAATGGGAGCCGGGGGCCAGCGTGTAGATCTCGCCGTTGCGGCGGTAGGTCAGCGGGTAGGAGAGGTCGAACTCGTGCGTCTTGCCCGGTTCGAGTTTGTATTTTGAGTTGCTCCAGTCGGAGTACGGGCCTTTGGTTTCGTAAACGAAATCCACTTCGGTGCGGTTCGTGACTTTGACTCCCGGCGGAGTGAACGTCGCGAAGAGATGCGGCGAGGCCCAGCCGGCGTTCGACAGGCGTAGTCTCGAAATGCCGAAGTCGATGTCGGGCACATTGGCTGTCGCGACGGGAAGCAGTCCGGTCCAGGCCTTCCAGCAATCCTTCACACAGACGTCGATCTGGTCACTGTTGATCGTCTGGTCTTCGGCTTGATACCCGTCAGCGAAACGGCACTTGATCGCGATCTGCGGATCGCCGTCCCAGCCGAAGCGGATGCCCCGCGATTGGGAATCGGGCTTCACCAATTCCGCGAAGCCATTTTGCTTGAGGTCGATCTCAAACACGGCAACAGGAGTCAGCTCGAAACTTTTGGCGTCCTTCCTCAGCGAAGTCGTGATGAGCAGTTTCGGGGTGTGAAATTGCACGCGCGTCTGGCCGTCTTTCACGTTGTGGTCTTTCACGCCGATGCTGCTGGCAAGCGCCAGTTCCGTCCAGAGTTCCGCGTTCGGGTGCCGCTTCAATTCTGGAATCGCTGCGGTCAGCGCGGCTCGGTCAGCCAGCTTGGCGAATGTGTTCTCCGGAATGTCGAGCAGATTAATTCGGCCGAGGTCCGCTTTCACCAGCAGATCGGTCAGCGGTTCGAGGATTCCGGGGGCGAGTCCGACTTGCAGGCTTCTCAGCTTCGACAAATCATCGGGTAGCGATGCTTTGAGATCGACGATCTCGGGTTTCGACGGTGCCTTGCGTGAATCCATCGCGGCGGCGCTCAGGCCCAGGATGACGGTGATGCCGTTCTCGTCGGTGCTGATCTCTTGCGGATAGATACGTGTGCGCGGCTTGTAAACCGGGATCGGCCAGAAGCGATCGGCGAATGTTCCCGCCTCACCGAATTCGGCCATCTTCTTTTCGATCGCTTCGATCATCTTGGGAACCGCGCTTTGCACTTCGTTCGCGATGCGCTGCTTTTGACCGTACAGCCCGCTGACCAATCCGCTCGACACCTTTTCGCGAGTCATGCCGAAGCCGCGCACTGATACGCCGGCCGGAGAAGTCACGTACCAGTTGTCGTTCGGGATGTCGAACCGCGAAGCAATCGGCTTCAAGCGGATGCGGCGGTTCTCGATGTAGGGCTGCACGTCGATGTCCAACCAGACCGGCCGCCGGTGTCCCATGACCACCTGAATCGCTCCGGCCGATGCGGAGTGATCTTCACCGGTGACCCACGTGTTGCCGATGGTCATCGTGGCATTCGACAGACCGATTTGCAGGTTCAAGCGGTCCTTCGCGGTCCCCTTCACGCGGACTTGATTCAACTGGCTGTTGTACGAGATCCCGGAGAATTGAACGCGGAACGTGTAGCCTTCCGCGCTGGTGGAATCGACGATGTCGTTGACCCGTCCGCTGAGCAGGTTTTGCGGAATCTGTTTCGGAGCGGAATACGCCACCGCCTCCAGCATTTGATTGCCCAACCGCGCATACATCGCACCGGGGATCTCCAGTGCCGGCGTGAACTGCTCTACGAAGACCTGTTTCGGAACGAGAATCTCTTTCGGAGCCGGCAGCTTGTCGGGATCGACATTGGCCGGGTCGAGCATCCAGGCGATCAGCCGATCGTCGGCATACGCGACCCTCCACGATTCGTGATCGCCGCCGACGATCTCGTTGAATCGCGGCGCGGCCCCGGCTGTCTTCAGCGCCTCGACCATCTCTCGCGAGCGATTCACGAGCACCGCATGATCGTCGTCTCCGTGCCACGCCCAGATCGGCAAGTCTTTGAGCTTCTCGGCCCATTCGGCTTGCCCGCCCCCGGCAATCGGGGCCAGTGCGCTCCAACGCGACGGGTCAGATGCGGCGATCGACCACGCACCGAAGCCCCCCATCGACCAGCCGGTCAGAATCCGCCGCTTAGGATCGGTGCGATAATCCTGCTCCACTTGTTCGAGAATCTTGAGCGCGCGGTCCGCATCGTCAGTTCCCGCCATCCAACCGTGCAGCACTCGGCCGCGAGTATTCTCGCACTGCGGAAACACGACGATGGCTGGGAAGGTCGCCTCGCGAGCCTTCACCAGCGCGCCGAGTCCGACGTTGAGAGGTGCTCGCCCGTCTGTCCCGCGTTCACCTGCTCCGTGCAAGAAAAGGATCACCGGCGAAGATTTGACGGGCGAGTAGTTCCGCGGCACGAAGACGACGTATTTGTGCTCGCCGGCGTCATCTTTGTAGACCTTCTCGATGAAGCCCCGTTTTCCGTCGTCCGCTGCGTTGGCTCTGCCGGCCACGACCGCGAATCCCAACACCACTAACCAGACACAACGAACCGACCACTTCCGACACATTTTGCGCATCCTTGTTGATGTTGACGTTTCCATTGCGACCCCGGTGGCGGCACAGTCTAACCGCCACCGATGGCTGGCAGGAAATGAACCTCATCATCAGATCCGACCTTAGACGACAACCCGCGAGCGGCCACCTTGGTTCCGATGCCGACGCACAAGCCCGGTTTCAGGCGATCTCCCTCGACGAGCCGAGAACGGACTCCCGGAAACTGCCGATCGAGCGACTCGATGACCTCGGCCACCGTGTGGCCAGCGACATCGAGCGACTCGCGACCGTCGGTCAACGGACGCAACAGCGGTGGAATGAAGACTCGCGGCATGAGGACGGTTATCTTTCCGGTTCCACGAATTCGTGTTCCGGATGACGGACGGTCAAAACCGGACACGGAGCGTAACGCACGATGCTCTCCGCCACGCTTCCCATCAAAAAATGAGTCAGTCCGGTGCGGCCGTGCGTGCTTTGAACGATCAGGTCGATGTCGTGCTCCTTGGCATATTTCACGATCTCATCAACGGTTCCTCCGACGCGGGTGCTCCGCTCAACTCGCAGACGCGGTTCCCATTCCGGGCCGGGGATCCTGGCCATTTCCTCTTTGGCGTGCTTGGTCATTTGCGGTAACCAATCGGTAAACACGGCGAAGGACTCGCCCGTCGCCGGCGCGACCGCGTTGTAATCCTGCAACACATGCAGGAGATGCAACTCCGCACCGAAGGCCCCCGCCAGCTCGCACCCGTAATGCACGGACTTGTGGCTGAACTCACTGAAATCGGTCGGACATAAAACGCGCTTCAACTTGATCATGATGACCTCCTTCACGGCGAGACAAAGGGCTGACTGGCTTCGTGCCGCAAGTGGGAAGATGCCGACGATTTCATTTGCTCCACGAGCAAGTCGGCCCGCGACCATCAGGGTCGCGACCACGCCGATATTGTACCCGGCTCGCGGTCGGCGACAGAACGAAATGTCGGATTCGGAGGGAGACAGTGCGGTCTGTGGAAAGGGGTCGCCCTACATCGTTAATGCCGGAGTCGTGTTTGTTTTCAGCCACAAATCCGAAGAACCAAATCCGAAATAAATCCGAAGCCCGAAATCTCAACTCCGAAACGGTGCAACTTCACCGTGCAGCGTTTGATTGCCCCTTCGGATTTCGGACTTCTTTCGGATTTCGATATTTGGATTTCGGATTTCGGCTCCTATTTCACGCCCAGATGCTGCCGCAAAAACATTGCTTCGACCGCACGTTGATAATCCGCGTTCTCTTTTTTCGCGAAGCCGTGTCCTTCGTTGTCGGCGAAGACGGTCCAGACCGAACGGCCGCTCGCCCGGACCTTCGCGGCGATTTGTTCCGCCTCAAAGAACGGCACCCGCGGATCGTTCCTGCCGTGGATGACCAGCAGTTCCGAGCGAATCTTGTCGGTGTTGTTGAGCGGCGCGATCTTTTCAAAGACCGCACGCATTTCCGGCTTACGTTCGTCGCCGTATTCGGCACGGCGGAGATCGACCCGATACGGAGCCGTCTTTTCCAAAAACGTGATGAAGTTGGCGATGCCCACGATGTCGATGCCCGCTTTGATGCGGTCGCCGAAGTTCGTCAGCGTTGCCAGCACCATGTAGCCGCCGTAGCTGCCGCCGATCACGGCGACTCGCGACGCATCGAGGTTCGGCTGTTGAGCAATCCAATCGAGCAGCCCGCCAATGTCCTTTACGCTGTCCTCTCGCTTCTCCGCGTTGTCGAGCTGCAAGTAGGTCTTCCCGTATCCCGCCGAACCGCGCACGTTCGGGTGCAGCACCGCGATGCCCAACTCGTTGACGTAGAACTGCGTCGCCGCCGAGAAGAGCGGCCGGTACTGGCTCTCCGGCCCGCCATGAATGCTAATCAACACCGGCAACTTGCCGTTCGTCGCCACTCGCGGCTTGTAGAGATACGCCGGAATCTGCCGCCCATCGAACGACGTGAACTCGATGCGCGTCGGCGCGACGAATGTCGCCGGGTCGAGTCCGCCGACTTCGCTGAACGTCCAGCGTGTGAGTTCACCATCCGAGAATCGCAGCGAGTACGCCTCGGCCGGAGCCTCCGGCCGCGCGAGTGTGAAACCCAGTGAGGTGCCGTTCGGTGAAAATTCCAAGCCGCTGACCACACCCAGCGGCAATTGGAATTCGCTGCGGCGCTTGCCGGTCGCAGGGTTCCACAAGAAGAGGCGGCTCATGCCGTCGTCATTGATGAGGAACGCGATCGTGCCGGTGTCTCGATGCACGCTCAACTCATCGACATCCCAATTCAAACCGTCGGACACCCATGACCATTGGCGCGTCGCGAGATCGAGTCGCGCCAGCCGCAAGAACTCGGAGCCAGCGTCGGTTGTCAGATAAATCGCTTTGCCATCGGGCGAGAAAGCCAATTGGCCGATCGCCATTTTCCCCTCGGCTGGCAGCGGCAAATCCAGACGTTCTTTTTTCTCGACATCGAACAGCGCGGCATACGACTCGTTCGCCGAAACGTACCGGCGCAGCACCAGCCACTTGCCGTCGCGCGACCAATCGTCCGCTTCCCAAGTCTGTCCGTTGACCTCCATCAGCAGTTCGAAGGAATCGGCCTTGCGCGGATCGACGCGATACAGATCCATATCCTTTCCGTTGCGGCGATTGTTGGCCACGATCACCGCCGAGCCATCGGCCCGCCAAGCCCCGACGAGATTGCGCGACTTTCCGTCGCTCAACAGCCGCGTCTGAAACTTCTGCTGATCCGACAGCCACAACTGAGCGTTCTCGTTGCCGCCGTTATCCACCGACAACAGCAAGGCTCCGTCGCTCACGCCGGGAATGAATCGTCCGACGACGGGCTCATCGAAGAAGGTCACTTGCTCGCGCCGTCCGCCCGGCTGTGTCACGCGATGCAACTGCGCCGCGTTCCCGAATCGGGTCGAGATCAGCAGGCCGTTCCCATCCGGTGCCCAACCGCGAAACGCCGCCGCTCGCGTGTTCTGATACTGCGAGAGTTTCGCGACGACATCCGTCGAAACCACCGGCACGTCCTGAGTGCGAATCGCCGCCGGCTTACGCGGGTCGGTGTCGTCGGCAAAGACCAGCGATGCTGTGAGGAGGGAAACCAATGTCATCGAGATTCGCAAACTCATGGGGATCTCCTTACCTGGAGTGCTGCGGCTCGACGCAGCCCTCCATTCAATCCGAAGCATAGACTTCGACTTTATCGTGAACGCAAACGTGGCTGAGATTCTACAAGAATCGGATTCGGCGTCTTGTCTCACGACCGCGATGCAATCGGTTTGTCGGTCATCCTCCGCTTTCGATGGAGGGCGGTGTTGGGGCACCCAGCATCTGGGTCACACTGCACTCCAGGGTTGAACTCACAGGAACAACCAACGCAGAAACACCAGCAAGCCGAGTCCCGCGCCCCACAGAACCCACCACGGCTTGTTGGTCGGACCCGGCGGTGTGTCTTCTAGCGACAGGTAGTTCTCGCACGACGGGCAGCGCGGCGAGTCTTCGTGGACTTCGCAGCCGCAGTAGGGACACGGGATCGTTGAGTCCTCGTCGTCAACGTCCTCGGCGTCCCAGTCGTCTTCTTCGTCCCATGTTTGCCGAGCCATTGGCCAAATCCTGATGGTCAGGGGTCGGGTGTACGATTTTTCGGAATTGGCCGACGGAGTGCGCACTACTTCTTTACGCTTGATTGGCCAATTCCGAAAAATCGTACACCCGACCCCGCGTTCTAAGCCGAGCTTGGAATCGATCGAGTCGGCGGTACGCTACCGCATCAATTTGCGAACAACCACGGGCCAAGGATCAGTCGATGCCACGAACGGAATCGGTAGAGGCGTTTCTGATGCTGCTCAAACGCAGCGAATTGCTCGCGCACGATCGAATCCTCGAAGTGTGCGCCGCCTCGGACTCGCAGCGCCATCCGCGCGAGGTGGCCAATTGGTTGATCAAGCAACGCTGGCTGACGCGCTGGCAGGCGACGCAGTTGCTCGAAGGACATGAGCAATTGCGAGTTGGCAAGTACCGGCTGCTCGATCTCATCGGCCGCGGCGGCATGGGCTTGGTATTCCTTGCCGAACCAAAGACGCCCCAAGACACCACCGAATCGGCCACCACAGGCGGATCAGGGAGTGCTCCCTTCGATTCGCAAAATCTCGTTGCACTCAAAGTGATGACCCAACTCGGAAACCCGAAGGGGATCAAGCGGTATCTGCAAGAGGTTCAAGCCGCGACTGCGCTCGATCATCCACACATCGTCACGACGTTGGACTCTGGCATCGCCGATGGCTGCCATTTTCTGGTCATGGAGTTTCTGCCGGGCCGCGACCTGGATGCGATCATGCGCGACCAGTCGCCGCTGCCGGTCAGTTGGTCGTGCGAGGTCATTCGCCAGACGGCGCTCGGCTTGCAGTACGCTCACGAACAAGGTCTCGTTCATCGCGACATCAAGCCGCACAACATTCTGGTCACTCCGGAACCGGATTTCCTGACGCCTCACGCGCGCATTCTGGACTTCGGCCTCGCCCACATTGCTGCCGAATCCAAGTCACTGCGCGAGGTGACTCAAACCGGAGCGGTGATGGGCACTGCCGACTACATCTCGCCCGAACAAGCGATGAGCGCCAAGCACGCCGATATCCGCTCGGACATTTTTGGTTTGGGCTGCACGCTGTTCCAACTCATCACCGGCGAGCTGCCGTTCCAAGGCGACAACGTCATGGAGAAGCTGATGGCCCGCATCACGACCATCCCGCCTTCGGTCAGCGCGTTGCGAGCGGAAGCCCACTCCGAACTCGACGCTTTGGTCGCCAGCATGCTGTGCTGCAATGCCCACGACCGCCCACAAACTCCGGCCGAGGTCGCCACCGAACTCGACCGCCTGACGCTCAAGATTCGTCGCCACGAGTCGCGCATCGGCAAGCTGAGTCCGCGAAAACTCTCGCCGCACGCACAATCACGTTCGCGTCTGCGTCGTTGATCGTGACCGCAATCACGACGAACACTAACCCGACGCGCAAGCGAGGGACTGAGGCGTGAGTCCCTCGCTCGCGCGTCGGGCTAGTGTGATCGACCAACTCCGAATTGATCGCCGTTGCGAATCGGCTCACTCCCGCGCCAGTCGATTTCCAGTAGCTTCTCGCTGGCGACGGCTCGACCGGTTTCGTCGGTCAGGCTGGTGACGATCTTGCGAGTCGCCACGTCGAAAACGTCACCGGTCGAGGGATACGCCAGCTTGCCGTCGATGCTGAACGTGATCCAGCCCGGCTCATCGCGGACCTTGAGACTGGCGACTTGTTTCGGAGGCATGACGGTTGCATCGAAGACGTGCATCTGCTGATTGCTCGCGTCGCAAACCCAGATTTCGCGTTCGTCGGGAGTCATGCCGATGCCGTGGCTCGGACAGCCATGCCGTTTGACCGGTTTTTTGTTGAAGCCGGCCACTTCAACGCGATGCAGCTTCTTGCCGGTCGTCAGGTCGCCCACCTCGAAGCCGAGCAACTCATTGACGTTCACAAAGCAGAGCGTCTCGCGGCCGTTGACCGTGAAGGGGCGAATGCTCGCACTGAACGGCCCGCAGGTGCGAGCCGCTTCGTGTTTGCTTGTGTCAGCGATCGTCAGCAGCGGCGACTTCAAACCGGCGAGATAGGCGGCGCGGCCGCTCGGACCATAGACCGTATTGTGAGCGCCGCTCTTCGGCTCGATCCTGGCGAGCACGTCCCCGCTGGCGGCATCGACGACGTGCCAGTGATCCTTCTCGAACGACGGCAGGTAGATCACCTTCCCGTTCGGCGAAATCGACATCCGGTCGCAGCCGCCGTCATACGCCTTCTCCCACAGAACCTTCTCGCTGACCAGATCGAGACATTGCAGCGTCTTGATCGTGCTGATGTAGAGCCGCTTCGTGGCTGCGCTGGCACAGACGCCCTTGACGTTGATCGGCTTGCCGTCGTCATCCAGTCCGCCACTCGGAATCCGCTTCACGAACTTGTGCCCGTGGTCGATGTCGAACACCAACACCCCGTGCCCGCCATATTCGAGCAAATTCCGAATCCCCGGCACCGCGACATACAACAATCGCCGTTCTTCTTGCGCAACTGACGCCGTTGTGATTCCGAAAACAATCCACAACCCAACCAGCAATTTCATCCCACGCATGAGGCACTCCTTGTAATTCATTCCTCTGGCCCCATTCCTCTGCCAAAACCTTTGCCAGAGGAATGGGGCCAGAGGAATGAAGAGATCATTGCACGGCTTGTTTCACGATTTCGATGGCTCGCGAGCACAGAGTTTTGGCAGCATCGCTCGACGGGGCTTCGGCGATGACGCGGATGATCGGCTCGGTATTGCTCGCGCGGACTTGCACCCAGCGGTCGGGCCAATCGAGCCGCAGGCCGTCCCCCTCTTGAGCGGTCGCGTCGCCGAACGCAGAGCGCAGCGCGGCACACGCTGCACCGACTCGCTCGCGCGGGCATTCGAGTTTGTCTTTGATGATCGTGTATTGCGGCAACGAATCCGCCCAGGCTGACAGAGTCGCGCTCGGCGCGGGTCTCCCGACCCCGCCGCTTCCACCGACCGAAGGTCTCCCACTCGGCGGCGGGGTCAGGAGGCCCGCGCCGAGCGCCAACCCATTGAGCACATACGCCATCGACGCAAAGCTGTCGCGCACGAAGCCGACTTGCGGGTCGATGACGCCGCCGTTCCCTTCGCCGCCGAAGACCGCTCCGACTTCGTTCATCTTGGTGACGACGTTTGCTTCGCCGACATGCGAGCGGAAGAACGGGCAGCCATGTTTGGCCGCGACGTCGGCCGTCACGCGGCTGGTTGATCCGTTGACGACGAACGGGCCTTTGCGAGTCGCCAGCACAAAATCGGCACACAGCGCGAGCGTCAGTTCCTCGCCGATGTACCGGCCGCGTTCATCGACAATCGCCAGGCGGTCGGCGTCCGGGTCTTGTGCGAAGCCGACGTCTGCAGCGAGCTGTTTCACCGCCTCACAAAGTTCCGTGAGATTTGCTGCGATCGGTTCCGGAACGTGCTCGAAGCGTCCATCGGGCGTACCGCCAAGAATTGTCACCTCGCAGCCAAGCGCGTCGAGCAACTGCGGCGTCGCGACTCCGCCGGAACCGTGATTGCAGTCGAGTACGACTTTGAATCGCCGGCTCCGAATTGCCGCGACATCGACCAGCGAGAGAACTCGTTCGATGTGTGGTGCGGCCGCGTTGTCGAGCACTTCGACCGAACCGAGTTTCTCCCAGCCGACCAAGTTGAACGACTTGCCGTTGAGGATGCGGAGCAACCCTTCGCCTTGAGCCGCGTTCAATACGGCACCGTCGCGGGAGAACGGTTTCAGTCCGTTCCATTGGATCGGATTGTGGCTGGCGGTGATCTGCAATCCGGCAGCGGCGTTGTGATGCCGCACGAGCACTCCGCAAGTCGGCGTCGTCGCGATGCCGGCGTCCAGCACCTTGCAGCCGGTTGCGATCAGGCCGGAGATGACGGCGTGCCGCACCATCTCGCCGGTCGAACGTCCGTCTCGCGACAGCACGACTGCCCCGCCTTTGGCCAACGTGCCGATGGCCATTGCGAACTCGACGAGGAACTGCGGATCAAGCCCGTCGCCGATCACGCCTCGCAGGCCGGAGATGCTCAGAATCCTTTGCATGAAGATCCTCCATATTGATCAGCGCTGAAGAGTTGGCTCAATGAAAAATGAGAAATGGAGAATGCAAAATGACCGGAGAGTTGCCCAGCATCACATTTTACATTTTCCATTTCTCATTTCTCATTTTCCATTATTTCCCGACCGCCTCAAAACAGCCGGTTGTAGCCATTCAGCGCTGCGACGCGGTACGCCTCGGCCATCGTCGGATAGTTGAACGTCGTGTTGATGAAGTACATCAGCGAGTTGTGTGGCTTGGGCTGCGACATGATCGCCTGGCCGATGTGGATGATTTCGCTGGCGTTCGCTCCGAAGCAGTGGATGCCGAGGATCTCCAGCGTCTCACGATGAAACAGCAGCTTGAGCATCCCGGTCGTCTGGCCGGTGATCTGGGCGCGGGCGATGCTCTTGAAGTGCGCGTGGCCGACTTCGTAGGGGACTTTGCCTTCGGTCAGTTCCCGCTCGGTCTTGCCGAGCGAACTGATTTCCGGGCTGGTGTAGATGCCGGTGGGGATGTCGAGCGACGGTGTTGGTTCGCTGTTTTGGCCTCGACAGTCACCGGCGAGGATGTGTGTGGAGGCATAACGGCCTTGGTTATACGCCGCGCTGGCGAGGGCCGGCGGGCCGATGACATCGCCGACCGCGTAGATGTGCGGGACGACGGTCTGCATGTGCTCGTTGACCAGGATGTTGCCTCGAATGTCGGGCTGCACGCCAACTGCTTCGAGACCGAGTCCATCGGTATTGCCGGAGCGGCCGATCGCCCACAGCAGGACGTCGGTCTTCAGTTGCTTGCCGGACTTGAGGTGCAGGATCGCTCCGTCGTCGCACGCTTCGACGCGATCGTATTCCTCGCGGTGGCGGATGATGACCCCTCGCTCGCGGAGGTGATAACTGAGAGCATCGACGATCTCCTCGTCGAGGAAGTCGAGCAGCCGATCGCGGGTGTTGACGAGGTTCACCTTGATCTCAAGGTTGCGAAACATCGAGGCGTATTCGCAGCCGATGATCCCCGCTCCGTAGATCGTGATCGACTTGATGTTCAGATCCATTTGCAGGATCGAGTCGCTGTCGAAGATGCGCGGATGGTTGAAGTCGATTTCTGACGGGTGATATGGCCGAGCTCCGGTGGCGATCACGATCGACTTGCCGTGGACGACACAGCGGGAACCGTCGTCCTCAACCGCTTCGAGCGTATGTGGGTCGAGAAACTTCGCCTGGCCGTGGACGATCGGGATGTCGTTGCGGTCGTAGAAGGTCGTCCGCATCTTGACCTGTTGCTCGATGACCGACTTGGCCCGGCGTCGCAGATCGGGAATCAGAAAGTGGGCGGTGATGCCGTGCTCGCGGAAGAGGACGTTGTTGTTGACCTCGGACATCTGAAAGATCGCGTGCCGCAGCGTCTTGCTGGGGATCGTGCCGCGGTGCGTGCAGTTGCCGCCGACCGCCGGCTCGCGATCAATCACGGCCACCGAGCGGCCATGTTTGACCGCCTGCATCGCGGCCCCTTCGCCGCCGGGACCGGTGCCGATCACGACCACATCGTATTCACTCGCAAGTTCGGGCATGGAGATTCACCAATCGGATTGATAGAAGCGTTATTGAAATAAACCGACTCGGGGCCATCGTGCGAATCCGTCCCATCCGCGTCATCCGTGTTCTCGCCAATCGGTCGAACACGGATAACACGGATAACGCGGATCAAGCACGGATGAGGGAGGATCGTCACTCCCGTGAGTCATCTGTTTCAAACAGCGGCATCCGTCTGGCGGCGGAGTCTCGCCACTTTTGCGATTTGGGCAAGCCTTGGAGTCCGGCCTCGTGACTGACAACTCTTCCGTTCCGACGTGCGGCACTCTGCTGGGGCTCGATTATGGCACTAAGCGGTTCGGTGTTGCGGTCTCGACACCGGATCAGTCGATTGCCAGTCCGCTCGAAAATTACACGCGACGCAATGAGCCTGAAGACGCCGCGTTCTTGAAGCGACTGGCGACCGAGTACCAGGCGGTCGGCTTGATCGTCGGCCTGCCCGTCCACATGAGCGGTGATGAAGGGACGCAAGCGAAGGAAGCTCGTGCGTTCGGCGAATGGGCCGGGCAAGTCTGTGGCCTGCCGGTGGTGTATTGGGACGAACGCTACTCGTCTGCGATGGCGGAGCTGTATCTGCAACAGGCGGAGGTCAGCCCCAAGAAGCGGAAGCAACGGCTCGACAAGGTCGCGGCGCAGGTGATGCTGCATTCGTTCCTCGACAGCGATGACCGCGGACGTGCTCCGGGACGCTGGCCGAACTGATTATGCGGATCGCGCGGGTTGTCCTTGGCGACGACCATCGCTGATGCCGAGTCGGAACTGTGAAGCGCTGTTCGTGACCAGTAGGATTCCCTGGAGTGCGGTGGCTCGACACCGCCCTCCATTCAATTGCGGAGGAGGACGTGGGGCGCAAGAAGACTTGCGACGTGAGAGAGCGATCTCGAAGCGATCCTCACGACAACGCGGATTGTCCATCGGAAGTTCGTCCCCGCATTCGATGGAGGGCGGTGTCGAGCCACCGCACTCCAAGGAGTTTCTCGCACGGTGGCGATTCCTCATTCTTGACCGACCGTTGCGATGCACTACGCGCCCGAATCGCCGCGAGAATTCTTGCCGGAAGCCGGAGCCAACTCGGCCGGTGACCGCGCGGCGGAGAATTTTCATTACCGGTCGGCTCCGATTTATCTGCTGACGGCTGCGGTCGGAGTTTTGTTGCTCGCCGATGTCGCGCTGGGACTCGTCTGGGGAACATCGGCCGGTGCGGCTGCGCCGCCGGTGGCCGCGAACGCCGATTGGTGGGCAAAGCTGCTCGCGACGCGAACACTGTTTGGCTTTCGTTTGGCGTTGCTGGCGGCGGTGCTTGGTGGGGCGAGGATTCTGTATCAAACGCTCGACGGTCTGCTGTCTGGCCGAGTCGGTGCGGACCTCGCACTGACCATCGCATGTCTGGCCGCGATTGTCTTGGGACAAAGCGAAACCGCCGCACTGGTCGTGTTCATCGCGCTGTGTGGCGAAAGCATCGAAGGCTACACGGTCGATCGCGCGCAGCGAGCGATCCGTCGCATCTTTCAGTTATGTCCGCGCACCGCGCGAGTGCTCGTCGGCGACGACGAACAAGAAGTCCCACTGGAACAAGTCATCGTTGGCGACACGGTCATCGTCCGGCCGGGCGAGCGAATTCCAGTGGATGGGTCGGTCGCGGCCGGGCAATCGGCGGTCGATCAGAGTGCCCTGACCGGCGAGAGCGTGCCGGTGGATAAAGCGGTCGGCGACAAAGTCTTCGCCGGAACGCTGAACCAATTCGGAGCGTTGCGAATCACGGCCACTCAAGTCGGTCAGCAAACGACGCTGGCGCAGATCGTCGAGATGGTCGGGCAAGCGACACAGCGCAAAGCGTCGCTCGAACGGACGGCGGATCGGCTGGCTCGTTGGTTTCTGCCGGTCGTCTTGGGCGTTGCCGTGCTGACGCTGATTGGTTGGCGAATCGCGAGCGGTTTGTGGTCGGCCGGTTACTTGCCGGCTTTGAGTGTGCTGGTCGTGGCTTGTCCGTGCCCATTGATCCTCGCAACGCCCAGCGCGGTGATGGCGGCGATGGCGTGGTTGGCGCGAGCGGGTGTCGTGGTGAAAGGCTCGGTCGCGCTGGAGCGATTGGCGTCGATCGACATGATCGTCTTCGACAAGACCGGCACGCTGACTCGCGGCGAGTTAGCGGTTGGGGACATCTTCGTGGCGGACGCTGCTAGCGTCCGCACCGACGCTGGCAGCGTCGGCCACGATGAAACCGACCTCTTGCGTCTCGCGGCGATCGCGGAGAAGCGCAGCGAACATCCGATTGCTCGCGTGCTGGTGCGAGAAGCGGAAGCTCGGCAATGCGTCATCACTGGCGCGGATGAACTGACGGCTCATCCTGGCGCGGGCGTGGTGGCGAAAGTTCGCCAAGGGGTCGGGAGTCTTTTTCGAGGCGGCGGTCTTTCGGTCTCGAATGCCAGTGAAACTTCCGCCGCTTCGAAAAAGACTCCCGACCCTTTAGTGACCGTCATCGTCGGCAACCGCCGCCTGATGTCCTCGCAAGGGATCGAAGTCCCAGCCGAGTTCGAACTGCGACTGATTGAACTAGAACAACAGGGTCAATCGGTACTGCTGGTTGCGCTCGATCAAACACTGCTTGGCGCGATTGGTCTGCGTGATGCCGCACGGCCGGAGACGGCAGCCGTCTTGCGAGAACTTCGAGACGCCGGCGTGAGTCAGTTCGCGATGCTCACCGGCGACCGAGCCGAACCTGCGCGGCGCATCGCCGAGCAACTGGGGATCGACGACGTGCGGGCGGAATTGCTGCCGGCTGACAAAGCGAAGCGAATCGAAGAGTTGATCGCAGCCGGACACAAAGTCGCGATGGTTGGTGATGGCGTGAATGACGCACCCGCGCTGGCGACGGCGACTGTGGGACTCGCGCTGGGCGGAGTCGGCAGCGATCTCGCGGCCGAGGCGGGTGATCTCGTCTTGATGGGCGATCCGCTGCGACCGCTGCCGGGATTGCTGCGCCTGTCCCGGCAATTGGTCATCGTGATCCGGCAAAGCATTTTTGTCTTCGCGTTCGGCATGAACGCGGTGGGGATGTTGCTCGGAAGTCTGGGCTGGATCAATCCGGCGGTGGCGGCGGTGTTTCATGAAATCTCGTCGTTGGCGGTGATGCTGAACGCGATGCGGTTGTTGTGGTTTGAACGCTGGCACGAGACGCGGTTCGGCCGGATGTCGAACGGTGTGGCGAGCGTCGCCGAATGGATGGTCGAAAAGTTCTCGCCGACGAAGCTCGTGTTTGGGTTTCTCGATCATTGGCCGACGCTGATGCGCACGGCGGCCGCAGTGTTCGGCGTGTGGTGGTGCTGTTCGGGAATCGTGCTGCTGAGCGAAGACGAACAAGCGCTCGTCACGCGACTTGGCCGGTACGAAACAACGCTCTCCGCTGGTTGGCACTGGCGCTGGCCGAATGGATTGGAACGGATCCGACGCGAGCGAGTTGCCGAAGTGCGAGCCATTCAAATCGGCTTCCGGTCTGCTCCGACGCCGTTGACGTCTGACGGCCTGTACCGTCCACCGGTCGAATGGATGAGCGAGCACGCCGATAACGGCTACGAACCAGTTGCGCCCGAATCGTTCACGCTGACCGGCGAGGAAGTCCCGATCGAGGTGACTGGCGAGGTTCAATTCCGCATTGGCGATCTGCGGCGATTCGCATTCGCGGTCTCGCGGCCGGACGAGACGTTGCGAGCGGTCACCGAAAGCGTCCTGCGCGAAGTTGCGGCGACGGAATCGCTGGACTCGCTGCTGACGAATCGGCGGCGCGAGATCGAAGCGACTAGCCTGCGTCGCATCCGCGAGTTGATTACGTCTTATGACATCGGCGTCGAGGTGCTCGACCTTTGCCTGCTCGACATTCATCCGCCGCAGCAGGTCGTGCCGGCGTATCGGCAAGTCGCCGACGCGATCGAACAGCGCGAGCAATTCATCAATGAGGCCGAAGGCTACTACGCCCGCAAGGTGCTCACCGCCGCCGGCGAGCAAGCGATTCGCGTGCTGACCGACAGCGCCGGTTCGGCGAAACGTCTGCCCGACGCTTCGACCACCGGCGGCGTCACCGGCTGGCAGTTGGACGATGCCTTGTGGCTGAAACTGACTGTGGGATTCGATACCGAAGACCGTGTCCTCTCCGGCGATGCCGCCGCGAAGTTGTTGACCGCTCGCCGCGAGAAGACTCGCAAAGTTGAGGCGGCCACCGGTTCGGCCGCGCGTTTCAACAGCGTCGTGAAGGTCTTTGCCGAACAGCCGACGCTGACGAGTTTGCATCTGTACTGGACCACGATGGAAAAAGTTCTGGCCGCTCGGCCGCTGATGATTTTGGACCCGGCTCTGCGTGGCAAATCGCATCTGTGGTTGACCGAACCGGGTCAATCACCGATTCGGTTGCCGTCGCCGGAAACTCCGTTGCAGCGGATTGAGATGCCGGAGTCGGAGAAGTGAAAATGGGTTGTTGATATTTGTGAATTCAGGAATGGGAAGAGGGTGAAAAATTGTTGGGTGAAAAATGGGAGAAGCGCAACGTGAGTTATTGAGGGTGCATCTACCTGAGTTCGTGGAACCGACTGCGGTTTATTTTTCACCCGACCATTTTTCACCATCTTCACAATCCGGGCACGGTTCGTGGCTGCGATGAAATGAATAAGGACCAATGACCAATGACCAATGACCAATCACAACCGGCGACTTGGCGGCGCTCGATCTTGATGTTCGTGCTGATCGGCGTGGCAGTGCTTGCCGCGATGAGCTCCATCGTGCAGGTCGATGAGACCGAACTGGTTCTCGTCGAGCGACTGGGCCACATCTCCGCCGTCTATGACCGGCCGGAAGATCGCGGGTTGCACTTCAAGTGGCCGTGGCCGATTGGGGCCGCTCGGCGTTTTGATGCTCGCGTGCAATTGTTGGATCCACCGGGCCGCGAGATTTTCACACGAGACAAAAAAAACATCACGGTCGAGACGTTCGTTTGTTGGCGAATCGGGCAGTCCGATGCGAATCATTCGGCGATCACATTCTTCAAGGCGCTGGGCAGTCACGAGGTGGCGGCCGAGAGGCTCGCAAACAAGCTGCGGTCGATCGTCGCGACGCGAGTCGGACAGCTTGAACTCAGTAACCTGCTGCGAGTCGGTGATCCCGAAGCCGGGCCGACGGAAAATCAAACGGGAGTGCTCGAAGACCTCTCACGCGAGATTCGCGAGCAACTGCAAAACGGCCGAGCCGACGGCGAACCGCTGCTCGCAGAACTGGGGATCGAGATCGTCGATGCCCGAATCAAGCGCATCAATTTCCCGCTGGGCAATCAGCAAGCGGTCTTTGAGCGGATGAAAAGCGAACGCCAAAAGATTGCCGACCGCTATCGCAGCGCGGGACTCGCTGAGAGCACCGTCATCCGTAGTCACGCCGACCGTCAAAGTGCGGAACTGATCGCGAAGGCGGATGCCGATGCCGAGCGCATTCGGGGTGAAGCGGAAGCGGAATCGACCGCGATCCTCAATCAAGCTCACGCGGCCGATCCGGAGTTCTATCGCACGATGCGAACGCTCGATGCTTACCGCACGATCCTGAACGACAAGACGACCTTGGTGCTGTCGGCGTCTTCGAACATGTTGAAGATGCTGACGGAAGGGGTGCCTGCTGAGGTGAAGGCGAATGAAGCGAAACCAGGGGCGGCAGTGGGGCGGTCGGATAAACAGAATGAGAAATGACAAATGAGAAATGGAAAATGCAAAATGTCGGAAGGGGACAGTCATCGCGTCGCGTCGTTGGGGCGTCGTTCCCGCGCCGCGCGTGTCAATTTGCATTTTGCATTTCTCATTTCTCATTTTTCATTGCTCGCCCTCTACCTGCTGAGCGGCTTCTTCGTCGTCCGCGGCAACGAGACCGCCGTCGTGCGTCGCTTCGGAGCCGCCGTCAAAAACGCGAACGGCGAAGTCCGTTTGTGGCCGAGCGGTTGGCACTATGACTGTCCGTGGCCGTTCGCCTCGGTCGATCGCGTGAAGCTGAACGAGATTCGCACGCTGAGCGTCGGCAACTTGGAGCAAGAAGAACCGTCGCAGAACGCGTTTCTCCGAAACGTCGATCCGGCCCGGCAGGCTCAGTTCTTGAGCGGCGATAAGAACATCCTCAACGTACAGATCAGCGTCAGTTATCGCGTTTCGGATTCGGCGATCGGTGACTTCCTATTCGCAGCGGTCTCGCCGGAGCGTCGGCTGCGAACGCTCGCCGAGTCGCTGCTGGCGGATGCGATGCTGCACAGCGGCGTTGATTTCGTGCATACGCTCGGCCGCAACGAACTGCGCGAATTGATGACCTCACGCCTGCAACGGTTGGCGGCCGAGCAACGTCTCGGCCTGACGGTCGATGACGTTACAATTGGCAATGTCACGCCGCCGCTGCGCGTGAAGGCGGAGTTTATCGACGTGATGAATGCTCGCGCGGACAAGGAAACGGCGATCAATCAGGCGCGTGCCTATTCGGAGCAACGCGAGGCGGAAGCTCGCGCAACGGCGCAACGTGCCAAAGACGCTGCCGAAGTCATCCGCCGCCAGTCGGTCGAATCCGCGAAGGCCGAGTCCGAGAGTTTCAGCAAACTCATCGCACAGCTTCGGTCGGACGAACAATCTGGTCGCCGGTCGTATGCGGAAGCTCGGCAGTTGACGCTTCGCCGAAAATACCTCGACACGTTGGAAGAGGTGTTGCGCAAGGTCGCGGCGAAAGTCGTGCTCGATTCCGGCCAGGCGATTGATCTGACGATTCTGCGCGAGCAAAAGGCTGGAAGCCGGTAAGGCGGCGAAATCAGAAATTCGCACACTCGACCCCGCTCCGCTACAACTCCCGACCCAATGACCTGGAGAAGGGATTCCGCATGTTCGCTGCGCTGCGTCGTGATTTTTGGTTGGCTCCTGTGACCTTCAGCCTGCTGGCGGCGTCGGTCTTGTTGTTCTTCGCGGCGGAACTGTCGCAGTCGAACGACGGGGAGTCAGGCGGGCGACGTGCCTTCGGTGCGGTTGAAGGACGACGGTTTGAGGTCGAAGTCTCGGGGCCGTTTGATTTGTGGAATGGTCCGTGGTGGCGCTGGGTCCGCATTCCGGCCAGCGCGTTTCATCATGCGAATCTTTTGCACCTGTTTTGCAACGTCAGCACGCTCTGGTTTTTGGGGCCGCTGATGGAACGGCGCATGCGGCGAACCGCCTACTTGGGGTTCTGGTTCTTCTCGGCGACGGTGCCTCTCTTGCCGGAGTATTACTTGGACCATTACCCGATCGGGCTATCGGGGGTGGCCTGTGCGATGTTCGGCTGGTGCCTGATCGAACGGCAGTACGATGCCGCCCTCGCGTGGCGGTTGAATGATCGGGTGGTTCGCAGCTTTTGGATGTTCCTCTTTCTGTTCCTGGGCTTGTCTGCCATCGGATGGCTGCCGATTGCCAACGTGGCCCATTTTGTGGGGGTCGGCTATGGCTGGTTGAATGCGCGCGCGTCACGCCATCGCAACGGCCGAATGGCTTGGATTGCCGCTCATGCTGTGTTGCCGCTCGCGATCTATGGAGTGCTGCATCCGTTTTGGAATGCTCGTTATCACGCTTTCCTGGGACGCACGGCTCAGAACGCCGACGGCCTGTCGGCGGGAGTGCCACACTTTCGCGAAGCCGTTCGCCGCGATTCGGGCCTGCCGAAAGTTTGGCTGAGCCTCGCTGCCGAGCAGGCTTCGCAAGGCGACCGCTTATCGGCCTGGAAGTTGGCCATCGAAGGTTTGCAGCACAACCGGTCCAGCGAGGAATTGGCAGAGTTCGCTCGCACCGTCTGGCGGTTCTTACCGGAGCAAGATCACGAGGCCGCTCGCGAAGTCCTACGGCTGGCCTTCGAGGAGGATGCTCCGTCGTGGTCCAAGAATTTGCGAATGGCGGGACCATCGACCGAAGAGTCACTAGGCCGTTAGACCGACTGCCGCGCCGCGATGGTCTTGAGCGAGTCTCCCACTTCCTTCGATGCCGAACGAGCTTTGGAGATGCTCTCGAGGAAGATCTCCGCGTGCGGTAGACCTTCGAGCCGCATGGCGACGTCCCCTTTGGCATTCAACAGCAACAAGTCTGACGCGCGGAAATACTCCTGCCCCAATTGTTGCGACACTTCCATCGTCGCAATGTCGGCCAGTTCGATGCGTTGAATCATGCGGCCACCCAAACCGGTCCAGCGCTGCACCGACTTGTTCGTGATTGTGAATCGTTCGCCGGTCACCTTTTGAACGAAGTACAGCACGGCACCGACCCCAGCCAACGGCAGCCAGAGCACGATTCGCGCGGGAATGCTGGCCATCAATTGGCCAATCAAGCGTCCCGCTCCGAACGCGGCGATCGAAGGCCATTTGGTCATCATTTGGGTCTCAGCACCGGCCGAAACTCCGGAGATCGCTTGCGATTTCAGGTTCGTCATCTCGTCACACTTTGCTGGAAATTGACTCGTGACCGTTGGCCACTCAGGGACCGTTCCGCCGCGATTCTCCGCAGCCGACGGGGCGGGAGACTAATGCCCGAACTGCGAGAATTCCAGCAACGCTCCGACGTGCAGATCGCCTGGCAAGGTTTTCAAACGTAGGGTGGGTCGAGTCATCGAGACCCACCAAAATACTTGTACTTCGTGGTGGGTCTCGATGACTCGACCCACCCTACATTTTTCTCAACTCGACGAATTGGCCGGCCGTCTTACCTGCAGCGCTACTTCGGATCGCAGTACTTCAGCGCCATCAGCGAGTAGGCCGTCGTGAGGTTCGGGTCGCCTTCCAGCCAGCGATCGGCGGCGTTCACCCAACTGCCGTTTTCCTTCTGCCGCTTGGCGAGGACTTCGGTCAGCTCACGCCGCCAGTCGTGCTTTTCACCCTTCGCGTCCTCGAAGAGATCGACATCCAACGTGGCCAGCGTGCGGGCGAAAGTGTGGTAGTAGTAGTACAGACCTTGCTGATCCAAGCCGGGGTTTTGATCCACCGAGTAAAACTTGCGGAGCCATTCGAGCGCGGCTTTGACTCGTTTGTCGTCCTTGGAGAGGCCGGCGTAGAGCATCGACTTCAAGCCGGCGTAGGTCATGCTGGCATAGGACCGCAGGCCGCCGTCGGCGTTCTTGCCCGCTTGCGATGTGCCGCCCGCCGCTGGCGTGTAATAGAAGCCGCCGTCGTTCACTTTGGCGGCGAACTCGGTCGTGTTGAATTCGCTTTCGAGATTCTGGCAGCGAGACACGAAGACCAGTGCGTTCTTCATCGCCGGGTCGTCGGCTTTGACTCCGGCGGCCTTCAAGGCATCGAGCAGGAAAGTCGTGTTGGACAAGTCCGGCCGCTGCGACTTGCCATAGCCCGCGCCGCCGAACGACGGATGCGATTTGTCCAAGCCCTCGGTCTCGTCCCACTGCAACCCGCGCAGGAATTTTTCGGCGTCTTTGATCTGCGCGGTGTAGCGGCCATCGGAGTTCGCTCCGACCAAGGCCAGCATGGTCAGACTGGTCTCGTAATTCTTGTGGGCGGTCTCCGGGTGATAGATGCCTCCATCCTTTTGCCGATAGCCCAGCAAATGTTTCAGCCCCTTCTGCAACGTCGGCTCGTCGGTCTTCACGCCGGCGCTGACGAGACCGAAGCAGGCCATCGCCGTGATCCCCGGTTGAGTGGCCGACGTCCAACTGCCGTCGTCCCCCTGCGTGGTCTTGAGGAAGTTGATCCCCTTCTCACGTAGCGAATTCAGCAGCTTGGCGTCCGGCCCCACTTTGTCAGCGGCCCACGCGGGGAGATTTCGGAGAACGCTCGCTCCGCCAAGAGTGGCCAGCCCGATTAAGAAGGCTCGACGGTCAACGCCGGAATCGAAGTCAGAAGAATTCAAAGCGTGCATGATGTCCTCGATCAATTTGACAAATGAGCGGTCGGATTCGGCTGGTGAGTATATCGGTCTCCCAGTCCTAAAAGCGGTGTGGACCGGGACGATTTTTTCGCCGGAGTTGGCGAAAAAGCTGCCGTGATCGGGACACGGATGACACGGACAACACGGATTGTCAGCTCATGAATCCGTGCCGTCCGTGTCATCCGTGTTCCACTCTGTCTACTCTTTGTGAATGACGGAGCATTTTTAGAGGCTATCCGGAAAGTCGTGATCACGACCCCTTTCCGGACAGCCACTCAAACACCAGGAGCCATCCACTCATGAGCCAATCGAAAATCTGCCGCTGGGGCATTCTCGGAACGGCGGGCATCGCCCGGAAGAATTGGGATTCGATCAAGAATGCCGGAAACGCAACGCTGACTGCGGTGGCCAGTCGCTCGGCGGAGCGAGCCCAGCAATTCATCGACGAGTGCCAAGCGTGTGTGACGTACGCGCTGGCCCCGCGAGCGATCGGCACCTACGAAGGATTACTGAAGTCGCCCGATGTCGATGCGGTTTACATCCCACTGCCGACCGGCATCCGCAAGGAGTGGGTGATTCGCGCGGCCGAAGCAGGCAAGCACGTCATGGTCGAGAAGCCAGTCGGCTGCAACGCGGCGGACGTGGTTGAGATGATCGCCGCCTGCAAGCAGAACAACGTGCAATTCATGGACGGCGTGATGTTCATGCACAGCGCGCGGCTCGCCAAACTGCGCGAAGTGCTGGACGACGGCGAAAGCGTTGGCCGTATCCGCCGCATTTCATCGACCTTCACGTTTTGCGGCCCGGAGTCATTTCATCAAGCCAATATCCGAGCCAGCGGGGAACTCGAACCGCTCGGCTGCCTGGGCGATCTCGGCTGGTACACGATCCGGTTCACGCTGTGGGCGTTGAATTTTCAGATGCCGCGCCGAGTCAGCGCGCGGATGCTGTCGCAATCGCATCGGCCCGACAGCCAGCACGACGTGCCGATGGAATTCTCCGCCGAGTTGTTCTTTGACGGTGGAGTCTCGGCGACGTTTTACAACTCGTTCCTGACCGAGAATCAGCAGTGGGGCATCATCGCCGGTAGTAAGGGATTCGCTCAGGTCACCGATTACGTCCTGCCGTTCGTCGGCTGCGAGTCGGCCTTCACGGTTCACAAGGCGGCGTTTCATGTCGATGGCTGCGACTACAGCATGGAAGAGCACACTCGCCGGTACGCCGTTTACGAATACAGCAACAACGCTCCGTCGGCTCAGGAGACCAACCTGTTCCGCAACTTTTCGGAGTTGGTTCTGCGAGGCAAGCCGGATGATTTCTGGGCGGACATCGCGTTGAAGACTCAGCAGGTGATGGATGCGTGCTTGGCGTCGGCTCGCCAAGATGGAAAGACGATTGAGCTGTAGCCTCGACTTCCTCGTCCCGCCCTTGCGAAAGGTGTCCCATGAGCGTCATTCGTTTGGTGTTGCCCGTCTTCGCCGTGTTGTCGTTGTGGGCTGTTGCGCAAGCTGCGGATGCCCAGACTCGGCGGCCGAACATCCTGTTGATCTACGCTGACGACCAATCCACCAAAACGGTGCGCTGTTATCCCGAATCGTGGCCGTGGGTCCGCACTCCGAACATCGACGCTCTGGCGAAGTCGGGCGTGCGATTTCAAGGGGCCTATCTCGGTTCGTGGTGCATGCCCTCGCGAGCGACCATGCTGACCGGCCGCCATCCGCACGGGATCGAGTCGATGCGCATGGAAGGTGCCTATCCCGGCAGCACCTACGATCCGAAGCAAACGCCCTTCTGGCCGAGTGTGTTCCGCAAGCATGGCTATCACACGGCTCAAATCGGCAAGTGGCACACCGGGACCGATCCAGGATTCGGACGCGATTGGGATTATCAGATCGTCTGGAATCGGCCGAGGCATCCCGACAACGCGGGGCAGTACTACGACAAGCAGATGCTGTCGTTCAACGGCGGCGAGCCGAAACTGGTCGAGGGTTACTCGACCGACAACTACACGAAGTGGGCCTGCGAATACATTCGCGGTGAGCATCGTGTTGCGGAAAAGCCGTGGTATCTGTGGCTCTGCTACGGAGCCGTGCATGGGCCGTCCATTCCGGCCAAGCGGCATCTCGGCTCGTACAAGGATGGGAATGTGCCGGTGCCTGCGGACATCTTCGGACCACGGACGGGGAAGCCGGCGTATCTCGACAAGACGCAGGCTTGGTCCAAAGGGCCGGATGGTGTGCCGGTCATGGGGAAGAGCGGCGAAGCCTTCGGCGACGAAAGCAACAAGAAGGCGAAGACTCACGCCGAGTGGGTCCACCAAGTCAACGAGTGCGTGCCGGCGATTGACGAAGGAGTCGGCCAAGTGATGGCCGCTCTGCGAGAGTCGGGCCAGTTGGAAAACACGCTCGTGATTTACACCGCCGATCAAGGCTTCTCGATGGGCGAGCACGGCTTCCGCACGAAGCTGGCTCCCTACGACGCCAACTATCGCTCGCCACTGATCGTGAGCCGTCCCGGCACGATTCCGCAAGGGAAAGTCTGTCAGCAGACGATCAACGGAACCGACCTCGTCGTGACGTTTTTCAAACACACCGGACTCGAATTGCCGTGGACGATGCACGGCCGAGACATCTCACCGTTGCTGAGCAATCCAGAACGCACCGATTGGAATCATCCCACGCTCTACGAACACCTGGGCCATGATTACGGCTCCGATGTGACCAAAGTGCTGCTCGATGAACCCAGTCACGCGGAGCACAACAACGTCCCCTGGTACGTCGCGTTGCAGCACGGCCAGAAGAAATACATTCGATACCTCGCTCCCGACGTTGATCCGCCGGAGGAGTTGTACGACCTCGCGAAAGACCCAGAAGAACTGACGAACCTCGCATCGCGAGCGGATCAGCAAGCAACGCTGGAACGGCTTCGGCAAGCAGCGATCTCAGAGTTGCGTCGCACCGAGTCAGGATTTCTGAACCACCTTCCGCCTGTCGCACGTTGAGAACGTCTTATCCGTGTCACAGAAATTAGCCGCGCGGCGCTAGCCCCGGTTACACGGCATGAACCGGGGCTAGCGCCGCGCGGCTAATTTTCGG
>CAMDDX010000085.1 GCA_945893075.1 Planctomyces sp. SH-PL62 | reverse complement strand
TTGGCTACGACGCTTTGCCATCACGCGACTCAAGCATCATCCGCTCAAAGAAAGTCTGCGAGGCAAGATGCAAATCGCCGGCTGGAACGACGACTTCCTCGCGGAAGTCCTCACAGGTCAACAACTTTGATACGCGCTGGCCGTGAGCCGAAACCAAGGCGGAGAAAACAGCGGCGTGATAGTATCCTAACCCAGACGAATCTGAAGCACTCTCAGTCCCACGGTTGCCAGTACATGATCGACGGTATCAAAGGATTGTTTGTCGGTGCGATTCTTGGTGGACTCGCAGGGTTGGGAGTCTGCGTCTGGCTTTTGCCGGAAACGCCGCTCTTCCCTGGAGACACGATGATCGCGGGAGCGATCATCTGTGGCTTTTGCGGCTACCGCTGGGGTGATGATTTTTTTGAATGGCTTAAAGACAACTGGCACTATTTCATTTCGTAGTCACTGGCCTTTCAGTTTTCAGCCCCAAGGGGGCGTGACTCGATAGCCCAGGGCATCGCCCTGGGTTGGAAGTACGCGAGAGACTCTTCAGCCCTGAAGGGGCGTAGCCGGCACGAATGGCCTGCCAGTTACGCCCCGTTGGGGCTAAATGCCGGTTGGTGTTGCACCAAACCCAGGGCGTTGCCCTGGGCTATCGAGTCAGTCCCCGTTGGGGCCAAGACCGGAAGGCCGGCTCCACCGATATTCATTTGAAAGAACTCGACGTTGTCCTCCTCCGATTTGCTCTTGGCGATTGAGTCCTCGTGTGACGAAACCGCCGCCGCCGTGATCCGTCGCGACCTCACCGTCTTGTCGAACGTCGTCGCCAGTCAGAACGAATTGCATGAGCGGTTCGGTGGCGTCGTGCCGGAGATCGCCTCGCGAGCGCACGTCCGCTGCATTCTGCCGGTCATCGACGAGGCTTTGCGAACGGCGAATGTAAAACTCAGCGAGCTTTCGGCCATCGCCGTTGTCACGCAGCCGGGTTTGGTCGGTTCGTTGTTGGTGGGACTGACTGCTGCGAAGACGCTCGCACTGGCGACAGGTTTGCCGTTAGTCGCCGTCAATCACATCGAGGCGCACCTCTACGCCTGTCGGATGCAAGCGGGGCGAGACATCTTTCCGGCCATCGGACTCGTCGTCAGTGGCGGACACACCAACTTGTATGACTGCCACGGTCCGACCGACTTCGAGTGGCTCGGCGCGACGATCGACGATGCGGCGGGCGAAGCCTTCGACAAGGTCGCACAGATTCTGGGACTGCCGTATCCCGGCGGCCCGGCCATTGAGCAGACTGCGCTCAATGGCAATCCGCAGGCGTTCGCCTTTCCGCGCGTATTCCTCAAAGAGCCGCGACTCGAATTCAGTTTCAGTGGCTTGAAGACGGCCGTGCTCTACAAGGCGAACGGCATTCCCGGCTCGCGCGAGCCGGTTCCCGAACTGACGCCGCAACGAGTCGCTGACCTTGCGGCCAGCTTCCAGGCGGCGGCGCTTGATGTGCTCGTCGGTAAGTGTCGCCAAGCGTTGCGACAGCGAGACCGCTCGCGTTTGCTGGTCGGTGGCGGCGTGGCCGCGAACAGCGCGTTTCGCACGCGACTGGAAGAGATGTGCCGCCGCGACCGCGTGGAACTCTTCATCGCTCCTCGCGAAATGTGTACCGACAACGCCGCGATGGGGGCCATCGCGTGGGAACTGTTGGAACGCGGACAGACTGCGTCGCTCGATCTCGATGTCACTCCCGGTTTGGTCCGCAAACCAACTTCGGTGCGAGCGTGAAGACTTTGTCCCGTGATGGTCAGGAGCGGTTGGTTGCCATTGAAACTCCGCTGTGCAGGCTTGAGTTCGGTCGCTACTTTCCAACCGGCTCGCATTGAGCGAGACGCGACGAACTCGAAGGAGCGACCTCATGCGCAAGCGACTGCTGACACTCGGTGAACCGGCCCCCTGGTTCTCGGCACCGACCACGGCGAACCCGAACTTTCATTTCGACACGGTCGCCGGTCGCTACGTCGTATTGTCGTTCTTTGAATCGGCTGCTCGCCCCGATAGCCGGCGGATTCTGGATGACCTGTGGCAAGCGCGCACACGGTTCAGTGACGATGAGGTCACGTTCTTCGGGGTCAGCAATGATCCGCTCGATCAGCAACAGGCTCGCGTGCAGGAACAGATTCCCGGCCTGCGTTTCTTCTGGGACTTCGACCGGCAGTTGGCCTCGGAATACGGAGCCGTGCGACTCGATCCGAATACCGGCTTGCAGAAGTTTGTGGCTCACACATTGGTACTCGATTCGCGGCTGCGGGTGTTGGTGGCCATGCCATTCGACGATCCGGCCACGCACGTCACTCGGCTGTTGCAGTTGATGGATTCGCTGCCGCCGCTCGGCCAGCCGCATGTGGCTGAAGTGCAAGCTCCCGTCATGATCGTGCCACGCATCTTCGAACCGGAGTTCTGCCGCAAGCTGATCTCTCTGTACGAACAACATGGCGGCACCGAGTCAGGCTTCATGCGCGAGAAAGATGGCAAGACCGTCGGCATGTACGACTACGGCCACAAGCGCCGGCAGGATTATGAGATCCCCGACGAGGACATCCGCAAGGCGTGCATGATCCGCATTCATGACCGGCTCGTCCCAGAGATCGAGAAGGCTTACCAATTCAAAGCGACGCGCATGGAGCGGTACATCGTCGCCTGCTACGACGGCACACAGAACGCGCACTTCCGAGCACACCGCGACAACACGACCAAGGGAACCGCGCATCGCAAGTTCGCCGTTTCGCTGGTGCTCAACACCGGCGAATTCGACGGCGGCTTCGTCTGGTTCCCGGAGTTCGGTCGCCAGTTGTTTGCGCCACCGGCCGGCGGAGCGGTCGTCTTCTCCTGTTCGCTGTTGCACGAAGCGACGCCAGTGACCAGCGGCAAGCGCTACGTCTTCCTGCCGTTCCTGTACGACGATGCCGCCGCTCGGCTGCGCGACGAGAACCTGCGCTTCGTCACCGGCGATGCCAACACGCCTCAACAAGCCCAGCAAGCGGCCGGCTAACCCTGGAGTGCTGCGGCTCGACGCAGCCCTCCATCCCCTTGGAATAGAGACGTTGAGCGTCAAGAACGCGGCCTTCGATCTGACGATGCTCATCGCGGCGGTATTAGGACTTTGAATGTCGCTATTCCAAATGAATGGAGGGCTGTGTCGAGCCACAGCACTCCAGGGCTGTAGCCGTGTCTTCGTGCCGCTCGCTGGATATCTTCACGTGACCGGATCGAACGCCGTCGCTCATCGCTTTCCAGGAGCCGCTCACATGACTCGGATGATGCTCTGCCTGTGCTGGGCGGGATTCTTTTCGCTCTCGATCGCGTCGGCCGCCGATAAGACGAACACGGCCAAGCCGAACGGCAATCGGCTGACGTATCTCGATGAGCCGTGCAATCCGTGGTACCCGCATCGCGACTTCCCCAAGCTGACGACTCCGATGTGGGTCGGCGAAGAGGGGGTCGAGGCGGTCGTGATCCTGGGCATCGACGACATGCGCGGGCATGAGAAGTGGGAAGCGTACCTCCGGCCGATCCTCAATCGACTGAAGCAAATCGACGGCCGCGCTCCGGTCAGCATCTTCACTTGCTCGATTGATCCGAAGCAGCCGCACTTGCAGCAGTGGCTCGAAGAAGGGCTGAGCCTGGAGATTCACACGATCGACCATCCGTGCCCGCTCCTCAACAGCGGCGATCTGGCGAAAGCGAAATCCACGGTCGATCGCTGCACGAATCTGCTCAACGAGGTGCCGAACAACAAGCCGGTTTGTTTTCGGATGCCCTGCTGCGATTCGCTCAACACGCTCAGCCCGCGGTTCTACACCGAGATTTTCAACAAGACGACAGCGAAGGGAAATTTCCTGCTGGCGAACTCGTCGGTCATGCAGGTCTTCACGTCTGCCGACCCAGCATTGCCGCGCGAGCTGGTGCTCGACGCGGACGGGAAAGAGAAATTCAAAAAGTACCTGCCGACCGATCGCTTCTTCACGAACTCCATCGAGAACTACCCGTACCCGTTCGTGGTGGACCGGCTGTGCTGGGAGTTCCCCTGCGTCGCACCGAGCGACTGGGCGGCTCAGCATTTTCACAAGCCGCACAATCCGCAGACGATCGAGGACTGGAAAGCGGCGCTCGACTGCACCGTGATCAAGCAAGGGGTCTATTGCCTCGTCTTCCACCCGCACAACTGGATCAAGCCCGAGCAAATCAACGAACTCATCGACCACGCCGTCACCAAGCACGGCAAGAAGGTCAAGTTCCTGAACTTCCGCGAGGCGGTCGAACGGCTCAACAAGAATGTTGCGTTTGGAGGATTGCGAGATTCGTCGAACGGCGGCGACAGGAATGTTCGTTTTACCGACCTCAATCGCGACGGCCTGCTGGATGTCCTAAAGCTTGGCAAGAGTTCGTATCGCATGCGAATTTGGGAGCCAACGAAAAACTCTTGGTTGAATGCGAGCGCCTTGCCCAGCCCATTTGAAAAAACCACGACTTGGCTGAAAAAGTTTGACGCGCATGATGAGCTACCTCCGAGCGTCCCCAAACCAATCGAAGGTCGCGACGATGGTCTCCGATTGTTCGACATCGACGAAGACGGCCACGACGACATCGTCTTCTCGAATCACGAGCGGTACGGCATCTGGCTGTGGGAGTCGCTGAAGACGGGCTGGTCGCGTGAGGTGCTTTCCGGCCAGCGCGGCGACAAGCCGGCCGAGCAAGAGTTGCCGCCGATTGTGCGGGCGGATGGCTCGAACAACGGGTTCTGGGTGCATGCGCGGCAGCTCGTGTGGATGAACGAGGACACGGCGAAGTCGAAAGATCTCGTCGAGCGGCGGTCGTTCGACCAACTGCTCGGCCGCGCTCGGCGCGGGTCTCCCGACCCCGCCGCTGGACCGACCGAAGGTCTCCCCGATAAGCCGAAAGTCGCCAAACCATCTGGAGACCTGCGGTCAGACGAACGGCGGGGTCAGGAGACCCTCGCCGAGCGCGAGACTCCCGGCCCGAAGTCTCCCGAAGCCTCGCTGAAGATGATGCAGGTCAAGCCGGGCTACCGAGTCGAACTGGTCGCCGCCGAACCGCTCGTCCGCGACCCCGTCGCCTTCGATTGGGGACCGGACGGAAAACTCTGGGTCGCTGAGATGGCCGACTACCCGCTCGGCGTCCCGGACGGAGAGAAGAACACGGAGGACACGGATCGCGCGGATCAGAACGGATCGAATCCGCGTTCCTCCGCGTCATCCGTGCCTTCCGTGTTCCCCTTCAAAAAAGGAGGCGGTCGAGTCCGCTTCCTCGAAGACACCGACGGCGACGGAAAGTACGACAAGTCCACGCTGTTCCTCGACAAGCTCAATTTTCCGAATGGTGTGATGGCGTGGCGAGACGGAGTGCTCATCTCCGCCGCGCCAGAGGTGCTGTTCGCTCGCGACACGAACGGAGACGGTCGCGCGGACGAGGTGAAAGTTCTGCTCACCGGTTTCGGCGAGGGGAACCAACAGCACCGAGTCAACGGTTTCAGTTGGGGCCTCGACAACATGGTCCACTGCGCCAACGGCGACAGCGGCGGGGCGATCAAAGTAGTAGGCACACTCCGTGTGCCGTCCGACGGCACACGGAGTGTGCCTGCTACCATCGACATCCGCGGCCGAGACTTCCGCTGGAACCCGGACACCGGCGAACTCGACCCGACCTCCGGCCAAACTCAGTTCGGCCGCAATCGAGACGACTTCGGCAATTGGTTCGGCAACAACAACGCGAACCCAATGTATCACTTCGTACTCGATGATTTTTACACCCGCCGCAACCCGCACGTCGCTCCGCCCGATCCACGCAAGCAAGTCTCGATCAACCCCGGCCCGTCGCCGGTCTTCCCGATCAGCCGCACGCTTTCGCGGTTCAATGACTTCGCGATGGCCAATCGGTTCACGTCCGCCAACAGCGCAATGGTCTATCGGGATGAGCTGCTGTTTGAACGTAGCCGTCACGCTCCGCGTGACGAGCCGAAGCGGGATTCGACGTCGAAAGTCGAGAACGTACCGACGTCAGTGGAGCGTTCGGCTCGTCACGCGGAGCGTGACGGCTACGCTGCGCACGTCTTCATTTCCGAACCGGTCCACAACCTGGTGCATCACGAGGTCATGGCGGCCGACGGCGTGACCTTCACCAGCCGGCGGGCGGACGACGAGCAGCAATCGGAATTCCTCGCCTCGCGAGACAACTGGTTCCGGCCGACGCAGATCAAGACCGGCCCGGACGGAGCGCTCTACATCGCCGACATGTACCGCCAAGTCATCGAGCACCCGCAGTACATCCCCCCCGCCATGCAAGAAAAGCTCGACCTGCGAGCAGGACACGACAAGGGTCGCATCTATCGCGTCGTTCCAATCAATGGACTTCAACGCCGCGTGAAAGAGGAGGATGAGGACGAGGAACCAATCGTGTGGCCGCTGAGTCCGGCGAAAAAGCGAAACAACGGGGCAAGCGACCCTCGGTTCGACAGCGTGTGGCAGGCTTTGAAAAGTCCGAACGGAACCGTTCGTGATTTGGCCCATCGGATGATCTATTGGCAATGCGTTGACGCAAAGGACGCGAGCTGGCTGTCACTTCAAGAAGTCGGATCAAGTCCCCTGGCAAGTTTGCACGTTCTGTCGATCAAAGATGGAATCGGCATGAGTGAGCGTGGCGGACAATGGCGTGAATTATGGGTGGCGCTGCAGGACAAAGATTTTTGGTTGCGTCGTCGCGGTTTACAAGCAGCCGAGCGGTTTGAAGGCGACCTGCCAGATCGAGTCATTAACCAACTCTCGCAACTTGGCCGCGATCCCGATCCGTTCGTGCGGATGCAGTTCGCGTACACGCTGGGGCATCCGAAGTTCGCGTCGCTCGGCAACGAACTCGGCAAGCTGCTGTATCGCGAGCGAGACGACAAATACCTCGTCGCGGCGGCGATGAGTTCGATTCATGCGCAGAACGTCGCCAGCGTCGTGGCCAACGTGTTCGAGTCGGCGGGCAAAGAACCGTTGCCGCCGCAGTTGGCGAGCACGTTGCTCGGCTTGGCTTCGACGCTGGGGAACGATCAAGCGTTGCTCAGCTTGATCGAGTACGTCTTGAGCGGCGCGGCGACCTCCGAGTCGCAGCCGATTGTGCTGGCTCAGATGCTCGACAATCTGGAACGCCGCAAGACGTCCCTTGGCGATTTGAAGGACGTGAATCCGCAGCGGCTGGCGAGGGCGCAGCAGCAGTTGGTGGCACGCATCGACGCGGCCCGGACGGAGATTGCAAATTGCAAATTGCAAATTGCAAATCTCAAATTGGAAACTGTCACCGCCGCTCTGCCGTTGCTTGGCCGAGTACACGATCAACGAGGCGAGGATTCGAAACTCGTCGGCGAGTTGTTGGTCCCGCAAACGCCGGTGCCGGTGCAGACAGCGGCGGTCGCGACGCTGGCTCGGATCAATCACGAAGCCTCGGCTTCCGCGTTGCTGAGCGGTTGGCGGACCTTCACGCCCGCGCTGCGAACGCAGGTGCTCGATGCAGTGCTTAGCCGGCCGAGTTGGACAGCAAAGTTGTTGGATGAACTGGAAGCGAAGGCGATCACTCCGAGCGACATCGACGCGGCGAGACGGCAGCGTCTGACAGCTCACGCGAACAAAGACATCCGCGCTCGGGCAGCGATGCTGCTGGAAATCTCGGCCAACGCGGATCGGCAGAAGATCGTCGCCGAGTTTGCGGTGAAGCTGAAAGAACTCAATGCAGTGGGCGATTCAACTGGCGGGGCCGAGGTCTTCAAGAAGCGCTGTGCAACGTGTCACAAGCTGAAGGACATTGGCACGTCAGTCGGCTCGGACTTGATGTCGCTGACGGATAAATCGACCGCCGCGCTGCTGACGGCGATCCTCGATCCGAACAAGGCGGTCGAAGCGAAATTCCTGGCGTACACGGCGAGCAACAAGCAAGGACAAGTCTTCTCTGGAATGATCGCGACCGAGACCGGCAACAGCATCACGCTCATGTCCGCAGACGGCAAACAGCACACGCTGCTGCGAGCGGACCTCGACGAGTTTGTCGGCTCAGCGAAGTCGTTCATGCCCGAAGGACTGGAGAAGGACGTCTCGCCCCGCGAGCTGGCCGACGTGATCGCGTTCGTGCAGTCGAGTGGCCCGCCTCCGAAGAAGTTCGACGGCAATCAACCCGAAGCGGTGACGGCCGACGCGAGCGGCACGCTGAAGCTGCTCGCGACCAACGCCGAAATCTATGGCAAGACGTTGGTCTTCGAGCCGCCGTTCAAGAACCTCGGCTATTGGGGCAGCGTCGATGACCGAGCCGTCTGGACGATCAACGTCTCGAAGCCGGGCAAGCATTCGATCCGCATGAACTACGCCTGCGACAACAGCACCGCCGGCAACGAAGTGGTCTTTGAAGTCGCCGGCCAGTCGGTGCGCGCGAAGATTGTTGGCACCGGCTCGTGGGAGAATTATCAGACGGCGATCCTCGGCGAGTTGAATCTTTCCGCCGGTCAGCATCGGTTGACGGTTCGCTCGACCGAGTCGTTGAAGAATCACTTGATGGACTTGAAGGAACTGCGGTTAGTGCCGGAATAGGTTGAAACAACGGCCATCAGCCATCAGCTTTCGGCCATCAGCCGGAACTGTCCGGCTGATGGCTGTGGGCTGAAAGCTGATGGCCGTTATTTCACTTTTGCGAGCCTCCGCTAGACTCCCGCACCGCTTCCAAAACGATCTCGTGTGAAAGAATGAAAAATAATGACGACTGCTGAATCGACCTCCCTGGATTGGAATTCCCTCGCCGACCGCGTCCTCAAAGGGGGCGAGATCACTCGTGCCGAAGCGCTCTCAATCCTGACCGCTCCCGACGATGACGTCCCGGCGATGATCGCCGCCGCGTTTCGGATTCGACTGAAGCACTTCGGGCACAAGGTTCACTTCTACTATTTGAAGAACGCCAAGAGCGGCCTCTGTCCGGAGGACTGCGGGTATTGCTCGCAGAACATCGACTCCGAAGCGGACATCTCGCGGTATCCGATGCTCAACGAGCGGAAGCTGATGGAAGGTGCCGCCGCCGCCGCGAGCTTGCAGGCGCGGACGTACTGCATTGTTGCCAGCGGTCGCGGCCCATCGGATCGCGAAGTCGCGCACGTTGCCAACGTCGTCAAGAAAATCAAAGACGAACACGGTCTGCATATCTGCTGTTGCCTGGGTCTGCTCACGCCGGCGCAAGCAATGACGTTGAAAGAGGCCGGCGTCGATCGCATCAACCACAATCTCAACACGAGCCGCCGGTTCTACGAGCAGATTTGCTCGACGCATTCGTTCGACGACCGGCTGGCCACGCTGCGAACCGTGCGCGAGTCGGGCATGGAACTCTGCTGCGGCCTGATCGCCGGCATGGGCGAGGAGCACGCCGACCTGATCGACATCGCGCTGGAAATGCGCGGCATGAAAGTCGAGTCGATCCCGGTCAACTTCCTGAACTCGATCGAAGGGACGCAGCTTGAGCGAGTCCGCGAACTCAACCCACGTTACTGCCTGAAGGTGCTCTGCCTGCTGCGGTTCACGAACCCGACGGTGGAACTCCGCATCGCCGGCGGCCGCGAGATCAACCTCCGCTCGCTGCAATCGCAGGGCCTGTATGTGGCCAACTCGCTGTTCGTCAGCGACTACCTGACGACGAAAGGCCAACCCCCGGAACTCGATTTCCAGATGGTCGAAGACCTCGGCTTCGAAATCATCACCGGCGACCACGAATCGCATAAGCTGTGGAAGGAACGGCGGATGCCACTTGCGAGTGAGTCGTGCGGCAGCAGTTGTTCCACTGTTTGAGCCGCCGGAAGCAAGAACATCGAATGGAAATCCCGCAAAAGTACGATCCGTCGGAGGCACTTCGGCAGTTGAAAGATGCCGACCCAAAGGTACGAAAAGCTGGTGCATTTTGGATTTCGCATATGTGCTTTTGCGAATCGAACCAGTGGACCGAAGGTTGGTTGCGAGACCAATGCACAACGGATGCACTCCTGCCGCTGTTGGACGACGAACCCGATGTGGCAAATATGGCCATCAATGCCCTGTGGGGCATTACCGTCAAACATCGTCGTGACCAGCGTGTCTATTCAAGTGCCATTCAGCTCCTCAAGAGCGATCGACCTAACACTCGCTTAGTTGCCGGATGTGTTGCACTAGCCCTGAGTGGGGAAGATTGCTGCGACGCCGTGCTTGAATTGCTGAAAGACCCCTCTCTTAGAGTGCGTGGCCAGATTGTTTTTCACTTGAAGGAGTCGTGTGGGTCTTGGTCGCCAGAGGCCAAAGAACGTGTTCTCGCATCATTACTGCTAGCGCTTCACGATCGATCCGCCGAAGTGCGAGGTCAAGCAGCTTGGTTACTGGGAACCGTCGTCGGCCGAGAGGAAGACGTCTCTGCCATCGAAAATGCGAATCGTCGCTCAAAAGCAAATCAAAGGATGCTTGATGCCGCGATTCATGTCCTCAAGGAGCGGCTTTCAAAGTCTGACCGGCGCATTGAATGATGTGTGATTCAGGTGCTTCAGTTTCAAGCTGAGTGCGCCCCGCATCGAAACCTTGAGCATCGCGTATTTTCACTAGCGTCACCGAGTCAGTTGCTGAATCGCGAGCGTTCTTTGCCGCAGAGCGGCCTCCGAAGGTCGCCGTGGTCTTCCGCCCATCCGCCGCGGCGGACCGTGACGAAACAAAGTTTGTCGCGGAGCGACCATTGAACGCCTTTGGAGTGCGGTGTGTCAGCACCGCTTTGGATCTTTGGATCGTCGCGAGATCGAACACGCCCAAATCCAAAGCGGTGCTGACACACCGCACTCCAAGGACACGACCCCGTCCTTCACGCCGACTGGCAACCTCTTGGAAGCCACGTATCATGCTTGCGGTTGTCCTGACCATCGGGAGAAAGCAATCATGCAAGTCGTTCTCGGAAGCACTGGCTCGAAAGCCTCTTTGGACGAGATTTTTAGCCAATCGCCACTGGATGAAATTGAAATCGTGGACGCCAACGGCAATGCACTGGCTTACGTGGTCCCGGCAGCCAGATCGGGCGACGCCACTTACGCCAAGTTTGAAGCGATTTTTCAAAGCCATGCCGATGTTCTCCGTCGCCGTGCCGCGAATCCGTCACCGGGAGTTTCCACACAAGAATTGCTGCCCAATCTCGAACGCGAGGAACTGCTTCAATTGCTGGGTGCATTGTGCGCCGAATGTCCTGACGTACGCTTCGGCCAATTGATCGCAAATATGGCGGTCGTGGCTCGCGGGGCGGAACCGAGCGCCGTGTGGGACATGGAAGACGACGAACTGCTCGTCGCTGTGCGGAGCCAACTCGAATTGTTTCGCGCACGTCGCGCCCAGCGCTCGTTAATGTCGAACAATTGAGGCATCGCGTGCCATCACCATCACCGCATTCCAGGGAGCCGACCTTCGACGACCGCTTGCGGCAGTTGTTTGATGAGGCGGAGGATGCCGATTCGGAGCGGTGCTTGTCGTGGGTGTCGGCGTTGTTGGCGGAGTCTCCCTCGGCGGACGCTTCGCTCGTGGGATTGGAACGCTTGCTGCGAGCGGTGCCGGATCGGCGCGAGTTGTTTTGGCAACTGCTGCATTCGCCGCGAGCCCTCGAAGTCTTGCTGACGATCTTCGCGGCGAGTCCGTATCTGACGGATCTCTTGTTGTGCGAGCCGTCGTTGTTGTCCCAGTTGACTCAGCCGCAATTGCTCCGCGAATTGCGCAGCCGGCCGGAGTTCTTTGACGCGGCGATCTCTGCGGTGAAAGGGGCGACAACCGCGGACGACCGAACGATCGCGATGCGGGATTATCAACACGGCGAGTTGCTGCGGATTGGCGTTTGCGATTTCTTGGGGTTGTTCGATCTGCGTGCGGTGACGAATCAGTTGTCGTTGCTGGCCGATGCGATCGTGCAAGCGGCGCTGCAGTTGATCGACACACTAACCCGACGCGCCAGCGAGGCTGTGGCGGCCATCGAGGCCGAGAAGTCCTCGCTTGCGCTTCGGGTTAGTTTGGAAACCGAGTCATCCGGCTTCGCGGTGCTCGCTCTCGGCAAGCTCGGTGGCGAGGAGTTGAATTACAGCTCGGACATCGACCTCGTCTTCGTGTGCGATGGCGATCCGGCACGGTTTCAGGAGTTAGTGCAACGGTTGACGAAGGTGCTGTCGGACGTGACCTCGCACGGGATTCTGTATCGCGTTGATCTGCGGCTGCGGCCGTGGGGCAACGCGGGGCCGTTGGTTGTATCGGTCGAGACGTATCTCGATTACTTGCGGCAGCAAGCTCAGTTGTGGGAGCGGCAGGCGTTGTTGAAAGCTCGCGTGATCGCGGGGGACTTTGCGGTCGGTCAGCGATTCCTTGAACAAGCGCGGCCGTTGATCTTTAGTGCTTCGGCCGAGGACGTGCGGCGCAGCGTCTGGTTGGCGAAGCAGCGGATCGAGCAAGACCTGAAGCGCAAGGGTAAAGCGGCCGGCGAAGTGAAGCTCGGAGCCGGCACGATTCGCGATGTCGAGTTCGTCGTGCAATGCCTGCAACTGCAACACGGCGGTGAGATGCCGCAGGTCCGCAGCATCAACACGCTCGACGGACTCGTGCGGTTGGCCGAGTTCGGCTTCGTACGCGCGGACGAGTACCGCGAACTGACGTCGGCCTACCTGTTGTTTCGCGTCATCGAGCATGGCTTGCAACTCAAGCACAGCCGCCAAACGCATTCGCTGCCGACCGAACCGGCCGAATTGGAATTACTCGCGCGGCGGCTCGACTTCCCGTCGGCCGAGCATCTGACGACGCACTTTCAGCAACATCGTTCGGCCGTGCGGCGCATCTTCGAGAAGTACGTCGGGGGCGCGAGCGAGTCGCCAACGATCGCGGCCGAGACCTTGCGTGAGCACGTATCGTCATCGGTCAATCGTTCCTCTGCCGAACAGCGATCCCGTTCTCAAATCTGGAACAAACTGTCCGCAGACAACCCGCTCATCGTCGATTGGCGGTCAACGTCTGCGGAGCTCGGCGAAGTGACCATCGCAGGCTTCGATCAGTTGGGTGACCTGTCGATGATGTGCGGTCTGCTGTTCGTCTACGGATTCGATATCGTTGAGGGAGATGTCTTCACGGAAGAGCGATCCGCTGATTCAAGCCTTCCGTTGCGTTTCGTGAATTCGTTTGTGGTCCGACGACGCGAAGCGCCGGGCGATTTCGCGTCTGCAGGGTGGGTCGAGTCATCGAGACCCACCATCCGACGCAAAGACTCGGTGGGTCTCGATGACTCGACCCACCCTACCAACCTGCATCGCGAATTGCTCGACCTGCTCAACCAGGCACGCATGGGCAGCCGTCGCGAAGCACAGGCGAGGCTCGCGAGGCGAGTCTCCGAGGCGCTGCCGACCGCTCGGCCGGCTGGTCCCGTGCAATCGCCGGTCGAGATCGTCTTCGACAATGACTCGCACCCGGACCTGACGCTCATCCGCATCGCATCGGACGACACCGGCGGTTTTTTGTACGAGCTGACCAACTCGCTGGCGCTGTTGGGCATCGACGTCCGGCAGATGGCGATTCGCACCGACGGCTCGCGCGTGCGCGACACGTTGCTGGTCACCGACGACTCCGGCCGCAAGCTGTTGGACGAGCAACGTCAGCAAGTGCTCCGCACGGCGGTCGTGCTCATTCAGCACTTCACCGATTTGTTGCCGCAGTCTCCCGACCCCGAAGCTGCGCTGCTGCACTTCCAAGAGTTGCTCGAACGAGAAATGCTCGAATCGGATTGGCTGACTCGGCTCACCTCGTTGCAGCGTCCGGAGGTGTTGGCTGCGCTCGCGAAGCTGCTCGGCGTGAGCGATCTGCTGTGGGAGGACTTTCTCCGCTTGCAGCACGCGAACCTGTTTCCGGTCGTGACCGACATCGTCGGTTTGCGGCTGCGCAAGCCACGCGAGTTGTTGACCGCGGAACTCGCGACCGAACTGGCTTCGAGTCGGACGTTCGCCGAATGCTGCGACCGGCTGAACGTCTTCAAAGACCGCGAGATGTTTCGCATCGACATGCGGCATGTGACCGGGATCGTTCCCGACTTTATCGAGTTTGCGGGCGAGCTAACCGAACTTGCCGAAGCGGTTATTGCCTCTGCTTGCGAGATTGCAGAGCGGGAGGTCATCGCGAGACAGAGGGGTCGGGTGTTCGGTTTTTCGGAATTGGCGGGCGGTGAGTCGAATTTGCAATCCCCGCCCTCTTCCCGCCAATTCCGAAAAACCGAACACCCGACCCCGGCCTATTGCGTCGCCGCGCTCGGCAAGCTCGGCGGACGGGAACTGGGATTCGCGTCGGACATTGAATTGCTGTTCGTTTTCGATGGTCCCGCGCCGTCTGAGTTCTGTGAGCGGCTGGTCGAACTCTTTCAGCAGACGATTCAAGCCAAGCGTGCCGGCATCTTTCAAATCGACTTGCGTCTGCGACCTCATGGTCGAGCCGGCAATTTGTCGGTCTCGCTGGAGGAATTCACGCGGTACTTCGCGGCAGACGGCTCGGCTTGGCCATTCGAGCGGCAGTCGCTCATCAAGCTGCGTCCGATTGCGGGTGATGCCGCATTTGGCGAGACATTGCTTCGCCGGCGTGACGAACTGTTGTTCGGCCCTGTCCGCTGGGAAGTCGCTCCTGTCCGAGCCATGCGCGAACGGCAAGCGCGGCAGCACGTCCAAGCCGGTACGTTCCACGCGAAGCTCAGCCCCGGTGCGCTGGTCGATGTCGAATACCTCGTGCAGTTGCTGCAACTCACTCACGGAGAACGGCACCCGGCACTGCGCGTTCCCGGCACACTCGACGCGCTCGCAGAGTTGTTGCGTGGGAACTTGATTCCGAGCATCGCGGCGGAATCGCTCCGCGCGGCGTATCTCTTCTTCCGCCGTTTGATCGACGCCCTGCGCATGGCTCGCGGCACCGCCGACGATCTGACGCTGCCACCCGCTGAATCCGAAGAGTTGGCCGGCCTCGCGCGCCGACTGAACGTCACGTCCACCGACCTGATCCAACTTACCGAGCAACATGCCGCCGACACACGAGCTTGGGGCTGGTCGCTGGGCTGGCCGATCTCACCGGCGTAGGTCAGGCTTTCCAGCCTGACCCAATTCGAGGATAGAACACCGATCCCTCTTCGGGTCAGCCTGGAAAGGCTGACCTACTTGCCGACCTTCGTCGCGAACGAGACTTGCCGGAACTGCGCCGACTGACACGCATCGTAGACGCGCACCACATCGCCCAGCGGCACGGGGCCGTCGATGTCGAGGATCACCGGAATCTCCGGCGTCGTCTCGGCGAGGGCCAGCAGCGTCGTTCGCAACGAGGGTTCGTCGGAGTACTCGCGATCGTTGAGTTCGACGACCGTCACGTCGTCCGCACCTTCGACCGTTCGACGATGCAGTCGCAACCAAACTTCTCCAAACGGCCGCTCGACGATCACGGGAGCCGCCGCCTCGACCGATCCGGCCGCCAGCTCGGTCGGTAAGAGCGACTCCACCGTCTGACCGGCGGACGCGCACACGAAGAAAATCAACAACTGAAAGATGACGTCGATCATCGGCGTCATCGACGTGTTTTCATTTTCGTGGCGGGGAGTGGGAATTCGCATGGCAGAGGTTCAAGATTTGGCGAGCGGGGCGGCGTCAGCCCCCCGGTCTGGGATCGAATCACCGGGGGCTGACGCCGCCCCGCTCGCCTGGGTTACTCGTGGATCACGGCGAAACCGAGCTTGCGGATGCCGAGCTTCGCGCAGGTCAGCATCAACGGTTCGATCTCGCTGTACGGGACGCGGGCGTCGGCTCGCAAGCGGACTTCGATCTCGGCGGCCTGCTCCGGAGTTTGCGCCGCTGCGAGGAGTTGTTGTTCAACGGCCACTCGCTCGGTGCGTTGGTTGCCGAGCAGCCAGGCACGTTCGGCCGTGATCGTGATCACGAAACGGCGTGCCGTAGCGGGGGGTTGATCCTGTGCCATCGAGGCTTTGGGCAACGTGACCTTCTCGTTCGCGTCACTGCGGACGATGTACGTCGCCGCCAGAAAAAAGATGACGAGCTGAAACACGATGTCGATCAACGGCGTGATATCGAAGCTCAGTCCCAGTTTTCGCTGGCGAGTCGGGATTCTCATGGGATGCCTCGTGGGGCAGGTTTTCAACCTGCCAGTCCTTGAGTGTTTCTGCGTGGTCCAATTTGATGTGTTCAACTCACGGGCAGGTTGAAAACCTGCCCCACGACCTCACACCGAGTCCGGCTTTCGTTCGCTCTTCGCGACCACTTTCGCCTGGGAAGCCGCAGCCGCTGTGCCGGGATTCTCAAGCTGCATCTCGGTCGCTGGCTTTCCGCGAAGGCTGGTGCTCGCCTTCGCGCGTTCGGTGCGCGGTTCGGAAAGCGCGAAACGCTTGTAGTCGGCGAAGACGGCCTCGGCCGTCAGCGAGCCATCCGCCACCAACTGATCGATGCGGTTGCGAAAGTGAGCGAACGCCGCCAGCGCAGGGATCGCGACGCACAAGCCTTGCAGCGTCGTGACCAGTGCCTTGTAGATGCCGGGAGCCAGTTCCGAGACCTGCGGGTTCGCCTTCTGCTCGAACTCCATGAACGCGAGGATCATGCCCCAGACGGTCCCCAGCAGTCCGAGCATCGGTGCAATCGTGCCGATCACCGACAGGTATTCGATCTTGCGATACAGCCGAGCGGATTGCTCGACCGCCGCGTCTTCGAGCGCCTTCTCAACGGATTGATAGCCGAGGTCCGTCTCCCGTAGTCCCGCCGCCAGCACGTAAGCCAGAAAGCTGGGATGAAACTGACACTGCTGCCGAGCCTCCTCGAAGTGCCGCAACGTCAGATGATGATGAATCGAATCCGCCAGCCCCGGCGGGATCAGCGCATTCATTCTCAGACTGATGAGGTGCTCGACGATCAGCGCGACCATCAGAAAGCTCAGGCCCGTGATGATGTAGCCGATGGTTCCACCCGCCTCGAACAGTTCGCTGAGACTCATCATCTTCCGCGCGGCCGGAGCCACCGGCACGGGATCGGCCGCGAGCAACACGGGAGCATCGAGGACTACGGTCAGGGCGATCAGAATTCCGATTCGACACCACGACATGAATGACTCCATTCTCGGCTCGTACAGCGTGCCTCACGCGAACGATGCGGAGTGTAGCCGCGGCTCACGAACCCGCGAAGCGGATTGAGAATTCGTCTGCATGAGGTCGAACACGGATCACGCGGATGTCACGGATCAGGTTGCTCCGATTCCAATCCGTGACATCCGCGTCATCCGTGTTCAGCGCCAATCTCACCGATCGAACTGCAATCTCAACAACGCGGCTTTGACCTCTTCCATCGCGATTCGATCCGCTTCAATCGCCTTCGACGAGCAGACGAAAACTGGAGCCTCGCGAGATTCCCAACCCGGTGTCGGCAGCCGGCCATGACTGCCGCGCACGATCGAAGCGTCGAGACCGATGACATCCATGTAATACCGGAAGCCGAGCAGCTTCTGCATCAACCGTCTCGCGATCCGCACCTTCGGCCATTTCAAATGCGGATCGAGAAACAACTCGACCGGGTCGTAGCCGGGCTTGCGATGGATATCGACCGTCCGTGCGTAATCGGGTGCCAGCGCGTCATCGAGCCAGAAGTAATAGGTAAACCATGACTCCGGCGCGGCGATGACGACCAGTTCGCCGGAGCGTTCGTGGTCGAGGCCGAACTCGGCTTGAGCGGCGCGATCGAGGACACGTTCGATCCCTGGCATCTTTCGCAGCAACTCGGCAACTGGAGCGACATCTTCGGGGCGACGAACGTAGACGTGAGCGACCTGATGATCGGCAACAGCGAACGCTCGCGATGCGCCGGCATCGAGCGTTTCCCAGCCGAGTTGCTCACGTCGCGCGACGAGATAGCCATGCTCGCGCAGCACGCGGTTGATGTGAACTGGATGGCTGACAGCGGTGATCGCGTACTCGGACAAGACGATGATGTCGGCTCCGCGAGCACGTGCCGCGTCGATGATCTTGCCCGCCTCGACATCGACGGCGCGGATGTCCTCGGCGATGCGCGGATCGTTCGGACCGAGCCGTTGCAGGTTGTAGTCCAGGTGCGGCAAGTAGGCCAAAGTCAGCGACGGATTGTGCTCCTGCATGACCGCAACCGTCGCGTCGGCGATCCAGCGAGTGCTGGTGATGTCCGCCCCCGGCCCCCAAAACTTGAAGAGCGGGAACACACCCAGCCGTTCTTGCAGGCGATCCTTCAAGTCGGCCGGTTGGCTGTACGAATCCATGACCTTGCGACCGTCGGCGGGATAACTCGGCCGAGGCGTCACCGACCAATTCACGTCGGCGTACATGTTGAACCACCAAAACAGCTTCGCGACCGAATAGTTCGGATCGCGCTTGCACGCCGCGTCGTACAACCGCTCGCCGCGCACAAGTTGATTCGACTGCCGCCAAAACAGCACTTCGGCGAGGTCACGCCAGTACCAACCATTCGCGACGATGCCATGCTCGCGCGGCAGCCTTCCGGTCAGCAGCGTCGCCTGAGCCGAACAGGTCACGGCCGGCAGCACTGTCCCCATCGGGAACGCGAAGCCGTCGGAAGCGACTCGCGAGATGTTCGGCGTGTTCGGACCGAGCATCTCGTGCGTGAGACCAACCACATTGACGATGACCAGTGGACGAGGCATGCGCAGAGCCTGTCGGATTTCACGCAGCGAATCAATGTCCGGCCGAATGCCGACAGCCGCGATACCGTTTTCCACACCACTAAAAACGGTATCACGGCAATCGGCTGTCGGCTTACGGCGGTCGGCCGGAAAGTTAGAACAACATCGCTTGTACCAACGCTGCCGGTGGAACAATACCGTCGTCCGGCAAGGACTCGCCGATGACAAACCACGGACTCGGCACCTGCTGCTCGGCAGCAAAGACGTTTGCCTCGGAACTGTGCTGGGCCAACGCAGCGCGAGCGCTCGCTGCGGCGAGGTCAGCCGAGTTGCACTCGCGGCTGATGTGCAGCAAGACGAGTTGCCTCAGCCGATCCGCGTCCGATTGCTTGAGCACTTCGCCAATCAACTCGCAGGCTTGCGCGTTCGAGAGATGTCCTTCGTCACCGAGAATTCGACGAACCAGCCACGGCGGCCGCGGGCTTTGCCGCAGCAATTCCGGATCGTGATTGAACTCCAACGCGAGCAGTTCGACATTCAACAACCGCTCCAAGAGTCCGCGATCCCAACAGCCCAAGTCGGCGGCGTAAGCGAAGGCTGATTGCGGCGACTCGAAGCGAAATCCAAACGTCGCGCCGCCGTCGTGTCGAACTCGGAACGGACGGCATTGCCAGTTTGCCGAGATCGCGATCGGCCGCTCGCCGACATACGGCCGGAACAGCCGCTCGCGTTCGAGGTCGCGGAAGTCGGGGCACCCCAAGCGAAACGCCGGTGCGTGATCGCGATGACAAAACACCGGCACCCGCGACGTCCAGCAGCGGCTCAACGATTTTGGAGTCCAATGGTCGCTGTGCCGATGAGTCACCAGCACACCTCGAATCTGTGACCATTCGGCATCGACCGTCGCCAACCGTGTGTCGAGTTCTTTCGGTTCCAATCCGAGGTCGATCAGCCAGCGCTGACCGTCGCACTCGACCAGCGCCGAATTCCCCGCGCTGCCGCTGGCCAAGATCGTGAGTCGTGCCGACATCAATGACATCCGTGCGTAGCCGCGTTTCGCCAGAACGCGGGGTGTCACACTCCCGCGTTCTGGCGAACGCGGCTACGGAACTATCGCGCCGTCCAACCACCATCGACCGTGACCAAGCTGCCGGTCATGTAGCTGGAGGCATCGCTGGCCAGGAAGATTGCGGCACCTTGGATTTCTTCCATGCGGCCCCAACGGTTGAACGCGACCGCTCCGACGACGTTTTTCTTCGCGTCTTCGGTCTCGGCAATGGGCGCATTCATCGGGGTCAGGAAGGGACCGGGGCAGATCGCGTTGACGGTGATGTTCCACGCGGCGAGTTCCAAGCCCAGCGTCTTCGTCATCTGCACGACCGCCCCTTTGCTGGCGGCATACGGCGAGCGTAGCGCCAAGCCGACCAGTCCGATCGTGCTGGCGATGTTCACGATCTTGCCGTACTTCCGAGACTTCATGTGCGGCACGACCGCTCGCGTGCAGAGCCACACGCCGTCGGTGTTGATGTTGTTGACCTGTTTGAATTGTTCGAGAGTCAGCTCTTCGATCGGCCCGCGAATGTTGATGCCGGCGTTGTTGACCATGATGTCGATCTGCCCGAACTCGCTGAGCGCCCGTTCGACCATCGTCCGCACGGCCTCTTCAGACGAAACATCTGCCGTGATTCCGATCGCCTTGTGGCCGTAATCACGAGCAATCTGTTGAGCGGCGGCCTGAGCCTCGTCCGCATTGCGGCTGGTGAGCAGCACGTTCGCGCCGGCCGAGGCCAAGCCTTCGGCCATCGCTTGTCCCAATCCTTTTGAGCCGCCAGTCACAACCGCAGTCTTGCCGGTCAGATCAAATTGTTTAATGCCAGGTAGCATGGACTTGTCCTTGGTGAATGTCGTGGAAAGAAGGCCGCCAAATTCCGGGCGACATGCTAACGACGGTGATGTGTTTTTGTAGGACGGGCTGGTCGCCCATCGCATCGGCGAATCCGTGTCATCCGCGAAATCCGCGTTCTCGTGGCGTTGAGTGAGCAGCACACGGATGACGCGGATGACACGGATTCGGCCGGCAATCCATTACACTCCGCCGCCATGCGGAACGCGGTGTATGAATTTCTGCTGTTCGGACTGAAGCAGGCGCGGGCCTGCATCTTTGCGGGCAGTTTTTTCGGCGTGCTGATTCTCTCGAAGACGCTGCCGCTCGGTTCGCTGCCGAGGTACGACTTCATTTTGATCGCGGCGCTCGTGCTGCAGGCCGCGCTGCTGGCGAGTCGTGTCGAATCGCTGTCGGAAGCAGTTGTGCTGGGGTTATTCCACTTCATCGGCTTGATGCTGGAGTTGTTTAAGACGCATCCGGCCATCCACTCGTGGAGCTATCCGGAGTTTGGTTACACGAAGCTCGGCACCGTGCCCCTTTACAGCGGCTTCATGTACGCGGCGGTGGCCAGCTACATGTGCCAGTCGTGGCGCATCCTGGATCTGGAACTGAAGCACTACCCGTCGTATCGGCTGAGCGTCCCACTGTGCGTGGCGATCTACGCGAACTTCTTCACGAACGCCTTTGTGCGCGACGTGCGGTTGGTGCTGATCCCGCTGGTCTTCGTGTTCTTCTGGCGGACGCAGGTTTATTTCACGGTCTGGAAAGTACGCCGTCGGATGCCGCTGGTGCTGTCGTTCTTCCTGATCGGCTTCTTCATCTGGGTGGCCGAGAACATCGCCACGTTCTTCGGAGCCTGGGTTTATCCGGAGCAAACCGCTCGTTGGACCGCCGTCTCCACGCAGAAGATGAGTTCGTGGTTCCTACTGGTCATCATCAGCTTCGTGATCGTTGCCGATCTCAAGCACTGGCGTGAGCGACGCCAGACCGAGTAACCCGTAAATCGAATGAGCCGCAGGGCGCTAGCCCCGGTTCTCGTCACACAAACCGGGGCTAGCGCCCTGCGGCTGATTGAAGGGACCGAGCCTAAATCGTCATCGCCAGGAAGCCGCCGTCGACGACGATGTTTTCGCCGGTCAGGAAGCTGCCGGCTTTGGGTGAGGCCATCAGCAGGATCGCGCCGGCCAACTCTTCGGGGTTGCCGAAGCGATTCATCGGCGTGTGCCGCATGATGTTCTCGACGCGATCGGGCGTGAGCACTTTGCGGTTCTGCTCGGCGGGGAAGAAGCCGGGCGAGAGAGCGTTGACGCGGATGCCCTTCGTGGCCCACTCGCGAGCCAGGTTCAGCGTCAGATTGAGCACCGCGGCCTTCGTCGCCGAGTAGGTGAAGACTCGCGACAGCGGAATCACGGAACTGAGCGACGCGATGTTGATGATCGCACCGCCGCGTCCTTTGTCGAGCAAAAACTTGCCAAACACCTGACACGCCAGTCGCAACGCTCGCACGTTGATGTTGAAGATACGGTCCCATTCTTCGTCGGTGATTTCGAGGAACGGCGTCGGCGAATTCGTCCCGGCTCCGTTGATCAGCACGTCGCAGTTTCGCCCGTGTGTGTCGAGATGCGCGACGATCGCTTCCAAGTCCTCGCGCTTGGTCGAGTCCGCCCGAAAGAACTCCGCGCTGCCGTCCGCTTGCTGAATCGCCGCGACGCGAGCGTTGCCGTCCACTTCATCTCGGCCGACGACAAGGACGTGTGCTCCGGCACCCGCGAGTGCATCGCAGAATGCCCCGCCCAGCGTGCCAGTGCCGCCGATGACGACAGCGGTCAAGCCATCGAGGCCGAAGAGAGACTGCAAATAGTTCGAGGAGGACATGACTCATTTCTCCAGTTCAAAAACCGCCATACGTCGATAGCGCAAGCCAGCCTAGCCGATGAACTCCAACTCGACCGGCTTCGGAATGATGCGAGCTTCGTAGGCTCGCCGCAGCAACAGCGAAACCGCCTCGCGGCCGCGCGGGCCGAAGTCGAGCGTCCAGTCGTTGACGTACATGCCGACGAATTTGTCGGCTTGGCTGCGGTCGAGGTCGCGGCCGTATTGCAGCGCGTGAGCGAGCGCCTCGGCTCGATGATCGAGTCCGTATTGAATGCTTTGCTTGAGCAGCACCGTGACCTCTTCCATGCCTTTCTGGCCGAGGTCTTTGCGGATCGCATTGCCTCCCAGCGGAAGAGGCAGGCCGGTGTCCTCATGCCACCAGCGGCCAAGGTCCACCACCAAATGCAGTCCCTGATTTTGGAAGGTGAGCTGCCCCTCGTGGATGATGAGTCCCGCATCGGCCTTGCCCGCTTCGACGATGTTGAGAATCTCGTCGAACGGATGCACTTCGAACGTGAACGTGTCGCCGAGCAGCAGCTTGAGTGCGAGGAACGCCGTCGTCAGTGTGCCGGGGACGGCGATCTTTTTGCCTCGCAGGTCGCCGATCCCCATCGGCTGTCGCGTGACGACCATCGGGCCGTAGTTGTCTCCAATGCTCGCCCCGCAGGCACACAGCGCATACTTGTCAGTGACGTAGGCGTAGCCGTGCAGACTGACGGCGGTCAGTTCCAGTTCGCCGCGCTGTGCGCGGTGATTCAGCGTTTCGATGTCCTGCAAGGTGTGCGTGAAGCGATAGTTTCCGGTGGGGATTTTGTCGTTCGCCAACGCATGAAACATGAAGGCGTCATCCGGGTCCGGGCTGTGTCCGACGTTGATTGTGATAGGCATGAGCAATTCGTTGGTTAATGGTTTGAGACTGTGCGGATCGAGACAGTGCAAATCGGAGAATAGGCCCGACGGAAACCGGTCGCAACCGCTCGGACTTAACTGGTCGATGCGGGATTTGATCCAGATTCGCACCATCTGCGGCAACGGGCTTGCGGAGCAACGGATGTCTGCTCAACCTTCAGACGAAAACTCTCAACCGCTCGCCACCGACTCGCCGCATGATTCTGCTCTCCGCACGAGACCTGCTTCGTCAGTTTGATACCGCCCCGGTGTTTGCCGATATCAACTTTGATGTCCGGCCAGGCGACCGGATCGGGCTGGTCGGGCCGAACGGAACCGGCAAGTCCACGTTGCTGAAGATTCTGGCCGGCGTCGATGAGCCGGATGTCGGACAGGTCGAGAAGCATTCGACATGCGACGTCGCAATGCTCGAACAGGAAGCCAGGTTTGACGACGAGCAGACGTTGATCGCCGAGGCCAAGGTCGGGCTGCGGCATTTGTACGAACTGCAAGAGGAGGCGCTCAGGCTCGCCGATCAGATCGCCCACGAGCACTCGGACGACGCGAACATCGACGCGAAAGAATCCGAGCGGTTGCACAAGCGATACGATTTCGTGCAGCACGAACTCGACCGGCTGGACGCGCATCACATCGACCATCGCGTCGATGAGGTGCTGGATGGTTTGGGATTCAAGCGAGCCGATTACGAACGGCCGCTGCGGACATTCAGCGGCGGACAGCAGAATCGCGTGTTGCTCGCACGAGTCTTGCTGCGATCGCCGAACGTGATGCTGCTCGACGAGCCGACGAATCACCTCGATATATCCGCCACCGAATGGCTGGAGGATTATCTGTCACGCTGCGATCAGGCGATGATCGTTGTCAGCCACGATCGCTACTTCCTCGACAAAGTCACGAACCGCATCTTTGAGATGTTTCGTGGCAAGCTGACGGATTATCCCGGCAACTTCTCGGCTTACTGGCGGCTGCGCGAGGAGCGGAACGAACTGGCTCGCAAGACCAACGCCGCGCAGATGGAAGAGAAGACGAAGCTCGAAGAGTTCATCCGCAAGCACATCGCCGGCAACAAGACGACGCAGGCTCAGGACCGAGTCAAGAAGCTGGAACGGCTGGAGGCGTCGATCGTTGATCTGCCGCAGGAGATTCCGCGTCCGCGAATCCAGTTCGGTTCGGCCAGTCGCACCGGCGACATCGTCATCGACGCGAGCAACCTGTCGAAGGGTTTCGTTCTCGGTCAGCCGTTGTTTCGCGACGTCACTTTGCGAGTGAATCGCGGCGACCGCATCGGGTTGCTCGGCCCGAACGGCAGCGGCAAGACGACACTGCTGCGCACGCTGCTCGGAGAATTGAAGGCGGACTCCGGCCAAGTCCGCTTCGGCACGAACGTCAAACTCGCGTACTACGATCAGCAACTCAACAGCTTGCCAATGGACTTGGACGCCGTGAATGCCGTCTGGCCGAGCGACAATCCCGACTTCGCGCCGGCAAAAGCTCGTGACCTGCTCGCTCAATTCGGCGTACGCGGCGATATGGTCTTTCAACTCGTCAGCACGATGAGCGGTGGCGAAAAGAGCCGCGTTGCTTTGGCGAAGCTCTCCGCTATGAACGCCAACGTGTTCATCCTCGATGAGCCGACGAACCATCTCGATCTGTGGGCACGGGCGTCACTCGAAGAGGCGTTGAAGCAATTCGACGGCACGCTGCTGTTCGTCAGCCACGACCGCTACTTCCTCGATCAAGTCGCCAGCAACGTGATCGTGCTCGATCCGGCGGTCGGCGATCCCGGCTGGAAGTTTTTCGAGGGCAACTACACGGCCTTCGTCGCCTTCCGCAAAGCGATCGCCGCCGAG
>CAMDDX010000084.1 GCA_945893075.1 Planctomyces sp. SH-PL62 | reverse complement strand
GAGCGCCGTCCCGTTCGGAGTCACCGGCCACTTTTGCGAATCTGTGTCCACACATCGCCGGCGAAGAGATCGATCATCTCCGCCAATCCTTCGGCGACGAATTCGGGGCCAGAAACGAATCGCCCCGGTCGAGTCCACGTTTGCAGCTTCTCCGGATCGATGCCCAGCATCCGGACCAGCAGGCTGTCGATGTCCGTCTCCAAGAGCTTGAAGTGCCGGGTCCACTCGGCGGCCTCTTCCAGTCGGACTTCTTCTTCGCTTTGCCAGCGAATTGGATGAAACAACAACGTCGAATGCGGCGTGACGAATCTCCTCTCGCACGCCGCAAAGGGCAGGATCGACGCCGAGGAACATTCTCCCGCGACGACTCCAATCGCTCGCAACCCGCGCAGCTTGATCAGCGTCGCCAACGCCAGGCCGCAATAGATGCTGCCGCCGCCGCTGTCGAAGAAGATCGTCCCCCGGCTGTTGCGGGGCACCTCCATCAACTGCTGAAACAATTCCGTCTGCTTGTCGGTTAAATCGCCGAAGATGCCCGCTTCCCAATCGGTCTCCTTGGCGGAGGCCGAACGGGACCACGCTCCGGGCGGTGGGTACGGCAACAATTTCGACGATTCGGGTTCGGAAGTGGTGCGAGAGTTCTTGCGAGTCATGGATTTGCCGGCTGCGAGAATCAAAAGTCGAAGACGATTTCGAGTGCGTTCGGCTTTTAGTCGGCGTTCCTGGGGACCGCAACGCCCTGCGGTCTCTCCTCGCGATCTTCGATGTGATCTGTGGAGGGTTTGGCGAAGCCTCTTAGCGGTCTGACGGTCTTAACGATTTTTTCATTTTTTCTGATCTCATTAAGTCCCCGAAAACGGAGCAGGTTACGGCACGGCGGCCAGTAATTTGACCAGTTCACCGAGAAATCATCAGCTTGACAATCCGACCTGCCGATTTATATTTCCGACCCGTCCGATCACTAGATGTGGGGCCTGACCTATCCTTCTCCCACAACCAATTGTGGCTCAGCTTGTTTCTCGCCGTTCCGATTTCGCCGACCAAAGTCGCTGTTTTTCCGGCAACTCTGTGGCATGAGGCCAGTCAGAGCGGGTCATGACGCCCCGTGGTTCTTCCTTTTTTTCTTCTGGCAAAAGGAGTGCATGATGCACGACGCCAACGCTCTTTTGGATGCTGATTATCTCTCCGCTTCGGCCACTCGTTCGCACAACGCTGGCGGGCCGAATGGCAATGGACAATCTCGCGAGACGACTCGCGGCACCGCCCAGTCCGGACCGCATTTCACGCCCCAAACAACTCCCATGAAGATCGCTCCGCATTTCTGCCCTGCCAACGTCGATCCGTTCTCGACAACGGAATGGGATTACCGCACCGCTGCGATCAAGGACGAGAACGGCAAGGTGCTATTCGAGCAAACCAACTGCGAAGTTCCGAAGGATTGGTCGCCGCTCGCGACGAACGTTGTGGTCAGCAAGTATTTCTATGGCGAGCCGGGGACTCCCGAACGCGAGACGAGCGTGCGGCAAGTGATTCATCGCGTCTCGCGCACGATGGCCGATTGGGGCATCAAGGACGGCTACTTCGCGACGCCAGCCGATGGTGAGACGTTTTATCGCGAGCTAACTTGGTTGCTGCTGCATCAGCACGGCTGTTTCAACTCGCCGGTGTGGTTCAACGTTGGGCTGTATCACCAGTACGGCGTCAAAGGTTCGCAGGGGAACTATCGCTGGGACGTCGAGACGCAGTCGATCCGTCGCCCCGATACGCCTTACGAGTTCCCGCAAGGTTCGGCCTGCTTCATTCAGTCGGTCGAAGACAACATGGAAGACATCATGCGTCTCGCTCGCAGCGAGGCGATGTTGTTCAAGTTCGGTTCCGGCACCGGCACCGACTTATCCACGATCCGTTCTTCCAAGGAGAAGCTCTCCGGCGGCGGAGTCCCATCGGGGCCGCTGTCATTCATGCGCGTCTACGACCAGATCGCGGCGGTCGTGAAGTCGGGCGGGAAGACTCGCCGAGCGGCCAAGATGCAGAGTCTCAAGGACTGGCATCCGGATATTCTCGAATTCATCCAGTGCAAGACGAAGGAAGAGAAGAAGGCTCGGCTGCTGATCGACTCGGGCGAGTACGAATCGAACTTCAACGGCGAAGCGTACAGCTCGATCATGTTCCAAAACGCGAACCTGTCGGTGCGCCTCAGCGACGAGTTCATGCAAGCCGCCCTCGAAGGCAAGAAGTGGCGGACGCACTGGGTCACCGATCCCAACAAGGCCGGCCCGGAGTACGACGCGAAATACATGATGCGCGAGATGGCCTCCGGAACGTGGATCTGCGGTGACCCCGGCGTGCAATACGACACGACGATTAACCGCTGGCACACTTGCTCGAACACGGGCCGTATCAACGCCAGCAATCCGTGCTCCGAGTACATGTTCCTCGACGACACGGCCTGTAATCTCGCGAGCATCAACCTCCGCAAGTTCTCGCGTGAGGGGAACAAGTTCGACATCGACAGCTTCCGCCGAGCGTGTGCAATCTTCATCACCGCTCAGGAAATCCTCGTCGATCATGCGAGCTATCCGACTCCGGCCATCGCCGAGAACAGCCATCTGTTCCGGCCGCTGGGTCTCGGTTACGCGAACCTCGGCAGCCTGTTGATGTCGTGGGGCATTCCCTACGACAGCGACGCCGGCCGTGGCGTGTGTGGTTCGATCACTGCGTTGCTCAACGGCCAGGCGTACCTCACGTCCAGTCGCATCGCGAGCAGCATCGGCCCATTCGCCGGGTACTCTGAAAATGAGCAACCGATGCTCCGCGTGATGTCGATGCACCGCGAGGCCGCGTACCGCATTGACCCGTGCTGCCCCGATTATTTGCGGCAGGCGGCTCAGCAAGTCTGGGACGAGTGTCTCGAATCGGGCCGCAAGTACGGTTATCGAAACGCTCAGGCGACGGTGCTCGCGCCAACGGGCACGATCGCCTTCATGATGGATTGCGACACGACCGGCATCGAGCCGGACATCGCGCTCATCAAGTACAAGCAGCTTGCGGGCGGCGGCATGTTGAAGATCATCAACCGCACGGTGCCGGTCGCGCTCAAGTCGCTGGGCTACGATCAGCCGCAGATTGAGGGCATCCTCGATTACGTCGAAAAGCACGACACGATCGAAGGCGCTCCGAACCTGCGGAACGAAGACTTGCCGGTCTTCGACTGTGCGTTCAAGGCCACGAAGGGGACGCGGACGATTCACTGGCGCGGGCACATCAAGATGATGGCCGCCGCTCAGCCGTTCTTGAGCGGTGCAATCTCGAAGACTGTCAACATGCCGGCCGATTCGACCGTCGAAGACATCGAGAACGCCTACACTGACGGCTGGAAGCTGGGCCTCAAGGCGTTGGCGATCTACCGCGACGGCTCGAAGCAATCGCAACCGCTGAACACGTCAAAGGACAGTGAGAAGAAGAAGGGTGATGGCACGGCCGAAGCGGTTCCCGGGCAACCGGTTCGCCGCCGACTGCCGGCGACGCGCAACTCGCTCACCCATAAGTTCAGCGTCGGCAATCACGACGGCTACATCACGGTGGGTCTGTTCGAGGACAACACGCCCGGCGAGTTGTTCATCACGATGGCCAAAGAAGGGAGCACGATCGGCGGCCTGATGGACGTCATCGGCACGCTGACTTCGATGGGCTTGCAATACGGAGTTCCGGTGCAAGTCTTCGTCGAGAAATTCTCGCACAGCCGGTTCGAGCCGAGTGGTTGGACGAAGAACCAAGACATCCCGCACGCCAAGTCGGTGGTTGATTACATCTACCGCTGGCTAGGCATGGAGTTCGTCCTCGGCTACCGCGAAGCGAACAGCCCGCGGTTCAACGGCAATAACAGCAATGGTCACATGCCTCAGACCGCGCCGACCGCCGACACCGTCACCAAAGAGCTGGCTGCGTTGATCGAGACGCACGTCAACGGAGCCGGCTCGACTTCCACGAGTCCCCAGTTCGCCAACGCAAGTTCGGCCCTGGGCGTTCTCCCGGAATCGGGCGACAGCCCCGCCGTTCGCAACCTGCAATTCGCTCGTTTCCAAAGTGACGCGCCGGCCTGCGACAGTTGCGGAGCGATCACCGTCCGCAACGGCAACTGCTACCTCTGCCACAACTGCGGAGCCAGCATGGGCTGTTCGTAGTGCGCAGGTCAGGCTGGAAAGCCTGACCTACAAAACGCACGGGATGCTGCTGACGGAGCGGCTCGTCCTGGCATCGAGCACCCCGGTCCAATCAGGAGGGACCGGGGTGCTTTCATTTGGTCGCACCATCCTCCGACAGCCGCGCGGCTCCGCTTGGTTCCCATTCGAGAATGGGGATTGCATACTGCTCGCCCGCCGTTGCTAGGTGGCTTGGCCGCGCGGCCGCAGACACCCAGCGGGAATTCCACAGCAGGAGTGAATCATGCGAGCGATCCGTTTGGTGTCCTGTGTCATGGCTGGTCTGTTGGTCTCGATGAGCGCCGCTTTCGGAGCGGAGTGGGGCTTGAAGGAAGGAACTCCGGAAATCAAATCGGCCGGGTCGCTGGCGTTTGGACCGGATGGGATTCTGTTTGTCGGAGATGCCAAGAGTGCGACCGTCTTCGCCATCGGCACCGGCGACACGAAGGGCGATCCGAGCAAGGTGCAGATCAACGTCTCCGGCTTGAACGCGAAGGTTGCCGAGTTGCTCGGCGTGAACGCGGACAAGATCGCGATCAATGATCTCGCCGTGAATCCGTTGACCGGCAATGTTTTCTTGTCGGTCTCGAAGGCCGGCAGTGCGGCGCTCGTGAAGATTGCTGCCGACGGCAAGCTCAGCCAAGTCGGACTGCAAAAAGTGCTGATGCAAAAGATCGAACTGCCGAACGCTCCCGAGGACAAAGAAGTCGAGACGAAACGCGGTAAGGCCAACCTCCGCGGCCAGTCGATCACTGACATCGCGTATGCCGAAGGGAAGGTTTACGTCTCCGGTTTGGCTGGCGGGTCGCTGTCCAATGTGCGCGAGATTCCGTTCCCATTCACGGATGCGAACGCCGGTACCAACGTCGAAATCTATCACGCCGCTCACGCCCGTGTGGAAGACAACGCCGTCGTCCGCACGTTCCTGCCGATCAACATCGACGGCGAAGCGAGCCTGCTGGCTGGCTTCACCTGCACGCCGCTCGTGAAATTCCCGATCAACACTTTGAAGCCGGGCGAGAAGACTCGCGGCACGACCGTCGCCGAACTGGGCAATATGAATCAGCCGCTCGACATGATCGTCTATCAGAAGGAGGGCAAGTCGTTCCTGCTGATGGCTAACAACAAACGCGGAGTGATGAAGATCACGACCGAAGGGATCACCAAAAATCCGGGCCTCACCGAACCGGTGCGTGGCGGCGGAGTTGCCGGTCAAACCTACGAGACGATCAAGGAACTCGAAGGGGTCGTGCAGCTCGACAAGCTGAACAGCACGCACGCCGTGATCATCACGCAATCGTCGAGCGGCTCGCAGGATCTCCGCACGATCGCGCTGCCGTAGCCGGTGCTCATCGCCCCTGTCCGGCCGTTGGCTGTGAGCTGAAAGCTGATGGCTGTTATTTCAACTTGAGTTTGGGATAACAGCCATCAGCCAACAGCTTTCGGCCGGACAGGTTTTTGGCACCCCATCCATTCGGAGGTTTCAGGGTGTTTCAGTCGGCATTCCGAGTTTGTTTCATTGTGACCTGCTCGATGTCCGCCACATACGGGCAAGGTTTATCCCCCGATGAGGCTGTTAAGCGGATGAAAGTGGCCAACGGCTTCGAGGTCAGCGTCGTCGCCAGCGAGCCGCTCGTGCGGCAGCCGGTGGCGATTGAGTTCGATGATCGAGGTCGCTTATGGGTCATTCAGTATTTGCAGTACCCGAATCCGGCGGAGCTGAAACGCGTGCAGGTCGATCGCTTCTCGCGGACGAAATACGACCGCGTGCCGGAGCCGCCGCCGAAGGGGCCGCGCGGTACCGATCGCATCACGATCCTCGAAGACACCGATGGCGACGGCCATATGGATCGTGGCAAGGACTTCATCGACGGGTTGAATCTCACGACCGGGATCGCGTTCGGCCACGGCGGCGTGTTTGTGCTCAACGTGCCGTACTTGTTGTTTTATCCCGATCGCAACCGCGACGACGTACCGGATGGTGATCCCGAAGTGTTGCTCAGCGGCTTCGGCATGGAGGACGCTCACAGCGTTGCCAACTCGCTGACATTCGGGCCGGACGGTTGGTTGTACGGCTGCCAAGGGAGCACTGTGACCGCCAACGTGCGCGGCATCGAGTTTCAACAAGGGGTGTGGCGGTATCACCCGCTGACGCGCGCGTTTGAACTCTTCTGCGAAGGGGGCGGCAACTCGTGGGGTTTGGATTTCGATCGCGTCGGTCAGTTGTTCTACAGCACGAACTGGGGTGGGAACGTGTTGCTGCACGGAGTGCAGGGGGGCTACTTCGTGAAGGCGTTCGCCAAGCACGGTGCGTTGCACAACCCACACGCTTACGGCTTCTTCGATCACGCTCCGCACAAGAACTTTCGGGGCGGGCATGTGACGGTTGGCGGCATCGTCTATCAAGGGGACTCGTTTCCGGAGTCGTTCCGAGGGAAATACATCGCGGGTGATCTGCTCGGCCACGGCGTTTATTGGCACGACATCGAACCGCGCGGCTCGACATTTCAGACCGCTCACGGCGGCGAGTTGCTGGTCGCGAACGATACTTGGTTCGCGCCAACCGACGTGACGATGGGACCGAACGGAGCGATCTACGTTGCCGATTGGCATGACTCGCGAACGGCGCATCCCGATCCCGACGCCGAATGGGACCGCTCGAATGGGCGCATCTATCGAATCGCCGCGAAGGGGACGAAGCCCACCGCCCCGATTGACATCGCGAAGTTGTCGAACGACGAATTGCTGAAGCTGCACTCGCATCGCAGTCAGTGGTTCGTGCGACACGCGCGGCAAGAATTGGCTCGCCGCGCAGCAGACCAGCACGACGCGCAAGCGAGTGGTCAACCGACGAACAACGACTCGCTAGCGCTTCGTGCTAGTGTCGAGCGGCTGCGACAGACCGCATTGACCGACACCGACGAAGCCGCCGCGCTCGAAGCCTTGTGGACACTCAATACTTGCGGCGGCTTCGACGAGACGTTGGCTTTCAAGCTGCTCGATAGTCCGCATGCCGCCGTGCGGATGTGGACGGTCCGATTGCTTGGCGATCCAAAGCAAGCGGTCTCGACCGAGATGGCTCATCATTTGGACGACTTTGCCGAGCAAGACCCGTCGGTCCAGGTGCGGCAGCAATTGGCCTGCACCGCTGCGCGGCTACCGGCCAATCAGGCGATGCCGATCATCAACGCGAACATCAATCGAGACATCGACAACGCCGATCCGTATTTGCCATTGCTCTGGTGGTGGGCCGTCGAGCAGCACAGCGTCAGCGGCCGAGACGAAGTGATGAAAAGATTCGTTCGGCCGTCGTTGTGGAAGTCGAAGTTGGGCCGCGAGACATTGCTACCGAAACTCGTGCGGCGCTACGCGGCCGAGGGAACTGCCGCCGATCACGCATCCTGTCTTCAGTTGCTACGAGCCGCTCCCGACGACGGCGAACGAGATCGGCTGGTGGTATCGCTATTCGCTGGATGGCGAGAAGCTCCGCGCGACGAATTGCCCGTAACAGCCGCCACGCTGTCGCCGGAGCTGACGGAATGGATCGTCTCCCGCTGGCAAGCGAAGCCAGATGATCCGACATTGCTCGCGTTTGCCCTCGCGCTGAAACATCGCGCGGCTTATGACCGCACGTTGAAGGAGAGTTTGAATTCGCAGGCGGAGGCTAATCGTCGCGTGGCTTTGCTGACTCAGTTGGCTGACGGGGTCGAGCCCTCGTCCGCAGAGTCGCTGTTGGAGTTGGTGTTATCGCCGAGCCAACCGGACGGAGTTCGCTCGGCGGCGGCGAGCGTGCTGGCAAGACTCAACAGCGATGCGGTCACGGTTGGCCTGCTGGCTTCGTATCCCAAGCTGCCGCCGAAACTGAAGACTCAGACCATCGACCTGCTGTTGGGGCGAAAGCCATCGGCGACCGCGTTGCTGAAGTTCGTGGATCAAGGACATCTCAAGGCGAATGACATCTCGGTCGATCAAGTGCGTCGCATCGCGCTGTTTGAGGATCGTGAACTCGACACGCTGGTGACGAAGCATTGGGGCAAACTGGGCGCGGCGACTCGCGAAGAAAAGTTGGCTGAGGTGCGACGGCTGAACAACGATTTGCGAGCAGCCGGCGGCAACGCCGAAGCCGGCAAGGTGGTCTTCAAAAAGCACTGCGCGACATGCCATCAGTTTCGTGGCGAAGGGACGAAGCTCGGCCCGGACCTGACGACCGCGAATCGCAAGGACCGCGATTATCTGCTGATCAGTCTGGTCGATCCCAGCGTGGTCATCCGCAAGGAATTCCTCAGTCATATCGTGCAGATGCGCGATGGCCGCGTGCTCAACGGGCTGATCGTCGAGCGGACCGACGCGGGTCTGACGTTGGCCAACGCGAAGAACGAACGAGTCACGCTCGCCGTTTCCGACGTCGAGGAGTTGCGCGAATCGCCGGTCTCGCTGATGCCCGACGACCAATACAAGCTGCTCAAGCCGCAAGAACTCCGTGATCTATTCGCGTACCTCGCGCAGGATTGAATAGAATCGGATTCGTCGTAGCCTGACTCTCCAAGTCGGGTGCTTTTGAACGGAAGTCCCGACTCGGAGAGTCAGGCTACGCGGCGAGGAACTCTGACTATGCACGAATCTCCGGGATTCCGTTTTCGACAAGCGGTGGAAGCCGAACAGCCATTGCAGGTGGTCGGCGCGATCAACGCTTATTGCGCTCGTTTGGCAGAGCGGGCTGGGTTTCGAGCGATCTACTTGTCGGGAGCTGGCGTCGCCAACGCGGCGTTCGGTTTGCCGGATCTGGGAATGACTTCGCTCAATGATGTCGTAGAAGAAGCGCGGCGCATCACGGGAACGACAGACCTGCCGCTGCTCGTCGATTGCGATACCGGTTGGGGTAGCCCGCTGACGATTGCTCGGACGGTCCAGGAGATGACTCGTGCGGGAGTCGCGGCGATTCATCTGGAAGATCAGGTCGATGCGAAACGCTGCGGACATCGTCCCGGCAAGCAATTGGTTTCTGTGGAAGTCATGTGTGATCGTCTGAAAGCTGCGGCCGATGCGCGGACGGATGACGGCTTCGTGCTGATGGCTCGCACAGATGCCGCTGCTGGCGAGGGACTGGATGCGGCCGTCGAACGCGCGGCCCGTTACGTCGAGGCCGGTGCGGACATGATCTTCGCTGAAGCATTGACTGAGCCCGCTCACTTTCGGCGATTCGCTCAGGCACTGAGCGTCCCGGTACTGGCCAACATGACCGAGTTCGGTCGCACTCCGCTGCTGACGGTCGAGGAGTTGCGTGATCTCGGCATTCGGCTGGTGCTGTATCCGCTGACGGCATTTCGCGCGATGAACTTCGCGGCCGTGAGCGCGTATACGACTCTGCGATCCGTTGGAACGCAGAAGGATTTGTTACCGTCGCTGCAAACGCGGGAAGAGCTGTACGACGTGCTCGATTATTACTCGTTCGAAGCGCGGCTGAATCCGTAGGTCAGGCTTTCCAGCCTGACCCTTGCGACTTCGACATTCAGACTGTCAGGCTGGAAAGCCTGACCTACGTGAGGACCAAGCAATGACAACCAATCCAACGATGGGCTTGGCCGGCGTGGTGGCCGGTCGCACGGCGCTGAGCACGGTCGGCAAGGAAGGCTGCGGGCTGACGTATCGTGGCTATTCGATTGAAGACCTCGCCGCGCAAGCCACCTTTGAAGAAGTCGCCTGGCTGTTGCTGCGCGGTGAGTTGCCGACGTCTCAGCAATTGACCGATTATCGCGGACGTTTGCAGAGCCTGCGTGAATTGCCGGCGGGGTTGAAGGCGGTGCTCGAACAGCTTCCCGACACGGCGCATCCGATGGACGTGCTGCGGACTGGATGCTCGGCGCTCGGTTGTTTGGAACCGGAATCGTCGACATCGGGCACGTTCGATGTGGTGGATCGGCTGTTGGCGACATTTCCGTCGATGCTGGCGTATTGGCATTGGTTTCAGACGAAAACGATGCGGATCGAAACACACTCGGAAGAAGCTTCGATCGCCGGACACTTCTTGCATTTGCTGCACGGTCAGCGGCCGAGCGCGCTTCATCGGCAAGCCTTCGATGCGTCGTTGATCCTGTACGCCGAGCATGAATTCAATGCCTCGACATTTACAGCGCGCGTCGTGACTTCGACTCTGTCTGACTTCTATTCCGCGATCACCGGCGCGATCGGCACGCTGCGCGGCCCGTTGCATGGCGGAGCCAACGAGGCGGCTTTCGATCTCATTAACGAATTCGCGTCACCCGATGACGCCGAGCGGGGCCTGATGGGGATGCTGGCTCGCAAGGAAAAGATCATGGGCTTTGGGCATCGCGTCTATCGCGACTGCGATCCCCGTTCGCCGATCATCCAGCAGTGGGCAAAGCGATTGGCGGATGAAGTGGGCGATATGCGGCTGTATCCAGTTTCAGAACGGATCGAAGCGGTCCTGCGGCGTGAGAAGAAGCTGTTTCCGAATCTCGACTTTTACAGCGCGAGCGCGTTTCACTTCCTCGGCATCCCGACGTTGTTCTTCACTCCGCTGTTTGTGTTCTCGCGCACGGCTGGCTGGGCCGCGCACATTTTGGAACAACGCTCGGAGAACCGTTTGATTCGCCCGACGGCCGACTACATCGGGCCGGAGTTGCGGGCGTTTGTGCCGCTGGAAGCCAGAAAAAGGGTATAACGGCCATCGGCTTTCGGCGATCGGCTTCCGGCCGAAAGCCGATCGCCGTCAGCCGATCGCCGTAGTACCGTTTTTAAGGATGGACCAATGCCGGACGACGTCATCGAACAAATCGCCGACTACGCTTCGTCGCCGCTCGCAGCCAGCGACGAAGCGTTTGCGACCGCGCGGCTCTGCTTGCTCGACAGCGTTGGCTGCGGATTGCTCGCGTTGAATTTTCCCGAATGCACGAAGCTGCTCGGCCCCGTCGTTCCAGGTGCGGTCTTGGCTGGCGGCGCGCGAGTGCCGGGGACGAATTTTGAATTGGACCCGGTTCAAGCGGCATTCAACTTTGGCGCGATGATTCGCTGGCTGGACTACAACGACACTTGGCTGGCGGCCGAGTGGGGGCATCCGTCGGACAATCTCGGCGCGATCCTGATGACCGCCGATTGGCTCAGCCGACGCGGTCAGCCGTTGTCGATTCGCGATGTGCTCGTGGCGATGATTCAAGCGTATGAGATTCAAGGCGTCCTCGCGCTGACGAACGGGTTTAATCGCGTCGGCCTCGATCATGTGCTGTTGGTCCGCATCGCTTCGACGGCCGTGACGACGCGGATGCTCGGCGGTTCGCGCGAGCAGATCTTCAATGCGGTCAGCCAGGCGTGGGTCGATGGTGGAGCATTGCGGACGTATCGTCACGCTCCGAACACCGGCTCGCGCAAGAGTTGGGCGGCGGGAGATGCGACTCGCCGAGCGGTGCAGTTGGCGTTGTGGACCATGGCAGGCGAGAAGGGTTACGCGACCGCGTTGACCACTCCGACTTGGGGGTTTCAAGACAGCCTGTTTCGAGGGAAGCCGATCACGCTGGCTCGGCCGCTGGGCTGCTATGTGATGGAGAACATCCTCTTCAAAGTTTCGTTCCCGGCGGAGTTTCACGGGCAAACCGCGGTCGAGGCCGCACTGCGATTGCATCCGCAGGTTCGTGGTCGCTGGGATCAGATCGAACGTATCCGCATCGAGACGCAAGAGTCGGCCATGCGGATCATCGCCAAGAGCGGCCCGCTGAAGAATCCGGCTGACCGCGATCACTGCCTGCAATACATGGTGGCCGTCGCGTTGCGGCAGGGCTCGCTGACCGCCGAGCACTACGAAGCCGAAGCTGCCGCTGATCCGCTCATCGACCGCCTTCGCGAACGCACGGAAGTTGTCGAGGAACCGCGCTACTCGCGCGAGTATCTCGATCCGGACAAGCGTTCGATCGCGAATGCCGTGCAAGTCTGCTTCGCGGATGGAACGCAGACGGAACGAATTGAAGTCGAATACCCGCTCGGTCATCGTCGTCGTCGTGCGGAGTCTCGGCCGGCATTGCTCGACAAGTTCGTGAGCAATGCGGGGACTCGGTTGTCGGCGGAGTCGGTGACGAAACTCGCGACGTTGTTTCAGGACACTGACCGCTGCGATGGGCTAACCGTTCCCGACTTTGTGAACATGACGATTCCAAAATCGTAGCCAACACTTTGGAGTGCGGTGTGTCAGCACCGCTTTGGATCCTTTGGAATATCTGCGGCAAAAGAAATCCAAAGCGGTGCTGACACACCGCACTCCAAAGTGGAAACCATGCCAACTCTTTCCGAACTCACGCAACAGATTCAGGAGCAAGAGGCGATCCTTCGTCAGGGGGGCGGCGCGTCGGGGCAGGATCGGCAGCGACGGCTTGGACGGATGACTGCTCGCGAACGGATCAACGAGCTATTCGATCCGGAAACGCCGTTTCGTGAGCTTGGCTTGTGGGCGGCGTGGCAGATGTATCCCGAATGGGGCGAGGTGCCGGCGGCCGGAGTCGTCACCGGCATTGGGCAAGTGCATGGCCGCTCGGTGATGGTGGTCGCGAATGACGCGACGGTCAAAGCGGGGGCGATGTTTCCGCAGTCGGTGAAGAAACTGCTGCGGGCTCAGCGGATCGCGATGACGTTTCGGATGCCGTTGGTGTATCTCGTGGATTCGTCGGGTGTGTTCCTGCCGTTGCAAGACGAGATCTTTCCTGACGAGGATGACTTCGGCCGCATCTTTCGGAACAACGCGGTGATCTCGGCAATGGGCATTCCGCAGTACTCGGCGGTGATGGGGAACTGCGTGGCGGGCGGCGCGTATCTGCCGGTGCTGTCGGACACGCTGCTGATGACCGAGGGGAGTCAGCTTTATCTCGCCGGACCGGCGCTGGTGAAGGCGGCGATTGGACAGAAGGCCGATCCGGAAGAACTCGGCGGAGCGAAAATGCATGCGGAGATCAGCGGCACGGTCGATTACCGCGAGCCGGATGACCGCGCGTGTCTGCAACGGCTGCGATCGTTGATTGAGCTGCTGCCACACCAACCCGACGCGCAAGCGAGGCTGGATGACGTGAGGGCCTCGCTTGCGCGTCGGGTTAGTGTGCCGGAGCGCGATCCGGTGGACCTCGACACGATCGTGCCGGGAACCGAGCGGGCTGAGTTCGACATTCATGACGTGCTCGCGTGCGTGGTCGATGCCGGTTCGCTGCAAGAGTTCCGCGCGGACTACGGGCATACGATCGTCACCGCGTTCGCGCGGATTGGCGGCCGAGCCGTCGGGATCGTGGCGAATCAATGTCAGCGCTGCCACTCGGCGACGGGCGAGTTGCAGATCGGCGGCGTGCTGTATGCCGACTCGGCCGAGAAGGCCGCGCGGTTCGTGATGGAGTGCAATCAAACGAAGGTGCCGATTGTCTTCCTGCAAAACGTGCAAGGTTTCATGGTCGGCCGGCAGGCCGAGCAATCCGGCATCATTCGTTCGGGAGCGAAGCTGGTGAATGTCGTCAGCAACAGCGTCGTGCCGAAACTGACCGTCGTAATTGGGGGCTCGTTCGGAGCCGGCAACTATGCGCTGTGCGGCAAGGCGTATGATCCGTGGCTGATCTTGGCGTGGCCGACGGCGAAGTACGCGGTCATGGGAGCCGAACAAGCCGCCGACACGTTGCTCACTTTGCGAGTGCGCGATGCCGAACGTGGAGGACGCACATTGTCCGACGACGATAAGAAACGGCTGCGCGACGAAATTCGGCAACGCTACACGGACCAAACCGACATTCGTTACGGAGCCGCTCGCGGCTGGGTCGATGCGATCATCGCTCCAGCCGAGACGCGCGAGTGGTTGGCAACCGCGCTGAGTTTGATCCCGGAAGGCACGACGCGCGGCGAGTTCCGCACCGGGATGATGCAGATGTAGAAGCTTTGCCAAAACCTCGTGGGATTGCTGCAAGCCTGATCGTCGCCAGTTTCTCAAGTGCAAGGTACCAGCCAGCCGCACTGGAAGAAGGTGAAAAATGGTTGGGTGAAAGATAGGAGCCATTGAGAGAGGAATTCGATTCGAGACTCCACCAAGTTTCTTGCGACCGTCCACGTCTTATTTTTCACCCAACCATTTTTCACCTTCTGCTTGTTTTAATTCGCCAGCTTCACGGCGATCAGAATCGCCTCGATCATCCCGCTGGGATCTGCGGGACGTTGCCAGGCGATGTCGAACGCGGTGCCGTGGCTGGGGCTAGTGCGGATGATCGGCAGGCCGAGCGTCACATTCACGGCGGATTGAAAGCCGATCAGTTTGAACGCGATGTGCCCTTGGTCGTGATACATCGCGACGACCGCGTCGAACTCGCCCGCGGCGGCTCGACGGAAGAGTGTGTCGGCGGGAAGCGGACCGGTGACGGATGCGAGACCTCGGCCCAGCATCGCTTGTACGGCGGGAGCGATGATCCGCGATTCTTCGTCTCCGAAGATTCCTTCTTCGCCCGCGTGAGGATTGAGAGCACACACCGCCACGCGCGGAGTCGGACAGCCAACTCGACGCATGAAGTGATGGATGAGGTCGATCTTCTCAGCAACGCTTGTCGTCGTGATGAGCTCCGGCACACTGCGGATCGACGTGTGCAGCGTGACGTGAACGACGCCGAGGCCGTGTGGCGATTTCACCGCGCCGCCGCTCGGCAGGAACAGCATCATGCCGAAGTCGCGCACGCCGCAGACTTCGGCGAGGATTTCCGTATGGCCAGGATACTTCAGTCCGGCGAGATGCAGCGCGGCTTTGCTGAGTGGTGCGGTCGTGATCGCCGCGACTCGTTTGGTCAGCGCGGCGTTCGCGGCGGCGACGAGGTATTCGTAAGCCGCTCGGCCGGCGCGAGCGTCGTTGTGGCCGGGCGGGACTTCGATGACGTTCTGCGGTGCGGTCGGCGGATTCCAACAGGCCAGCGTGTTGAGCGGCGGCGGTTCCTCCGGTTTCGCGACTTCGGAAACTGTAATCTTGAGGCCGCTGTGAGTGATCGCTCGTCGCACGACATCGGGATGTCCGACGATGACAGGGCGGCACGCGGCGACGATTCGCGGATCGGCACACGCTCGCACAGCGACTTCGGGGCCGATGCCGGCGACGTCGCCGAGAGTGAGTGCAATTGTGGGATGCGGCGTGGGCATGAAAGTCGGTCAGCCTTTCCAGGCTGACCCGATCAACAGTTGACGCGATTTTGCCAATTCGGGTCAGGCTGGAAAGCCTGACCTACGGGACGACATCGTAGACGTCGGCTCGATCGAGCGGGATGCCGGCGCGATCTTTGTTCGAGAGCAGCGGTTCTTCGGTCAACGGCCATTCGATGCCGAGGGCGGGGTCGTTCCAGAGCAGCGTCCGTTCGTGTTCCGGGAAGTAGTAGTCGGTGCATTTGTAGGTCAAGTCGGCAGACTCGCTCAGCACGCAAAAGCCGTGAGCGCATCCGGGCGGGACGAACACCTGCTGGCAAGTTTCGTCGCTGAGTTCAAATCCCAACCATCGTCCGAACGTTGGCGACGGTTTCCGCAGATCGACCACGACGTCGAAGATCTTCCCGCTGAGCACCTGCACCAACTTTCCTTGCGGATGCTGAATCTGATAGTGCAAGCCGCGCAGAGTCCCTTTCGACGAGCGTGAGAAATTGTCCTGTACGAACTCGGCGGCGATGCCCGCGTCACGGTAGCGCTGACGCTGGAAGGTCTCGGTGAAGAAGCCGCGCGGGTCTCCAAACACCTTGGGCTGAATCAACAGCAAGCCAGGGATCGCGGTGGTTTCGATGTGCATGGGGAATTACGAGTTGGTGGAAATGGTTCTCTGGACGATTGCGGCCCATTCGTCCGGAGCGACGGACTTGGCTTCATCGGACAGCATCACCGGAATGTCATCCTTCACCTCGTATCGCAGGCGACACGATTTTGAGACGCACAAGAAGCTCCGCCCATCGACCACGAGCTTGGATCGGCAAGCGGGGCAGACGAGCAGTTGGGCGTAGGGTTGAAGGTCGATGGACATGGATGCCAACGTAGACACAGGCGGCTCGCCTGTGTTGGTGCGCGATCGACACAGGCGAGCCGCCTGTGCTACGGAAATCAAAATCCGCGCAACGCGCGGATGTCGTCGAACGTGCGGAGTTGATAGCCGATCTGGACGTAGTCCAGCAACCGGCAGAGACAACGGACCGCGACGCCCAAACCATCCGGGCCGCTGAAGCCGCCGAACTGGCCGCCACCTTTCAGATGCGGTTCGACTTCCAGGAAGAAGCCGGGTGCGCCGAGCGACTTGATCCGCTTTTCGAGTTTCGGCAAATGGTCGCGCAGGTCTTTGAGCACTAGATCGTGACCAGCGTCGCCGCGATCAGCGGGAACGAAGTTTTTCAGCCCCTCTTCATCGACGGCGCCGGTCCAGATCATCGTGGGGTCGATCTTGTAGTCCTTGATGTGCATCCAGCCGAGATAGTCGCGCATCGCGAGATACTCTTCGTAGCACTGCATCGGCGTCTTGTTCTGACAGGCAACGTTGCCGCCGTCGAAGATCAGCAGCATGTTTTTACGTTTCACCGCGCGAGCCAGCTTGGCCATCATCGGGCCGGTGTCGCCGATCAAATTCGGTTCGATTTCGAGGCCGTAGACCAGTCCCGCCTTCGCGCACAAGTCGGCGATCTGACCGATCTGATCGACCGCTTGTTGGAAGTACGGCTGCGAGTCTTCGCCGCGCGGCGGATAGAACGAGAAGCCGCGAATCAACCGCGTGTCGAGTTCCTTCGCGGCATTGATCGTCGCGGCGACTTCGGTCTTGAGGTACTCCTTAAACGGCACGAACTTGTTGTGCGAGCCGTCTTCTTTGTCCTTCAGCTTCACCTTGCCGATACGCGAGCCGATGCTCGTGACGCGCACGCCGTATTCGACGTGCAGTTTTGCGAGCGACTGGTATTCGGCCTTGCTGAGCGCGACGACATGCTTGACCTCGCCGGTCGAGTTCACGTCGATGAATCGCGGGCTGTAGTTCTTCAGGCCGACGGCGGCGAGCGCGGAGAGTTGTTCCAGCGCGGTCTTATGGTTGGCGGCTTCATCGGCGAAGGCGCTGAGGATCACTTGCGGAGCAACGGTCATGCGGGAGTCCTTTATGAGAAAACCCCACTGAGCTTGCCTCAGTGGCTCGCGGGCTTTTGCACTACTTCGTGGTCATTCAATCTGTGGCGCGTAGTGCAAAAGCCTGGAACCACCGAGGCAAGCTCGGTGGGGTGAAAGCGGCGTTAGCTCTTAGGGAACTTGTCGGCCTTCAATTTGATCACGCCGAGGTCTTTGGCCTTGCCGTTCTCGATCTTGATCTTCACGGCTTTCTCGACATAGCCGGCGCGTTCGTGCCAGTAGCGGAATTCGAGTTCACCGACGGGCAGTTTTTCAATCTTGAACTTGCCGTCCTTGTCCGAGACGACGGCGTACGGATGGTCGAGGACCAAGACGTAAGCTGACATCCACGTGTGGATGTCGCACTTGATTTGCGTGGGATTGGTTTCGGCGACTTTCACCTTCCAGGTCAGCCCTTCGCGAGCGTTCGCGGGAACCGCGAAATTGACCGGGTCATTCTTGAGCGGATTCGGCCGCGTGTTATGCAGGAAGTTGTCCATCGACTTGACGTCCAGAATCTGATCCGTCCGCATCACTTGAGCGTGCGGCACGAACCGGCACAGCTTTTGGTCGAGGGTCACATCCTTGACCTTGGAAGCCTTCAGGTCGGGATGCACCTTCGGTTTCTCCTTCGCGGGGATGAAAACGAAGATGTTGGCGATCCCTTTGGTGTCTTTGTTGATCACCAGTTCGTCGGTCAGTGCCGTCTTGGCGCAAAGCGGTTCTTTGGTGCTATCCACTTCGTCCGGAGCGGGGACATCGCCGTCGAAAATGAACTGCCCCGTTAAGTCGCCCCACTGAGCTTGAGCAGTGGAGGTCAGCGGCAGGCCACAGGACAAGAACGCAACAACGAGCGTGGCTCGTTGCAGGACATGGTGGAACTTCATGATGGAAACCTCGTGATCGGTGGAATCGGAAATTGGCGGGCCGCCCGATACTGGGCGGTTCGCGGCGAGTAGGCGAGTCACTCCGTGACTCGAAGATTCCGGTCACGGAGTGACCGGTCTACTTTTTTGCCGTTCGCCTTAGCGGCAGGAGACTAGCGAACCGGCTCGGTTAGGTGAATCGCCACGCGACCGTTGAGTTTTAACAGTTGAGTTTCGGCAGACGAGAGAAACTCGGTAGGCCAAGTGAATTCGGTATGCCAGCGAGACAATAATGGCTCGTCGCGATCGTCTGGATTTTGACTCATCAAACTTATCGCAGCGAGTGCTCTCACCACGCTGGGAAGCCGATAAGTCAGGAAGAGCCTGTCAGGACGACACGCTCAAGCTTGCCGAATCTGTTCGGCCTCTGTGAATGGGAAGGGATGCCCGATGCGAGCCAACCTCGCCGCGATCACCGTGTGTTTGCTGAGTGGTGTGACGCTGCTCGCCGCTGAGCCGGGGCGACTGTCCCGTTCGCAATCGCTGTCGCTGGCCAAGACCAAACAGCCACAACCAAGTCGAGTCAAAGGTCGGGACACTCCCGTCTTGTTGGTGAGTTCGTTGGTCTTTGGCGAAGAGCTTTGGCCGGACGAGGCTTCGGATCACGGTGAGTACAAGCTCGTGCCGCCGAAGCAGGTCTTTGGCCCGCCGGAAAGCGAACCGCGCAAGACGCTCTTTCAGTGGAGCTACGGCACGTCATTTGAAGGAGGTATCGACCTTGAGAAAGACGACGCCTTGCAAACCGATCGACCGGATTTCGTGGAGGCCAGCACGACGGTCGGCAAAGGCGTGCTGCAAATCGAAAGCGGATACACCTACGTCCGCAACAAAGACGCGGACGACAACTCGATCACGCATAACGCCGGCGAGGTTTTGTTTCGCTACGGCGTGCTGCAAGACTGGCTGGAGTTGCGGTTGGGCCTGTTCCCGTTCAGCCAGGTTTTGGGCAATCCCTCGCCGGCCGTGACCAACAGCGGCGTGGAGGATTTGTATTTGGGAGTCAAAATCGGCCTCACTCCGCAAGAAGGCTGGTGGCCGGAAATGTCGTTGGTGCCGCAGATGACCGTGCCGACCGGGCATAACTCGGTCACGTCGGGCAAAGTGCTGCCGGGCATCAATTGGTTGTACGGCTGGGACGTCAACGACTTCATCGGTGTCGGAGCCAGCACGCAGTTCAACGGCGCTGTCGATGGCACGACCGCTCACAAATACACGGAATGGGCACAAGCCATCACGATCAACTACACGTTGACCGAGGACGTCGGTGCCTACACCGAATGGTTCGCTTTGTTTCCGTCGGGGGCTGATACCGAGCAGGTCCAGCACTACATCGACGGCGGCTTCACCTATCGGCCGACGCCCGACATGCAATTCGATATTCGCGCCGGCCTCGGCCTGACGGATGCCTCGGACGATTACTTCGTCGGCACCGGCTTTTCGATCCGCATCAAGTGACGCGCCGGAGTTCAGGCTCTATTCTCGGCGCGACGTCAGCCCAATTGCACTGACTTCAGGTCATGAGCCGGAACGCGCTAGCGTCCGGTTCTCGCTCGCAATTCTCGAACAACCGGACGCTAGCGCGTTCCGGCTCATGGGCCAAAGATCAACATGGTCGAGCGTTATCGGCGGCGCAAGGGACAACCCAAGCTGCTGGGCAATCATCAGAAGTGCTGGCTGTGGGGGCGGAATGTCGTCACAGAGACGCTGCGCGCGGCGCGCTGGCCGGTGCTGGAACTGCATGTCTCGGACGACTTGCCGGAAGAGGAATTGGCCTTCGTCGAACAGTGGTCGCAATCCAATGACGCGGCGTTCAGCATCGAACCGGCCGAGCGGCTGACGAGCCTCTGCCACTCGCGCGAGCATCAGGGGTTTCTCGCCAAGATGGCCGAGTTTCCTTACGACCGCGTCGAGGACGCGCTCGCCGCCGCGAAGTCACCACCGCTGTTCGCGATCCTCGATGGCCTGCAAGACCCGCACAACTTCGGAGCCGTGATTCGGTCGGCACAAGTGCTCGGCGTCGATGCGCTGTTCGTGCCAATTCGCGGTCAGGTCGAGGTCACCGCTCAGGTCGCTCGCAGTTCGGCCGGAGCGGTCAATCACATCCGCATCGCGCAAGCCGACGATTTGGTCACTCTCGCCGCACTGTTGCGATCGCGCGGTGTGCGAGTCATCGGCACGAGCCAACGCGCGGTGCGACCGATCTGCGAGTGCGATCTCTCCGGCTCGATCGCCGTCGTCATCGGAAACGAGGGCACTGGCATCCGCGATGAGTTACTCTCCGCCTGCGACGAACTGGTCACGATCCCGCAGTTCGGAGCGATCGAATCCTTAAACGCCGCTGTCTCGGCCGGGATTCTGTTTTACGAAGCTCAACGTCAGAGACACGGTGTTCGGCCGCAAGCCGAGGGCCGAAAGCCGAAAGCCGTTCTCTCAATTCCTCCGCTTGGATGAACTCCCCCGTATGGCCGTTGAACTCAAAAACCCACACAGCGTCCTGGCCGTGATTCAAACTCGGCCGCTCGACGTGATCGACATTCAAGTCGCGACCGACGCGCCGAGTCCCGCTTGGTCGGAAGTGCTCGACATCGCGAAGGCGAATGCGATTCGAATCATTCGCGGCGGCCGATCGCAGTCGCGCGATCGACGTGGCGGCGAGAAAGAAGGCCGCGAGACCGGCATCTTCGCGAACGTGCGCGAGCGGGCCGACGTGTCGCTCGAAGAACTTTTCGCCGATGCCGCGACGCGAGCCAACGGGCACGGACTTTGGCTGGCGCTCGACAACCTGCAAGACCCGCACAATGTCGGAGCGATCTTTCGATCGGCGGCCTTCTTCGGAGTGCAAGGGATCGTCGTGACAAAGGACCGATCGGCTCCGCTGAACGGCGCGGTGTACGACGTCGCGACCGGCGGTGTTGAGCATGTGCCGTTCACGCTGGTCCCGAATCTGGCTCGTGCCGTCGCGGTCGCCAAGGAGTCGGGACTGTGGGTGCTCGGCACGTCCGAGCACGCGGCCGACGATGTCTCGCAAGTCGATCGCGGACGTCCGTGGCTGCTGATTGTCGGCAACGAAGAAAAAGGGATGCGCCGTCTGACCACCGAACACTGCGACTCCGTCTGCCGCATCACGCCGCTTGGCGAAGTGACCTCGCTGAATGTCTCCGTCGCCACGGGCATCTTGATCGCGACGTTGTCGCGGTGAGTCACTCATCACCCGGCGAACCACGCATCCGTTTGGTGTCGGAGCGGAGCCGCTTGTCGTTCAAGCGGCGAGTCTTTGACCCCTTGGTCGGCTTTGTCGGTCGGCGTTTCTTCGGTGGGACAGCGACCTCTTTCAGCCAGCCGGTCAGTTGTTCGAGACAGCCGATCCGATTGAGCAATTGGCTGCGTGACTTCTCGCACGAGATCAGGATGCTGCCGTCGGTCAGCAGCTTCGAGGCGAACCGGACGGCGAAACGCTGTCGCACGTCGTCGGGCAGGCTCGGCGATTCCAGCGGTCGCCAGCGGAGCGTCGCTTTCGAGTTGACCTTGTTGACGTTCTGCCCGCCGGGGCCGGAACTGCGGGCGAATTGGAAGTGGAACTCGTCGTGCGGAATCTGAATCCGCGCGGTGACTGCCAACACATCTTTGGGCAAGTCAGCTTCTTCAATCTTTTCTTGGGAAGCGGTCATGGAATCTCGCCGTGTGGATTGCAACGTGGTCGAGGTCTAAACTGCGGAGGCCAACTTTGGAGTGCGGTGTGTCAGCACCGCTTTGGATCGTCCAGACTGGCGACTTGCTCATCCAAAGCGGTGCTGACACACCGCACTCCAAAGGAAGTCCCATGAGCTTTCCACGAATGGTGCGAGTGCGACAAACGTTTGACGCGACGCGCGTGAACGATATTCCCGGCGAAGTCGAGCGGCAACTGGCGACGCTCGCTCTCGGCAAAACGGTGCGGCCCGGACAGACGGTCGCGATCACCGCCGGCAGCCGAGGCATCGCCAACATCGCGATCATCATCAAGGCCGCCTGCGACCATGTTCGCAAGCTGGGGGCAAAGCCGATCATCGTTCCCGCGATGGGCAGCCACGGCGGAGGGACTCCCGAAGGACAGCGGCAGATCATCGAAGGTTACGGAGTCACCGAAGCCTTCACCGGCGCGGAGATTCGCGCGTCGATGGAAACCGTGATCGTCGATACGACGCCGCAAGGCATCCCGGTCCACTTCGACAAGCACGCCTTCAACTGCGATCACGTCATGGTCGTCGGCCGAGTCAAACCGCACACCGGCTTCGTCGGGCCGGTCGAGTCGGGCTTGCACAAGATGATGCTCATCGGACTGGGCAAGCACGAAGGGGCGAAGATCTATCACCGCGCGATTTTGGATTTTAATTTCCTGGAAATCATCCGCGCTGTCGCCGATGTCGTCCTGCGAAAGTGCCGAGTCGTTGCCGGCTTAGCCATCGTCGAGAACGCCTACGACGAGACTGGAATGATCGCCGCCGTTCCACCGTCCGAATTCTTCCAGCGTGAAAGTGAGTTGCTGACTCAAGCTCGCACATGGTTGCCACGGCTGCCGTTCAGCAGCATTCAGATGCTGATCATCGACCAGATCGGGAAGAACATCAGCGGCACCGGCATGGACACCAACGTCATCGGCCGCAAGTACAACGACCACGCGGCGACTGATCAGGATGACGTCTCGGTCAAACGCATCTTCGTTCGCGGGCTGACCGAGGAAACGCACGGCAATGCGACCGGTATCGGACTCGCCGAGTTCACGAACTCGCGCACGATCCAGCAAGTCGATCGGAAGATCACGGCCATCAATTGTTTGACCGGCGGGCATCCGACAGCGGCGATGCTGCCGATTGCCTGCGACACCGACCGCGAAGTGATTACTGCCGCATTGCCGACGCTCGGCTTGGTCGAGCCGCCGAATGCGAAGATCGTCCACATCTCCAACACGCTGCATCTGAGCGAAGTGCTCGTCAGCGAAGCGTATTTGCCGGAGCTCCAAAAACGATCGGATCTGACGATCCTCTCCGGCCCGGCGGACATGGCGTTCGATGCGGACGGAAACCTCCATCCGGTTTTTGACAAACACTGATCGAGTCCGTTACGCCGTAGCCCGGCCGCCTACGTCCGGGCCGTCCGGACGTAGGCGTCCGAACTACTCGACTCGGCTACTTGTTGTCGCTCTGCACGACGACGAAGGACTTGCCGGTCGGGCTGCTGACCAGCAGCGTGACTCCGTCCTTGAGCGACGCGGTCTTGAGAGCCTCGTCGAATTCTTTCAGCGAGGCGATCTTCTTGCCGCCAACTTTCTCGATCACTTTTCCGACGGTGATGCCCGCTTGGGCGGCGGCGCTGTTGGGTTCCACGCCGCTCACCACGACTCCCGCGACTTTGTCTTCAAAGCCGAGTTCTTTCGCCGCGCTCTCGGTCAATTCTTTGATCTGCAAACCGAGCGTGTTGAAGGACTCTTCTTTGGGCTGCGGGTTCTGACGCCCCCGGCCACCTCCGTTGCCGGGACGGACCCCGCCCGCGAGAAAGTTTTCGGGCATCTCCCGCACGGTGATCGGGACTTCCAGCTTCGCACCGTCGCGAACGATCAAAGCTTTGTAGGTCTTGTCGATTTCCAACCGTTCGACCACGGCTTGCAGCATCTGGGTGGTCGCGACTTTGCGACCGTTGAGTTCCAGAATCACGTCCCCTTCCTGCAGCTTGGCGTTCGCCGCCGGCGAATCCTTGCCGATCCCCGCAATCAGTGCTCCATCAACACCGTCGATCTTCAAGCTCCGTGACATTGCCGACGTCAGCGGCTGAATTTGAATGCCCAGGTACGCTCGGCGGACCTTGCCGTGCGTGATGAGTTGCTGGCTGATCCATTTCACCATGTTGACCGGAATCGCGAACCCAATCCCTTCCGATCCGCCGCTGCGACTGCTGATGGCGGTGTTGATGCCGATGACTTCACCATCCAGATTCAGCAACGGCCCACCGCTGTTGCCGGGATTGATCGCGGCATCGGTTTGTAGAAAGTCTTCGCGTCGAGCGATCCCCAGACCACGGCTCTTGGCGCTGATGATGCCGGCCGTGACCGTCATGCCGACGTCAAACGGATTGCCGACCGCCAGCACCCAGTCGCCGATCTCGGCCGTGTCGCTGTCGCCGAGGCGGATCGCCTTGAGATTCTTGGCGTCCTTGATGCGGAGCACGGCGATGTCCGAGTTGTCATCCATTTTGACTTCCGTGGCGATGTAATTGTGCCCGTCATGCAATCGGACGTTGACCTCGTCCGCACCGCGCACGACATGGCTGTTGGTCAGAATGATGCCCGCTTCGTCGATGATGAATCCCGAACCCATCCCGCGCGTGGTGCGCGGAGCGTCACGCTGTTCCTTGCGCTCGCGGAAGAACTCACGGAACTGGGGATTCTGTTTGAATAGTTCCTTGAGCGAATTCTCTTCGTCGTCAGGATCGACGCCGCTCATCGCCGCCGCTTTGCCGTGAGTTTCAATCGCGACGATGCTGGGCAACACCTCGCGAGCGACTTCGCGGAAAGTCACTGACAATTTCCGAGCATCAGCCGCCCCCGGAGCGGCCGTCACCACGCGACGCGGCAACACGTCCGAAAAATTGATCGCCAGACAGACGATCCCCACCACTCCGACAATCCACGAAACGTGTGTGCTGAGCCGTCGCATGATGCACCTTTCCTTTTCTCCATGTTGAAACTCGCCCGGCCGGGGTCAGGTGTTCTGATTTCTGTTTTGCTGCTCGGAATGGGAGCGAATCGTTGATCGAGCGATTGACTGCAAACCACCGTTGGGGTGGATTGCAGGAGCAAAACAGAAATCAGAACACCTGACCCCTCCCGAACTCGGATTCGGCCCGCGCGTTGTTTGGCGTGTCTACGCGACCGCGGCCCGCAGCGTTGGGCGGCGCATGATAAACCGGCCTCGCGGCACCCGCCAAGAATCGTCACAGCCGGTCAAGTTCTCAACCGTAGGGTGGGTCGAGTCATCGAGACCCACCACGAACCGCCAACAATTTGGTGGGTCTCGATGACTCGACCCACCCTAC